>NZ_JACCCY010000002.1:600000-930000 GCF_013409575.1 Macellibacteroides fermentans | reverse complement strand
TAAGACTCGCTTTCGCTTCGGCTCCGGACCTGAAGTCCTTAACCTTGCCAATGACAGTAACTCGTAGGTTCATTATGCAAAAGGCACGCCGTCACATCCTATAGATGCTCCGACCGCTTGTAGGCAGACGGTTTCAGGGTCTATTTCACTCCTCTGTTCGAGGTTCTTTTCACCTTTCCTTCACAGTACTGGTTCGCTATCGGTCTCTCGGGAGTATTTAGCCTTACGGGATGGGCCCCGCAGTTTCACACAGGATTTCTCGTGTCCCGCGCTACTCAGGATACTACTAGGCTTCGTCAGTAAGTCGTGTACGGGGCTGTCACCCTATATAGCCGTTCTTTCCAAAACGTTCCACTTTACTAATTTCTTGCCACATCGTAGTCCTACAACCCCTATACTGCCTCAACAGCATAGGTTTGGGCTGTTCCCCGTTCGCTCGCCACTACTTGGGGAATCACTTTTGTTTTCTTCTCCTATGGGTACTTAGATGTTTCAGTTCCCCACGTTTGCCTTCCTTACGGAATGACAGGCCTTCAACCTGCCGGGTTGCCCCATTCGGAAATCGCGGGATCAATTGTTATTTGCACATCCCCCGCGCTTATCGCAGCTTATCACGTCCTTCTTCGCCTCCGAGAGCCAAGGCATCCACCGTCTGCCCTTGCTTACTTTCTCTTTCCGTGCACATATATTGCCATAAGGCATGTGTCGGATTGATATATCTTTAAAGCTTGCTCTTTTTTTGTTACTTTATTGCTTTGTTGTCCATCATGTCAAAGATCTTTTTACCTTTGCCTTGCGGCTCCGGTTGTTGTGGAGAATAACGGATTCGAACCGTTGACCCTCTGCGTGCAAGGCAGATGCTCTAGCCAGCTGAGCTAATCCCCCGTCTTTTCGTTCGTAGTCCCAGGCAGAGTTGAACTGCCGACCTCTACATTATCAGTGTAGCGCTCTAACCAACTGAGCTATAGGACTGGCTTTCTTACCTTTGCCTGAAGCTCTTTCCTTTTGTTCATCTTCCTTTGCAGGGAGATATCCGGGCGGCGCTTCAGCCTCTTGTTTCTCTTCTGGTTTCCCAGTTTTATAAGATCATATATTGTTTATCATATCAAACAGCAGTAGTACAAGGAACATAAAGTTTGTTCCTTCCTTAATACCTTGCAAACCGTAAAAGGGAACTCAGGCTCCAGAAAGGAGGTGTTCCAGCCGCACCTTCCGGTACGGCTACCTTGTTACGACTTAGCCCCAGTCACCAGTTTTACCCTAGGTCGATCCTTGCGGTTACGAACTTCAGGTACCCCCGGCTCCCATGGCTTGACGGGCGGTGTGTACAAGGCCCGGGAACGTATTCACCGCGCCATGGCTGATGCGCGATTACTAGCGAATCCAGCTTCACGGAGTCGAGTTGCAGACTCCGATCCGAACTGAGATAAGGTTTAGAGATTCGCATCCGGTCGCCCGGTAGCTGCCCTTTGTCCTTACCATTGTAACACGTGTGTCGCCCCGGATGTAAGGGCCGTGCTGATTTGACGTCATCCCCACCTTCCTCACAGCTTACGCTGGCAGTCTCTCCAGAGTCCTCAGCTTCACCTGTTAGTAACTGGAAATAAGGGTTGCGCTCGTTATGGCACTTAAGCCGACACCTCACGGCACGAGCTGACGACAACCATGCAGCACCTCGTAGGCAGTCATTGCTGAAAAGGATGTTTCCACCCCTGTCTCCCTACGTTCAAACCCGGGTAAGGTTCCTCGCGTATCATCGAATTAAACCACATGTTCCTCCGCTTGTGCGGGCCCCCGTCAATTCCTTTGAGTTTCACCGTTGCCGGCGTACTCCCCAGGTGGATTACTTAACGCTTTCGCTGTGCCGCTTACTGTGTATCGCAAACAGCTAGTAATCATCGTTTACTGCGTGGACTACCAGGGTATCTAATCCTGTTTGATCCCCACGCTTTCGTGCTTCAGTGTCAGTTGTAGCTTAGTAAGCTGCCTTCGCAATCGGAGTTCTGCGTGATATCTATGCATTTCACCGCTACACCACGCATTCCGCCTACCTCATTTACACTCAAGTCCGACAGTTTCAACGGCATTTTTACAGTTAAGCTGCAAACTTTCACCGCTGACTTATCAAACCACCTACGCACCCTTTAAACCCAATAAATCCGGATAACGCTCGGATCCTCCGTATTACCGCGGCTGCTGGCACGGAGTTAGCCGATCCTTATTCTCAGGGTACATACAAAACAGGACACGTCCTGCACTTTATTCCCCTGCAAAAGAAGTTTACGAACCATAGATCCTTCTTCCTTCACGCGACTTGGCTGGTTCAGGCTCTCGCCCATTGACCAATATTCCTCACTGCTGCCTCCCGTAGGAGTCTGGTCCGTGTCTCAGTACCAGTGTGGGGGACCAACCTCTCAGTTCCCCTATCCATCGTCGGCTTGGTGAGCCGTTACCTCACCAACTACCTAATGGAACGCATGCCCATCTATCAGCGAATTTCTTTAACAAATATCACCATGCGGTGCCCCTGTTTTATGCGGTATTAGTCCGACTTTCGCCGGGTTATTCCCCTCTGATAGGTAGGTTGCATACGCGTTACTCACCCGTGCGCCGGTCGCCACCAAAGTATTGCTACTTCTATGCTGCCCCTCGACTTGCATGTGTTAAGCCTGTCGCTAGCGTTCATCCTGAGCCAGGATCAAACTCTTCGTTGTATAATTTGTTTGTCTTAATATCTCTTGCTCAGAATTCCCTTCTATTATTAGTTTACAATTGACGGTATTAATTTTGATTCTTTACGTCCAAGAAAATCATCACTGATCTTCTCAATTCTTGTACTACTTTTTGTTGATATGTAAATCTTTCAAAGAACTCTTGTTTATACTTTCAGAGTGAAAGCGGGTACAAAGATAATAACTTTATTTCTTATCTTCCAAATGTTTTCGGAAGTTTTTGTCATTTTGTTATTTATTGTGCCGTTCTCTCTTGAATGCGGGGACAAAAGTAGTGCTTTACAACATACACTCCAAACCTTTTGCAAACTATTTTTTAAACTATTTTCACCCAATCTCCCTTAATCCCTGATATCCCGCACCTTAACTACAAATCTTTTTTTCACCCCACTTACACCCCCTTGCAAAGCCTTTTTCCCTCGCGTACATTATATATATTAAAAGAAAACTGCCTAACGAAGATTATGCCACGATCCTCCGTTGTAAACCCGGGAGAAACCGATTTCTTTTAGAAAATTTGCAGCACTACGACTACGAATCCCACTTTGACAAACTGTGATGATCACACTTTCTTTATCTAATTTAGCAATATTCCGATTTAAAACATCAAGAGGAATATTCAAAGAGTTTCGAATATGCCCTTCCATATATTCCTCTTTTGATCGCACATCAACCACAACAGCTCCTTCTTGAAGAAGAGATTGGTAATCGACATTATCTTGTAACTTAAATATTTTATTAAAAAGTCCTTTCATCACCTAATTATTAAGTTTGTTAATATTATTAAAACCATACTCGCATATATTAAACAACAAACAGTAGAAAGTCGTCTAAAGTTTTATCAAATGCGTCGAGCAAGACAGCTATCTTAATATATAAATTATATCTTTGCATAAAATAACAAAATGGATCTAATATTTGAACTAGGCGTTACTTCCGATATAGACGAACTGGAACTGCTATATAATAACCTGAACGATTACTTATCGATGCACACCAATTATCCTGGATGGATTAAAGGTATATATCCTACGCGAAAGAATGCGACAGAAGGAATAAGGAGTAAGACTCTGTTCGTGGCTCGTTCTGAAGGTAAAATTACAGGATCTATAATTCTTAATCATCAACCTGAAGAAGCATACGATGATGCTGATTGGCTGGTTGAAACTACCTACGATAATATTTACGTGATACGTACATTCGTAGTACATCCCAATTTTATGGGAAAAGGAATAGGGAACGCATTACTCAACTACAGCATTGAATTTGCTAAAAATTCAGGCATAAAAACTATTCGACTAGACGTTTATGAAAAGAATATCCCTGCAATAAAGTTATACGAAAAAAACGGATTCATATACACTGGCACTGTCGACCTAGGACTTGGAAATTATGGATTAAAATGGTTCAGATTATATGAGAAAATAATCTGAACCATTCTAATATCAAAAACAGCTAATATCTTTCTAATAAGACACCTTATCGTCCTTTGAAGCCCATGCTTGAAAAGCCTTTATTGCCTCATTTCTAAGAAGAGATTCGGAAGGTAATTTCCTATCCGAAGGTTCCAGCGCAATTTCTTCATATATAAACGAATCATCGAAAGCAATATCCTTTGCATCTTCTTTAGTGTTGGAATAATAAATCTTATCCAATCTGGCCCAATAGATAGCACCGAGACACATGGGGCAAGGTTCGCATGAAGTATAAATTTCGCAACCGCTTAAATTAAATGTTCCCAACTTTGCTGATGCATTACGAATAGCGCTTACTTCTGCATGAGCCGTTGGATCACAGGAGGCTGTAACCCGGTTTACTCCAGTAGCAATGATTTCATTATCTTTTACGATAACCGCACCAAAAGGACCTCCTCCATTCTTTACATTGTCGACCGACAGGGCGATGGCCCTTCTCATAAATTCTTCTTTCATTCAAATTCAGATTATTACGTTTAATCTATTTAATACATAAACGAGCTGCAAATATAGATGCAACTCCCCATTAATACAAAAAATCCGATTCTCACGAACCGGATTTTTTTATTTAAACCTAAACTTTAAAACTTTAATCAATAAATAAAATGATTAATTGTCTCAATAAATTTTCTCAAAAATAAAAATTAACAATCACTACAAAGGTAACAATCTACCTATGACTATAAAATTATTATTATATGTTCTGCAACACAGAAATGAATACAATTGGATGTTAAAAGCCAAATGGAGAGCTATTTTGAGCCGGCGACTCTTCTTCTCTACATTTGATAAAAATATAATTCTCGCCTGTCATTAGCACATCTTCATCTGGAATCCTGCTTTTTATCAGTTTAATATTGACTTTATCTTCCGGATAAATCAACGCACGGTTTTCCCGTGTTGCCTTACCGGATAGATGCCAGAGAGCTTTTATCTTAACGCCATCGAGCAAATTAAATAAAGATGATTGCACATTGGATGCCGATAATTTTCCCCTTGCAAATTTAAGGTTTCCCGATAATGGCTCTTTTATATCTAATATATCAGGAATAGCAGGTTTCTCCTCATTCTCAGATACAAACAAACGCAATAAAGAATCAGCTTCATTTCTAGCAACTGCAGAACCTGTTGGGAATACAAGCGAAATATATTTGTTCCCGGAAACCCGCTGCAGCTGATATGTCGATAAACAATCTATACACCCCAGCGTGTCAGCACGCATACATTTAAAAACATGTAGAGAATATATTCCAAAGGCATCCTCAGGAGAAGGTAATTCATATATTTCAAGCATATACTCCTCTCCTTTGTAAATCAAATCCCTTGCAGTAAGTTTATACACACCATATTCAAGATAAAGATCAGCACCACCATTCATGTATCCGTACAATCCTTCACCTGTAAAAACTCGCTCTCTTTTTACCTCAACATCTTTTATCTGTTGAGCATATAAAAACAACGGGATCAAGAAAAAAGCTATCAGACAACCTATTTTCTCTTTCATTTTCTATACATTAAATTCTGTAAGTGAAATATTATTCCGGTCGGCAATCCCTAGTTTAAGCTCTTCAGCCAGATGCATAAATCGAATAGCCTCAGGTTTATCTTTTACTTGAATTCCCTCCTCAATTCGTTTGGCTATAACAATATCATGACCGATGCGGTCGACCGCCACCGGATCAGATCCAACCAGCAACGTATTATAATTACACATAAACTGGGGATTAGCTGACGGACCTCCATCAAAACAACCAATAAGGCCATCAACTATATTAAGCACAACCTTATCACGTAAAGGAGAAAATGCACATGCATAAGCACAGGTTTCATGCCACAATTGCTGATGAAGTCTCCCTGTGTTTGTAATTGCGCCAAAGGCAAGATTCTTCAGACACAACGTTACAGCACTACCAGCGTTTTTCAATACAGGTACATTAATAATCTTGGTAACATCTTCAGTACAAATTTTTGTAAAGTATGAATTCTTTCCTCCATTCACCATATAAGGCATTGTATATGCATCGTATTCACCTTCAACATCTGCAAAGAAATAGCACTTTTTATCAATACGGTCCTCACTATAGAACTTACCATCCTTATTGATAAAACCTCCCTGTGCATCCTGACATTCAGTACCCTTGATTTTAATTCCGGGATAATTATCTTCAGTATAACCAGTCTCATGCAACTGCATTTCCCTTCTATCCCAAATCATCATATTAGATCACTAGTGTCCGGTTAAGGACTTTAACAAACTCCTGAAACCCGCATTGATAAAGGCTTTCAAATACGTTCTTTAATTTTTCGATTTGAAAATATTGGAAATTACCTAGATTTACGAAAAATACCGTAAATCATGAATATAGGGAAAACCGTTTTCGCGCAACTGATGTCATTTTTACCGACTTATGAATTCAACAAGTGTGTTGAAAAGTACAAGGGTAACCATCGCGTAAGGAACTTTACCTGTAAGGAACACTTTTATGTGATGGGTTTTGCTCAACTTACCTATAGGGAAAGTTTACGTGACATCGAATCTTGCTTGACAGCGTTTTCCAATAAATTATATCATTCAGGCATAAAGCAGCCGGTTCCTAAATCCACATTGGCAGAGGCCAACGAAAGTCGGGATTGGCGAATTTATGCAGACTACGCACAAGTTCTGATCAAGGAGGCTCGACACCTTTATGAAAAGGATAACGAGTTCAAGCTTGATGTCAAAAACATGGTGTACGCCTTGGACAGCAGCACCATCGACTTGTGCTTAAGTCTTTTTCCATGGGCGAAGTTTCGCAAAAACAAAGGTGCTGTTAAAATGCACACGTTGCTGGACTTGCGGGGCTCCATACCCACATTTGTACATTTGACGGATGGTTTATGCCACGACGTCAATGTAATGGAACATATCGTAGTCGAGCCTGGTGCCATTTATGTAATGGACAAAGGTTATGTCGATTTCTTTCGGTTCTACACTATCATCCACGAACAACGCGCGTTCTTCGTGACTAGGGCCAAGGATAACATGGCTGCCAGAAGAGTGTATAGTCGAAAGGTGGACAAGACCACCGGACTCAAATACGATCAATCTATAAAACTGACAGGCTTTTACATCAAGAAAGATTATCCAGACTATTTGAGGAGGATAAAATATCAAGATGCCGAAACCGGCAAGATTTATGTTTTCTTGACGAATAACTTAGAGTTACCAGCCTTTACAATTGCTCAGTTATACAAAGAACGATGGAAGATTGAACTGTTTTTCAAATGGATAAAACAGCATCTTCGGATAAAAGCTTTTTATGGCACCAGCAGAAACGCAGTGTACACCCAAATATGGATAGCAATCTGTATGTATCTGCTTGTCTCAATAGTCAAAAAGAAAATGAAATTAGAGCCGCCGCTCTACACTTTATTGCAGATTTTCAGCTTGACTTTGTTTGAGAAAATGCCTATAAATGAGCTATTTATAAATACAAATTACAATTTAACCAGTCCGAATAGTTCTAACCAGTTGAATATCTGGTAGTTTTAACCGGACACTAGTGATATTAGATCTGTTTATACCCGCCTCTTCCAATTGCTTTACAATCGAACGCGTAACAGCATGCGAGGTAGTTAATAATTTACCGGCAACAGGATTAACCTTAATACCAATCACATCTTCCGGTCCTACAAATTGAAGCCAGGCTTTGGAAAGGTCATGTTCTCCTGTAAGTTCCAACATGCAACGCTTCAGCATCTCGTAAGCAGCCTCTTCAGAAGGCTTACCATCCACCACAGCATTTGCATTATTTACCTTTACAACCCTGCCAGGATATTTTCCGGGCATCGATAAGGTGGTTCTGGGAACAGCCATTGCCTCTGCAATGTTTGTTTTGGGCTTGACTGAATCGGCAGTATAAACCGGAGCCGATTTAATAACAGGACTTAAAGCTGCGCCCAATCCTGTTGCGGCAATGGATTTAAAAAAATTACGTCGTTGCATAGTAGTCTAAATTAAAATTAAAACTAATTCACTTTATATAAATCTAAAGTCCAAGCTAATACAACCACAAAAGCCAAAGCCAAAACCACAAAAGCAACTATCAGTACACCTGCATATAAATACATCAAAACGGTACGCTTTACGGTAGTCGACAATTTAGTATTAAATAGCTGGCTGTATATCCAAACTGAAAAAATAAAATCAAGCCACCAGGGAGTTCCTTTACTTGCATCACCAGTAAATGGGAGCATAATCATAGAAACAATTAACAATTGGGATGCAGCATACGTTCTAACAAAAAAAAGCTCAACCAAATTGTAATGAACTTTATTTACCCTTTTACGGAAAGCCCACTGTGTAGCCAATGCTAAAAAAGGAAGTGTACATACAATTTCAAGCGCTTTATTGCTGGAAAAAAGTGTTTTTATAACACCATAAACCGATTGGATAAACGGAGAATCTGTAACCCATTTAAATAAATTCCTACCTCCCCACTCCAGTTCCAATTCTTTTGCCACCGATACCGGAGCTTCCTTAAGTGATGCCGGATCAATCGCTTGCACCATTAACATATAGATGGCTCCCAACACAAACAACATCTGAAGCGGACGAAAATAAAGTACACGCCTGCCTCCAATGTAATCCCTCACCATATATCCCGGCCTGATAAAAAGCTCTTTGATAGAAAAGAAGAAACCTTGATCGATATTGGTCAATCCTCCAAAAAAATTCTTGATAACAGATTTATAGGTAAACTTCTCTGTGTGGCAACTTTGGCCACAGTTATTACAAAACAATCCTTCATAAACTACGCTGCAATTAGCACATACGTGTACATCTTTATTAGTATATACTGGCAGAATCTTCCCTTTTTGGTTTTTTCTGCTATGCAAACGCACATAAGCCTTTGTTCGATGGATATCCATAAGTGAGCAAACATAAGTATTTAAGAGAAAACAAAAGTAAATAAATAATTTATATTACAATCGAGTAGGAGGAAAACAAAAGTAGTTTTCTTCCTTCTTTTGTTTTCCGACCTCTCCCACCACCGTACATGCCGTTCGGCATACGGCGGTTCTTTAATTACGATGCAGACGGCGATATAATCTCATTATTTGTGGATAACCTGCTCGGTCAAGACTCTCATCTGTAATTGCCCGATGCAGCACCCAGCTGTTGGCTATGTGCCAGTATCCTTTACGGGTATTAGCCCATTGCCAAGCCTGATGTTTGTTTATACCACATTTCTGGAGATTATGTGATTTGGTGCTGATTTTCTTCCAACTCTTCCATATATACGTCCTTAGCCTGCGACGATACCAACCATCCGTCTTTTGGATAAATTGGTTCATGTCTGCTAAACTGTAGTAAGTTAGCCAGCCTCGTACGTATTGTGACAATCGTTGCTTTAGCCATGCATAACCTTTTCCATTGTTTCGTTTGGTTATTTGTTTGAGCGTGCGTTTGAACTTATCTTGACTTGTACGGTGGGTGCGTAGACCGCACTTGCCTTTGGACCTTCAGTAGAATGAGTAGCCAAGGTATTTCATGCCTCGAACATCTCTAATGATGGTCTTTTCCATATTCACTTTAAGGAAGAGTTTCTTCTCTAAATAGGTGGATATACTGTCTCGTACTCGCTCTGTGGCACGCTTGCTTTTAACCAAAATCAGACAGTCGTCTGCGTAGCGGACAAATGGATGACCTCGGCGAGATAACTCTTTATCAAGCTCATTCAGCAAGATATTGCTTAGAATCGGGCTTAACGGACCCCCTTGAGGAACCCCCTCCTCGGTTGATTCATACTTATGAGCAACCATTACGCCCGCTTTGAGATAGTGATGGATAAGTGAAATTACCCGTCCATCCTTGATTGTACGTGACAACACCTCTATAAGCTTGCTATGGTTTACTGTATCGAAGAATCGCTCCAAGTCTAGGTTTATGCAGTAATGATACCCATTGTCAGCATACTCCTGTACCCGCTTCAGCGCATCGTGGGCGCTGCGGTTTGGGCGGAAGCCAAAACTGTTATCATTGAACTCTCGTTCGTATATCGGTATCAACACTTGGCTTATAGCCTGTTGGATGAACCGGTCAACAACCGTAGGGATACCGAGTTGACGTGCCTTGCCGTTGTCCTTGGGGATATCGACACGACGGACCGGATTGGGCCGGTACTTACCCTTTTGTAGTTGCTCTATCAATTCGTCTTTGTGGAGGTTCAGGTATGGCAACAGTTCGCTCGTTCCCATCTTATCGACACCTCCGGATCCGTCATTCCCTATTACTTGCCGATAAGATCGATTTAAGTTTTCGGGACTCAGGATAAGTTCCAACAAATTGGTTGTGCCTGTCTGCACTTCCACTAGGTTCTCACCTATTATCCTCATTAAAGTCTGCGCTCCATCATACCCTTCGGATTCCGTCCTATTCATCTGATGGCAGCCAACAGATTCTGTTGTTTGCTGCATTGTTTCTTCCATTTGGTAATAATGTAATAATTCCAGTTTAATTAAAGTTCAGTCCTTCACCAGGTTGTCGATGTTTTTTTTCCCTTCCCGGTTACTATGACCTCTGCTGACTTCTCACGGTTCGTTGTTACTGCTCGGATGACCTCGCCCGTGAGATCTCCCCAGTTATGGACGTATTCTTTCAATCTTATACCTGCTTGATTTACTCCAAGTGTTCCGAACAGCTATCGGACTTTGTTTTGTATTGCAAACTAATCCACACTCGTGAGCCTTGGTATCAAGTTTCTGTTCGTCAGGCCAGATCTTTGCCGAAGACTTCCTTCAGATTACACCTCGCGATGAACACCCTTGTCGTTGGCTGGACGCTTCCCGCTGTTAGGGCGCGTTGGGGACTTACACCCGTTAGAATACGTTCGTGCTGGGCGAACAACAAAATCCCCCATATCTATTAGATACGGGGGATAAAATGAAAGGAATATAAATGTTAGTTTATCTTTTCGGCAGAAGGAGGTGGTAATTTAGCACCCCATTCTTTATTTGCTTTATCTCCCATTTTTAATTCCAATACACCACCATTGGCAATATCTTTATGATTGAACCAAGGTTGATTTAATGGTTTCCCATTCAGCATGGCCGACTGAATATACTTATTATCATCCGAACAATTTTCCGCCTTTATCTCGAAAGTATGCCCATTACCTAAATCCAAAATTACATTCGTGAAAACCGGACTTCCAATATTATAGGTAGGAGAACCCGGGGTAACTGGATAGAATCCCATCTGCGAAAAGGCTACAAATGCCGACATACCACCACCATCTTCATCTCCTGGCACTCCCATCAGGTCGTTCCGGAACCATTCCTGAATCAATTTACGGATTCGCTTTTGAGTTTTCCAAGGCTGTCCGGCATAGTTATACAGATAAGGAATATGAAGACTAGGTTCATTAGCCATAGAGAATTGACCTACATTTCCGGTATGATCAGGCAAAACACGGTAAAACTCAAATTTACTTTTGCCAAGAGGTTCATTAAACATCTGATCCAGATTCTGAACGAAATTCTCTTGTCCCCCCATCAAAGTTACCAAGTCGCCAACATTATGCTGTACATCCCAACGATATACCCATGCATTATTTTCGCCATAATACGCGCGTGCACCCTGACCGCCCGAAAATACATAATCGAAAGGCATAATAAACTTCCCATTTTTATCTTTAGGATGGAAAAAGGATGTTTCTTTATTAAACACATTCCGATAGTTATAGGATCTTTTCAGAAAATAATTGTAATCGTCCGTCTTTCCTAATGCTTTGGCAATTTGTGACAGACACCAGTCGTCGTAGCTTGCACCCAGGGTAACAGCAATAACCTGGCGATTTTCAAAAGGATGTACAGATTTGCTAGTCTCAGGCTCACCCGGATGCAAAGCAGGAAAATATCCCTCCTTTTTATAGAAATCATCCAATTCACTCGCTTTAGCACGAACCCATGGAGCAAGTGTCTCCTCCATTATAGCGCTCTTGCATGCCTCATAAGCAGCTAATAAATCAAAACCGGTCAGACCTTTACAATATGCATCCCAAATTACGGCAACCGCATGGTTTCCATTCATACGGTGACTATCGCCGGTTACTTCAGGAAAAGTAGGCATCCATCCTTCGGGAGACTGCTGTGCCATCCGTATATAAGAGGACACCATGGCCAGTTCTTTCTGGGGTTCAATCAGCACACGTAATGGATGTGTGGCCCGGTATGTATCCCAAATCCAATCATCAGTATAGAAAGGCATCCCTCCATCCTCATGAATCTGACCATCTGTAGCACTGTAATACTTTCCATCTTCTGAAATGCAAATCATTCGTTCATAGGTACGGTACAAAGACGTATAAAAAATCGTTTTTTCATCGTCTGTTCCACCGGACACTTTGATCTTGCTCAATGATTTGTTCCATTCATTGCGACCAGCTTTAGCTACCACATCTACATCGTAAGCAGTAATTTCTCTTTGAAGGTTCTTTTTAGCCTGCTCAGTACTTATAAATGAAATACCATATCGAAGACCTATATTTTGCTCTTTTTCACCGTAAGCCAATACTAAAGCAGCATTGCGTCCAACGGCCTTTGTCTGACCGAACGTTAAACTATCAGCTATAAGCGTACCTGTCTTTTCCGGGAAACGGTTTGTTTCAGCATATATGTAAATCCTCGTCTTCTGATCTACGTATTGAAAACCACTCACACTATTACCCTCAGCAATCAACTCTCCATTACGCGTATTGAAGATAAGGTAATTTGGAGCTTTGTTTCCAAAAGTGATTGAATACAAGGCAGATTGAAATGACGGGGCAAAATCCACATCCATGTTCACTTCATCCAAGAATACACGATAACGATAAGGATCAATCTTTTCCTGATCGTAACTATAGCTGATAACCTGTTTCATTTCTTCCGGATTCCCTTGAAAAGGACTCAGGTTAAATGCAGAATTACCCCGGTGACTGGTAACGATAAGAGGTAAGCCATATAAACGGTCGCCTGTAAAATCACCCCGTTCCGGGTACACACGCAACATACTGTTAGGTAAATGTACCGTTGGATAGGTAGGCACCAGCAGGTGACTTATATTTCCCATATAGGGATTTACAAAGTCGACCGGCTCTTTGGATAACTCTTCCGAGTAATTACCAATTCCGTTAGTCTGACATCCCGTTAGCAGTATCGTTGCCAGCAGCAAATTCCAACCTTTTTTTACGAAATTACTATTCATACTGTTATGCGTTTGAGTTAAATAAAATTAGATAGCTGTAACCGGACGGTTTGCTACATCTTTACCAAATTCTTTGTTAGGCTGGTTACCCATTACAAATTTGAGTGTACCACCATTCATTATATCCTGATAAAGAATATAGGATTTTTCATATGGTTTGCCGTTCAAAGTTACCGATTGAATATAGATATTTTCTTTCGAATTGTTTTCTGTTACCACTTCGAAACGTTTTCCACCGAGTAGTGTAACCGAGGCTTTGTCGAACAACGGACTACCAAATACAAATACACCATTAGAAGGATTTACCTGATAGAATCCTAATGCCGACATGATATGCCAGGCCGACATCTGTCCGCAATCTTCGTTTCCTATAATACCATCCGGAGCATCCGTATAGAATTCATTTTGAATATATCTAACCATTTTAGCTGTTTTCCACTGCTCGCCGGCATACGGATATAAATATGCGACATGGTGACTAGGCTCATTTCCATGAGCATACTGACCAATCAGTCCGGTTATATCGGCCGAATAGCCTTCACCCATATCGCCTTCTGCAACAAACAGAGAGTCTAATTTGGATATAAAAGGTTCGTCGCCGCCAAACAACTCAATGAGACCTTCAGGGTGTTGCGGAACAAAAAAAGTATACTGCCAGCCGGTACCCTCACAAAAATCACCTGTTCCATGAACAGACAAAAAAGGATCATAAGGAGCAGTCCATTTCCCGGCAGAATTTTTCGGACGGATGTAATTTATATCCTTATCAAAGTATTGTGTATAGTATTTTCCTCTTTTCAGATATTCGTTGTATACAGAATCCTTACCCATCTTTTTGGCCATCTGTGCAATACCCCAGTCTCCCACAGCATATTCCATAGCCACCGAAGTTGCTTCATGTAACTTATCGCAGGGAATATAGCCTAGTTCCATTACATAAGGAACTCCTTTCTGCTTGGGGTATGTAGAAGACACAAGCATGGCATTCATCGCCCTCTCTGCATCAAAGCCGGATAATCCTTTCAAATAAGCATCGGCAATAACCGGGATTGCACTGTAACCAGGCATACACTCCGTTTCACCTCCAACCAAAGGCCAGATAGGAAGTTTACCCTGTTGATCATAAATACCAAGATATGAATTAATCATATCCCCTACCATATCAGGCTTGATAACTGTAAATAATGGATTCAACGTACGATATGTATCCCAAAGTGAGAAAGTAGAATAATTCTTCCAGCTAACATTGGTATAAACCGAATCATTATGTCCGCGGAAATCTCCATTCACGTCACAGTATAAAGTTGGAGCAATAAATGTATGATACAAAGAGGTATAAAATATTTTCTTCGCACGTTCGTCTTTTGTATCGACATCGATACAAGACAACGCTTCGTTCCAAACTGTTTTGGCATTTAGTTTTACCTGATCGAAATCCCAGTGAGCCAATTCTGATTCCATATTTGCTTTAGCATTGGCACAACTAACTGAAGAAATGGCAACCTTAATCAATACAGATTCCGGATTCTTTTCGAATGAAATCACGCCCTTTACTGCAGGACCAGTCAAAGTGCCCTCAGCCGCAGGTTCATCATCGTTAAAAAGTTGCAAAACCTTCATAGGCTGGTCGCACTTTAAGGTAAAGAAAACCTTGTGTTGCGGGCTCCATCCTTTGGAAAAACGATATCCTTCGATTGTAAATTCGTCCAACTGCTTCAGGTAAGTATCATACGCATTGTCGCCATTTCCTTCCTTCAGATTAATAAGAATATGTGCTTCTTCTTTAGGAAAAGTATAGCGGTGCATGGCCACACGTTCGGTTGCGGTAAGCTCTGCTTTCACTCCATTATCCATCAACAAGGAATAGAAACCAGGTGTAACAATTTCATTCTCGTGCTTGTAATAAGAAGAACAACTCCCTTCAATATTATCTTGCTCACCACGGGCCGTTCTTACAGTTCCCGTATAAGGCATCAATAAAATATCGCCTAAATCGGCACACCCGGTCCCACTTAAGTGTGTGTGAGAGAATCCAATAATCACACTATCCGAATAATGGTACCCCGAACACCAGTCCCAGCCCTTATGAATATTCTGCGGACCAACCTGAACAGCTCCAAAAGGAACATTGGCACCTACAAATACATGGCCGTGCGCTCCGGATCCGATATACGGATCCACATAAGATACATAATCCTTAACCTCGGCTTTCTCCTTAACTGAACAGGAGAAAGAAAAGAATGTCAGGCATACAAAGATGCCTGACATAACCTTACTACTGAATAATTTCATTATCTATTTATTTTTTCTCATTTACAGAGAATGAATATGGAAAATCTGAAGTCTGAATACCTCTTTGTTTATTTGGAGTTTCACTCATACGGATATTTATTTCTCCTCCATTTTGCAAATCAGCATGTTTCAGGTAATTTTTAGTATAGTTTTTACCGTTCAGAGTCATCGATTCTATGTAACGAGTCTTCGCATTGTTTTCAGGAGCATTAATCACCATTTTATTTCCATTTTCAAAAGTAATAGTCGCTTTTTTAAACAATGGAGCCCCCATCACATATTCGTCCGTACCAGGACATACCGGATAAAATCCCAATGCAGAAAACACATACCAGGCAGAAGTCTGACCATTATCTTCGTCACCACAATACCCATCCGGATTACAAGTATACATTCTGTTCATCACTTCACGCAACCAATACTGGGCTTTCCATGGTTCTCCAGCATAGTTATACATATAAATCATATGCTGAATAGGCTGATTTCCATGCGCATAGTTACCCATGTTCATAATCTGCATCTCCCGGATCTCATGAATTACTCCACCATAATAGCTATCGTCGAAAACAGGAGGTACGGCAAATACAGAATCAAGCATCTGAACAAAGTCTTTTTTACCACCCATCAAGTCGATCAATCCCTGTGGATCATGGAATACAGACCAAGTATAATGCCAGCTGTTACCTTCGGTAAAAGCATCCCCCCATTTCAAAGGAGAGAAAGGAGACATAAATTTACCATCGGCATTTTTACCGCGCATAAGTTTGGTTTCCTTATCGTAGAGATTCTTATAATTCATTGCACGTTTGGCATATAAATCAACTTCCTTTTTGGGACGTTTCAGATCTTTAGCCAATTTATAAATACACCAGTCATTATAAGCATATTCCAGCGTACGAGCAGCATTTTCATTAATCTTCACATCGTACGGCACATAACCAAGCTTGTTGTAATACTCGTGACCAAGTCTACCTGTTGAAGAAACCTTTGGGTGAACATTTTCTGTACCGTGGATAAGTCCGCTGTAAAGAGTTTCCAGGTCGTCTACCTTCACCCCTTTCATGTAAGCATCAACCAAAATAGACGCAGAGTTGTTTCCAACCATACAACCGCGGTGACCCGGGCTCGCCCATTCGGGGAAAAATCCACTTTCTTTATACGTATTGATCAGACCTTCCTGCATCTCTTTATTTACAGAGGGGAACATCATGTTAAGGAAGGGGAACAGACAACGGAATGTATCCCAAAATCCCGTATCAGTATACATATAGCCAGGCAGTACCTCGCCGTTGTAAGGGCTATAGTGCATAACCTTTCCGGCAGCATCAATTTCGTGAAACTTACGTGGGAAAAGAAGCGAACGATACATACAGGAATAAAAGGTACGATATTGATCTAATGTTCCACCTTCTACTTCTATTTTACTCAAAACTTTATTCCACTCGGCTTTTCCCTGAGCAGCTACGGCATCAAAACTGTTACTTCCTAACTCTTTAAGGTTAAGATCCGCCTGATCAAAACTAATAAATGAGGAAGCAACTTTTGCATGTACCACTTCACCCTTTTTTGTTTTAAAACCAATAACCGCACCTACGTGGTTTGATTTTTGTTCTTTATCATTTTTCAAAGCACCGTCTGCAAATGTATATTCGTATGTAAACGGTTTATCGAATGTTATAACAAAGTAATTTTTAAAGTTGGCAGGAACACCTCCACTGTTTTTGGTTGTATAGCCGATAATTTTATTTTCGTTTGGTAAAATCTTAACATATGAACCCTTATCAAGAGCATCAATCACCACATACGAACTATCGCTTTGTGGAAATGTAAACCGAAACATAGCGGCACGTTCTGTAGGAGTAATTTCAGTCACTACATCATGTTCAGCCAAATATACTTTGTAATAGTACGGTTTAGCTACTTCCGATTTATGAGAAAACCAACTGGCCCGTTTATCCTGATCAAAAGCAGGAGCACCTACCACAGGCATGATGGCAAACTGACCGTAATCATTGATCCATGGACTTGGCTGATGTGTCTGCTTAAAGCCACGAATCTTGTTTTCGGTATAAACATAGGCCCATCCATCACCCATTTTGCCTGTCTGAGGCATCCAGAAGTTCATACCCCAGGGACGGGCAATTGCAGGATAGGTATTCCCTGTAGATAATTGGAATGTCGATTGCGTTCCGATCAACGGATTAACATACTCGACGGGGTCAAATACGGCTTCAGTCACTGAAGCTACTGCAGGTTTCCCGATCCAGCTTAAAGCCATCGCAAGAACCACTGCACAAGCATTTTTACTCTTCATCATAAGAATTAATATTGGTTGCAATAATTTACAAAGTAACTAAAAAGAGGTGAATATACAGAGGCTATAATACCCGGAAACTGTCAAAAAACAATAAAAAAAGGCCCGGGTTATCTACCCGGACCTTTTCTTTATTAAATCTTAATCATTTTCATAACCGGGATTCTGAACCAACGAAGGATTACGTTGCATTTCATTATCAGAGATTGGCCATAACAGATGCTTTGTTTGGAAAGTTTGTCCCCATGGGTTTACTGCTCCAACCACATTAACGAAGGTTACAGTACCAGGTGCACTATCCGAAGTTTTAGGATACATACGTGTACGTTGAATATCAGACCAGATACGCATTTCCAATGGAAGTTCACGCATACGTTCAATCCATACCTGCTGAACAAATGCCTCTTTAGATAAACCGGTAAGAGAAGCTTCTATAGCAGAACGGCTTGTAGTAGTATAAGCTCTTGCACGAACATCAGTCAGGTATTTCACAGCCTCGGCAGTAACACCTTCCGATTGAGCAATGGCTTCTGCCGCAATCAATAATACTTCAGCATAACGATAAACAGCCAGGTCCTTTCCACATTTACCTGTAGAAAGCATTGACGATTCGTCGTACCACAACCAAGGTGCCGGAGATGCGTTTTCAGGGAATACTTTCGTAATAGTCTGGCCATCCTTTTCATATGTATAAGTAGTATGGAAGAACTGGCGCTCCTGGATACGTAAATCCTTCTCGCGGTCGTACACATTCAAATACTGTTTAACCGGACGATAAGCGTTATTCGTAATTGAATACTTGAAAATACCCCATGTAGCAGCTACGTTAGGCATTGAAATCTGCGGACGGGCATTCGTTGAAATACTAGCATCCGACTCATACGTGTAAACATACTCGATATTGTTATCTTCTGTACGCATTACATTGTAAGCACTTGTTTCAGGAGTAGCACCATTCTCAATCAATTTGTGTTTACCGCTATTGATTACGTTACGTGCAGCAGTTGCTGCAGCAGCGTATTGATTAGATTGAAGTGGGAAACCGCTCATATTTAAATAAACATCTGCCAAAAGCGTTTCGGCTGTATTTTTGGTAATACGATGTTTATTGTTTGTAAATGCTTCGTTGGGAAGACTGGCAACAGCATCCTTCAGGTCTTTTACAATCAGCGCATAAACTTCTGCAGAAGCGGTTCGTGTAACATACATATTTTCAGACGATTCATACGGTTCTGTAATCAAAGGTACATCGCCGAAGAATTTAACCAAATAAAAATAGTTGAAAGCACGGAAGAATTTAGCCTCGCCTAATAAAGTTGTAATTTCAGATTGCTGTAAATCCGGAGTCTTATCAATATACTTGATAGCCGTATTTGCACGTGAAATTGCACCATAGCAACCATCCCAAACGCCATCCATCGTTCCGGCGATGTTCTTTGATGTTATAGACAATTTCTGACTATAGTCGGCAACAACCTCTTGTCCTTTATATTCATTATCAAAAAAACCGGACAAATATCCACCTAAAGTTACAGTAGAAGGCATATAAACACCACCATTTCCGTAAAATTCAGGAGCACCTTTACGGTACAAAGCGTTAACGGCATTGTAAGCGTGAGAAGGAGCAGAAAAGTTCTGTCCGGTACTCATTTCACTTTTGGGTTTTTCTTCAAGAAAGTCGCTACAAGAGGTAGACACATTCAGTAAACCCACACACATTAATCCAAAAAATATCTTTTTCATTTCCATACGATTCGAAGGTTATTAAAATGTAACATTCACACCAAGTGTATAAGTTCTTGGCTTCGGATACTGATAGAAGAACATATTCTGTCCCCATTGGTTAGAACCTTGAGAAGTACCTTCAGGATCATATCCCTGGAAGTCTTTTGAATCAAGGACAAAAGCATTGTTTACGCTGGCGTACACGCGAAGTGCACCTAAACGTAATGATTGTAATGCTTTGGCATCAAATGTATAGCCCAACTGAATCAGGTTACCACGGATGTATGATCCGTCGGCTACCCAATGTGAGTCAAGTTCTGAACTCTGACCAGACAAATTAGCGTTACGGACTGCCTGAACCATGGTGTTAGGGTTAGAACCGTTGTAGCCTTCATGCAAGATTGAAGCCAAACCGCTTGTATAACCGAAACGGTCTTCTGCCGAGTGATAGAACTGTTGTAAAATATCAACACCAGCTACGAATTGCAAATCTACAGTCAAATCAAAATTCTTATAGTTGAATGTATTAATCAAGCTACCTGTAAAATCTGGAATACCTTTACCTAAGATTTTCTTTTCTTTCGAGCGTTTAGCCTGACCTACTCTTGCACCTGCAGCTTCAGCCTGTGCTCTTTCCTCAACTGTCCAAACACCCAGACGTTCGTAACCCCAGAATGAGCTTAACGATTCGCCTACACGTAAGATTGTCTGGCTACCAGACACCCAACCCGGACCAGGAAGAATATCTTCGTTATTCTCACCCAGTTGTTTAATTTTATTACGGTTATAGTTCACATTCAATGTTGTATTCCATGAGAAATCTTTCGTCTGAACGTTTACACTGTTCAACATAAAGTCCACACCAAAGTTTTCCACCTCGCCGATATTGTCGATAATTGAAGAGAAACCAGTACTATGAGGAACCGGGCTGTCCAACAACAAGTCGGTTGTAAGCTTGTAGTAATAAGACACATCAAAATTCAAACGGTTTTTAAACATATTCAAGTTAAAACCAAAGTCGAATTGATTTGTCTTTTCCCACTCAAGATCCGGATTAGCCAGACGAGCCACATACGATGTTGCCTGACGGCCACCATCAATCAAAGCAGTACCTGAAGAAATTGTTGCCAATGATTTGTAAGGATCGATTTCGCTGTTACCCGTTACACCATAACTGGTATGGAACTTTAGCTGATCGATAGCAGTCATATCCTCCATAAAACCTTCGTTAGAAGCCAACCAACCCAAACCTAAGGATGGGAAGAATGCATATTTGTTGTTAGCTCCAAATTTAGATGAACCGTCCATACGGGCAGTAACTGTAGCCATGTAACGATCATTATACGTATAAGCACCTCTTAAGAAGTAAGAGTTCATAGCCCATCTGTTATAATTTGACGTTGGAGGTTCCGGAGTCTTTGCTGCACCCAAGTTATTATATCCGTAAAAGTTATCAGAGAATCCTGAAGCGGCAACAGACATATAGTTATACGTTCTTTCCTGCCATGACAAACCGGCTACAGCATTTACACGGTGTTTTCCAAATACCTTATTATAAGAAAGGTAAGTTTCTTCCTGCCAGTAAAGCTGCTGGGTATCACTCATAAACGCATATCCGTTGGGAGATGAAATATTGATCAAATCCGTTGGTGAATATTCTCTCCATTTACGAAGGTGAGCATCTACCCCGATCTGTGTTCTAAGATCCAATCCAGGTAACAGGTGGAAAGTCAGCGCCGCATTACCAAAAATCTGTGTTCTGTAACGCATACGTTCCATTGTTTCCAAAGCATGAACCGGGTTAGCCATCGCTTCGAAGCTAAAATCGGAAGTAGAGAATGAGTTAGACCATTTTCCATTCGGATATTTAACCGGGAAAATAGCCGGCATTTCAATCATAGTACGACGTGCAACCTGTCCGCCGCCACCTTCGTCGGTATCATTTTGCCAGGTATGGTTAACCAAGACATTTACACCGGTTGACAACCAGCTTAATGGTTTTGCATCGTAAGTAAGTTTAGCGTTGATACGTTTCATAAATGTATTCAACATAACTCCCTGCTGGTCTGTGTAGTTTAAGAATGCGCCGACTGACGAATTCTTTCCACCTTGTTGAATGCTTAGCTGATGATTGTGAGACAAAGCTGTGCGAGTTGCCTCATCCTGCCAGTCTGTATCATATTTAGGACTTCCGTCTGCATTGAAAAGTTCGGTATCTTTCAATGTAAGTGTTTTAGTACTTCCATACCATTTACGATCATTTTCGTAACTTACATTCATTGCTTCCATAAATTCGGCTGCATTCATTACATCCATTTTGCTGGCAGCTTGCGAAAGACTTACATATCCATTGTAGCTTACCTTTACACCTTCACCTGCAATACCACGTTTTGTAGTAACCATAAGAACACCGTTTGCTCCGCGGGCACCATAAATAGCCGTAGCCGAAGCATCCTTCAACACCTCGATACGTTCGATGTCATTAGGGTTAAGGAATTGGAAATCTTCCATTACAACACCGTCAACCACATACAAAGGATTTGATGAAGAGTTGATGGTACCGATACCACGAATCATTACACGGGTAGCACCACCAGGCTGTCCTGAGTTTGTAAAGATGTTCACACCAGATGCCTTACCCTTCAAACCAGCCAATGCATTAAATGAAGAGGTTTTCAGAATATCGTCCGCATTCGCAACAGATATTGAACCTGTTACATCCGATTTACGTTGAGTACCATAACCAACCACAACCACTTCGTCGAGTGTTTGTGTATCTTCAGTAAGCACGATGTTTATATTAGACTGGTTGCCTACAGCAACCTCTTTTGAAAGGTAACCGATATATGAAACTTGTAATACAGCTCCTGCAGGTACTTCCAATGAATATTTACCGTCAAAATCGGTAGTAGTACCCAATGATGAACCTTTTACAAGCACATTGGCTCCAATAATGGCTTCGCCTTTGGAATCGGTAATTGTACCCGTAACCACTTTGCCTTGCTGGGCAATCGCAGGAGAAGCATTTTTAGTCAACACAATGTAGTCGTTTTCGAAGGCGTACTTTACATCAGTACCCGCAAAGGCTTCGGCCAAGCATTGAGCTACCGATTTATTGCCGTTTTTAACAGCAATAGCCTCTTCTACATTCACTTCACTTTTACTATAAACAAACAGGTATTCTGTCTGTTTTTCAACTTGGTCGATAAAATTTCCGACCGTCATGTTACTTCCCGAAATATTCACTTTAGCGTTCTGCGAACTTGTGTTCGTTGCAAACGAAGCAAATACACATAGGAAAAGAAGAAAAGAGGTAATTCTCATAACATTCAAAAATTTCTTTAAATGATAATTTTGAAATAATAAAAGATTGGACAAAGGATCTTTTTCCATAACTTTGTACTGTTTACGTGTTAATACTTGAATTTATAATTTTTGTGTTAGCATTATGTCGGTGGATGCGGGAACATCTGCCGGCATTTTTTTTACGACCTTCTATGTCATAGGCTGATTCTATTTTAAAGGTTACACATAATATGGTTTCTATCTGTTTTAAATCTTATCTGTTTTAAATTACTTATTTTATGGTAATTGTATTTTTATCATCGTCTTTTACAAATGAAAATGGATATGCCTTTTGAAGTGTTTTTAAAACACTTTCGATACCATCTCTTTGTCTGAATTTGGCTGTAAACTTATTTCGTTTCAGTTTATCGTTATGTACATAGATGGTTATATCATAATAAAGTTCCAATTTCTTCACCATATCCACAAAAGGAACATCGTCGAAGGCATAAATACCCGATCGCCACAATAACAAATCGTTTATCGAGTATTTAGTTTTCACCAATTTGTCATCCTTCAGCTCTACTGTTTCAGACGGGCTCAGTATCATGGTATGAGAATCATCTTTCTTATCAGACACTTTTACCGATCCTTCCACCAAGGTAGTCGAAAATTCGGGTTTTCCCTTATAGGCAAAAACATTGAATTTGGTTCCTAATACCCGGATATCCATTTTCTCGGTCGACACCACGAACGGAAGCTCTTCGTTTCTTTGAACTTCAAAAAAAGCCTCGCCATCCAGCTCCACCTTTCTTACATCGTCGGCAAATCGGTTGGGATACCGCAACGTAGAACTTGCATTCAACCAAACGACTGTTCCATCATACAATGTTACTTTGGCCCGTTGTCCGGCAGGTGTGGCAAATTCTTCGTAACCTGCCAACGCATCCCGGTTCATGGGAGTAACAAACTGCGTTAGAATTGTCCAGGTTGCAGCAACAGCCACAACCACCGTCGCTGCGTACCCGAACATTGGTCTAATATAATGAATAAAAAATCGCTTTTTCTCCTCTTTTCTAAATTGGGCAAGCTTCCGGTTGGCCAATTGCTTATCAGCAGGTTTAGATAAAGAAGACAATGCCCAAACATTCTGCATTTCGGCAAAGGCTTTCTTATCCTCGGGCGATTGCTGAAGTTTACGAAAGAGTTCCTGTCTTTCTTGCGGAGACAACTCTCCATTAAAATATCTTATAAATAGATCGTGCATTCTTTTTTGGGGCATTTACAGTAAGAGCGATCGGAGGTAGATTTACCACCAAGGCAATTCTTAAATTTTACATACTTTAACAAATGTATAAAAAAAGCAGCAGAGGTAAATAATCCTTTAATTCTTCACGTAATTTCTTTAATGCTATGGAAATCTGACCTTCAACGGTGTTTACCGACAGATTGAGTTCTTCGGCGATTTCTTTATACTTTTTACCCTCAATACGACTTTTAATAAAAATCAGACGACATCTTTCGGGTAGTTTATCGATGGCATTTCTAAGTAAAGTTTCAATATCCTCTTCAGAACTAAAATTATGATCAAAAGATTCCAATGCAAACAGTTTCACATTCAGCTCCTCGTTGTACTCGTGTTTTACATTTTCGGAGTACATCTGCTCCACCATTTGATGACGTAGAAAATCAATACATTTATTCTTAACCAGTGTAAAAAGATAAGCAGTAAGGCTTACGTCAACACGCAAAGCTTCTCTTTTCTCCCAAAGCATCAAGAAAATATCCTGAACAATATTCTCGGCCTCTTCATCAAATAATACGTATTCTTTGGCAAACAGGAATAGCCTCGAAAAATTATTGACATAAATTGAATCAAAATTTTCCTTTACACTCAATGCGATAGGTCTATCTTCCTGGTAAATCATAATTAACTATTAAACAGGATTTACTATTATATTAATACTAGTCTAAAAACATTTTAGTAGCCTTGTAATTAGTCGCTCTCTGCGAATTCAATTTTGCAAATGTACATTATTTTTTAAGTTTTTACACATTCATTCTAATTAAACCACAATTAAAATCATCCTACAAATCAGATCCGAAGAATTGCAGGCAATAAA
Source organism: Macellibacteroides fermentans (assembly GCF_013409575.1). Lineage (NCBI taxonomy): Bacteria > Pseudomonadati > Bacteroidota > Bacteroidia > Bacteroidales > Porphyromonadaceae > Macellibacteroides > Macellibacteroides fermentans. The sequence goes on along the minus strand of NZ_JACCCY010000002.1, from coordinate 904,825 downwards.
AAAACGACTAACTTTGCTCACGTTAAAATTCTTAAATCCATTCGATTATGAAAAAATGTGTGTTATTTTTATTCTTGTTATTTGCAGTTCTTTGTACCATCCAGGCCTCTTCTTTGAAATCTAAAAACAATGGGAAACCCTTTTTAAAGGTTAAAGGACAAGATATTGTTACCCCCAACGGAGAATCATTTCTCATACAGGGAATTAATCTTGGAAACTGGCTGAATCCGGAAGGATATATGTTTTTATTTAAAGATGTAAGCTCATACCGGCTGATTGACCAGGCTTTCAGGGAAATGGTTGGTCCCGATTTTACAGACCAGTTCTGGAAAACATTTAAAGATAATTACATTACACGCGAAGACATAGCCTACATCAAGCAAACAGGCATGAACTCCATCCGTTTACCCTTCCATTACAAATTATTTACCGACGAAGACTATATGGGTCTGAAAAGTAATCAGGATGGATTTGCCCGTGTGGACAGTGTCATAAAATGGTGCAAGACCGAAGGTCTTTATGTTATTCTGGATATGCATGATGCCCCAGGCGGACAAACAGGCGATAACATAGATGACAGCTACGGCTACCCCTGGCTGTTTGAAAGTGAAACCAGTAAGCAGTTATTCAGTGAAATATGGAAAAAGATTGCCGACAGATACAAAAACGAACCGACTGTTTTGGGATACGATCTCTTAAACGAACCCATCGCCACCTATTTTACCAATAAGGAGGAAATAAACAAGTTATTGGTTCCGGTCTATAAAAGAGGTGTAGAAGCCATCCGGAGTGTAGATCCCAACCACATTATTCTGTTGGGTGGAGCACAATGGAACAGCAATTTCAGTATGTTCGACGAGAAAGCGATAGACAGCAATATGTTATATACCTGTCACCGGTACTGGTGTGACACTCTGCAGTCTAATTTACAAGATTTCATTGATTTCCGGAACAAGGTAAATCTTCCGTTGTATATGGGTGAGACGGGCGAAAACACCGACGAATGGGTTGGAGGATTTCGCAGACTTATGGAACGGAATAATATGGGATGGCACTTCTGGCCCTACAAAAAAATGGAGAAAACAAGTTGTATGGTACATATAAAGAAACCCGCCAACTGGGATCTGATTGTGGAATACACGCAAAAACCCCGCAACAACTTCAACGAAATTCGTGCTGCAAGACCCGATCAGGAGCTTGTTAAGAAAGCGATGCTTGAATTACTTGAAAATATAAAGTTTGCACATTGCATTAAAAACCAAGGATACATAAAAGCACTTGGCATGAAACCGTAATACAGGCGAGGAGACTATATACTTATTGTTACAACTATCATAATGTAGTCTCCTTGCTAATTTTCGTTATTAAAACACAAAAAAACATCCTTAAAATCGAATTAGAGGTTAAATTTAATACCTTTGATGCCCAAAATGTAATGAGATTATAAATAATGGTATCAAAAGAGCTACGTGCCGATTTACAATTAAAATGGCAACGCATCCAGCAAGCGATGCAGATGGTGAATGCAGACGGTTGTCTGCTGTCTGTTGATGTAAATCTTTTTTATACAACCGGTCAGATTTTTAGTGGTTATTTCTATCTTCCCAGTCAGGGTGAACCCTGCTTTTTTGTAAAAAGGCCCAACGGAATTACAGGAAGCAATGTAGAATACATTCGTAAACCTGAACAAATTCCGGCCCTACTTGCCGAAAAAGGTATAAATCAACCTAATAAACTGCTGCTGGAAGCCGACGAATTAAGTTATAACGACTACATCCGTCTGCAACAACTTTTTAATCCGAAAGAGACAGGCAATGCCACTACGCTGATGCGCAATGTCCGGATGGTAAAAACCCCTTGGGAAATAAGTCAGTTCCGGATATCAGCTAAAGGTCATGCCGCCACTTATGCAGAAATACCCTCTTGTTACCGACCGGGAATCACCGATCTTGAATTTCAATACGAGATAGAGAACAAAATGCGTCGCCAGGGATCCATCGGTATATTCAGGGCTTTTGGAGCCAATATGGATATACACATGGGAAGTATTCTTGCCGGCGATAATGCCGAAGCCCCCTCTCCTTTCGATTTTGCTTTGGGAGGACAAGGTATGGATCCGTCTTGTCCATTGGGTGCCAACGGCACAATCCTGAAAGAAGGAACTTCCGTTATGGTTGATATGGCCGGCAACTATTCGGCTTACCTAACGGATATGACACGTGTATATGCCATCGGCAAACTTCCGGAACTGGCTTATAAAGCGCATCAGGTTTCTCTTGCCATTCAGCATGAGATAGAAAATATGGCCAGACCCGGCACTCCATGTGCCGACTTATACAATCTGGCTTTCCAAATGGCCGAAAGAGAAGGGTTAGCCGATTATTTTATGGGAACCAAGCAACAGGCTAAATTTGTTGGTCATGGCATAGGTCTTCAGATCAATGAATTACCGGTACTTACCCCCCGTTCTAAAGAATTATTGGAAGAAAACATGACTTTTGCACTCGAGCCCAAGTTTGTTATTCCGGGTACTGGTGCCGTTGGAGTTGAGAATAGTTACCTTGTAACGAATAATGCGGTTGAAAAACTAACATTGTTTGAAGAAAACATTATTCAGCTTTAAATGAAAAACCAATTGTAATAAATATAAAACAGGTAAATAACACATTCGAAACAATTGTGTTGTTTATTTGTTTTCTCAATCAGACCATATTAAAAAAACTAATTAAGAATCATATGAAGAAATCGATGAGCTTTTTGCTGTTACTGGCCATTCTGATAGGTCCTTTAAAAGCGGCTGACATTGAAAATGTCAAACCTGTCAAGAATATTATATTATTAATTCCGGATGGGACATCCCTTTCAACGGTGTCGATCGCGCGTTGGTTACAATGGTATAACAACCCCGACATGCCCAATCTGGCAATTGATCCTTACATGTGCGGTACCGTACGCACCTTCTCGTCGAACGCCCCTATCGGCGACTCGGCTCCTACAACTTCATGCTACATGACGGGAATTCCAAGTATTGCAGGATACGTATCCACACATCCGGTTCAGGATGCAGCCAACGACATCTTGCCCATCGATTCCACCCGTGCTTATCAGCCATTAGTTACCGTGCTTGAAGCTGCTAAAATGAAGTATGGCAAATCTACCGGACTGGTTTTTACCTGCGAATTTCCGCATGCCACACCGGCCGACTGTTCTGCGCACAGTTACAATAGAGGAAAATATGAATGGATTGCCCCCCAGATGGCACACAACGATCTGACGGTTGTTATCGGTGGCGGAACTTCGTTATTGCCGGCCGAGAGTGAATCGTATCTGCGCAACAACGGCTACAGTGTTTTTAAAGACAACCTGAAGGGTATGCGCGAGTTTAAAGGCGAAAAAATGTGGTCTTTATTTTCTGAAAAGGAAATGCCTTATGATATAGATCGTGATACAACAGCCACCCCGAGTCTGGAAGAGATGACCCGTACCGCTATCAGCAAGTTGTCTCAAAACGAAAAGGGATTCTTTTTAATGGTAGAAGGAAGTAAAATAGACTGGGCTGCCCATGCCAATGATCCAATGGGAATGGCTTCAGATTACCTGGCTTTCGACCGTGCCTGTGGTGCTGCTCTTGAATTTGCAAAAGCCAACGGAGAGACGGCCGTAATCATTGTTCCCGATCATGGCAACAGCGGTATCAGCCTGGGTTCTTCAAGATGCAGCAATTACAGCAAGCTTACAAAAGATCAGTTATTCGGACAATTTGCTCAATACAAACTTACATCCGAAGGTTTTCAAGCGATGCTGAACAGCAGACCAGCCTCTGAAGTACAAAATATCTTCCGTACGTATGCCGGATTCGAGCTAAACGACGACGAACTGAAAATGCTTTACAACAACAAAGGATACAAAAACAGTCCGATACCGTTGGAAGAGCGCGCAAAAGGTCCTGAATTGGAATCATTGTACAGTGGATCATTATCCGGATTCATAGCCAAGCTTCTTACTTCAAAAACCTGTTTCGGATTTACAACGGGCGGACATACCGGCGAAGAGGTGTTTTTAGCAGCCTATCATCCCGAAGGAGATGTTCCGATGGGGGTTCTTACCAATGTAGACTTAAACCATTACATGTGTGCATTATTTGAAATTAAGGGTGAATTGGACGAGATGTCCAACCAAACCTTTGCAAAACACACGGATGTGTTTAAAGGTTACAAATACGAGATAGTTCCTTCCACCGAAAAGAACGGGACTCCTACCCTTGTAGTAAAAAGCAAGAAAAAACAACTTACCATCAAACCTTTTACCAATCTTATTCAAACAGGTAAAAAAGGTACCGAAACAATCAAACTTAATTCGGTAGTGGTATATGTAGATAAAAACAACACCTTCTATCTTCCTTCAGATTTAGCCAAGCATCTGTAAGCCGAATTTTGAGGTGAATATAAAAAACCCGTATCAGTCTTAAATGTCTGATACGGGTTTTTTATTTCCAATCTTTTGAAAAGCAATGCGGGCTGTACCGTTTGAAACGTAAATGATGCCGCAAGGGAGAAATCCGTTTTTCTTTAATATATGCTGCATCACCACATTGTCATGATGGGTGTCTACCCGGATGTTCGGGATCTGTTCAAAACACCACTGCAAACAATAGGATCCAACATCCTTAACTTTCCCCGATCCTGCCAATCGATGCACAACGCCATATGGTTCATCGTTCAACCATTTCCCATCGTCTATCCTTGCATACGTAGGATCTTCACCAATCCTGAAATAAAAGGTGGCTACTATCTCGTTTTCCGCATCCAGACAAACATAGCTGTATCCGTTTTCGATATCCGCAAGTATCACTTCACGCGAAGGATAGCCATTAATCCATTGATTTCCATTTCCGGTTTCTTGCATAAATTGCCTGGCTCTGTTGTAAATAGCCATCAAAATATCCAGTTCCTCCAACCGGGTTTTTCTTATAATCATACGCTATGTTATTTTATATCATTCAAACAAAGGTCTAAAATAGTCAAAAAACTTTTATTTACGAGATGTGATTGATAATTGATTCCAGGTTCTCCTCCTTTTCATTCATACGTTGTTTAATCCTGAATCGTTTTGTCAGTACCGATTCGTATTTGCAACAAGTAAGAGATGCGATATATTCGTTGGATATACGAAGTTTTATCAGACAGCAGATCAGGATATCATGCGATTTGAGAGCAGGATAACGTATACGCAGTTTTGTTGCAAAATCATTGCATTCTTTGTCCATAAGATCGGGCAGCTGATTTTGTTCTGTTTCCGACATAATTGAATCACCCGGCTTCCAGGATCTCAAACGGTCGATAAGGCTATATTGCGATTCGATACCGGCATTTATAACCGTTATTTTTTCTTTCCGCTTTGCGAGTAAATCAATTTCCCGGTTCAGTTCCTCACGTATCCGTTCAAGTTTTTGATTCTCAATTTTAAGACGGGAAGTTTCATCCTCTTTCTGCTTGAGTTTATACAATTGAACTTCCTTCTCTTCAAGCTTTAAGTTGGTATCCCTGATCAGTTTCTCTTTTTCTGCCACCCATTTTTCATTTTCCTTGATCTGGATCTGATTTGCTTCAATTTGCTTCAAATACACGGAAGTCTTCGCCCTTAAAATTTTAAGCTGATGCTCCTTCTTTTTTCTATATATGTAAAATGCGGTTAAGGTTGCGGCTCCCAGTAATACACTTATCAACAGCACCAGATACAAATTCCTCATGGTACGGGTTTTCTCCAAAAGGATCTCGGTCTTCTCATTTTGAAGTCTTTCATTATCATATTTAGCGATGATTTCTGTAAGATCTTCTGCACTTGAGCGAGTCAAAATCGAATCCTTCAGCGTTGAGTAAACCTTATAATATTCGAGTGCTTTGGTGGGATTATGTTGAGACTCGCTTATCTCTGACAAGTACCTGTAAGCAGACGTTTTCGAAAAAATATTCTCACTACGAATACATTTGTCGATATATACAAGAGCAGAATCTGTTTTACCAGCCTTTCGGTAAATATCTGCAATCGCAAGCGAAGTTTCATCAGTACTAACAATATCCGGATTATAAGTAATAGATTTACGCATATAATATAACACACTGTCCTTCTTTTGTATTTGATCGTACAAAAGAGCGATTTCATATAGTACGTCAGACTGTATACGGGGTTTCTTATACATTTGCGCCATATCGAATGCTCGTTGATAATATGTTAATGATTCATCGTATCTATGCTGAAATAGCCTCATACGGCCCAGATTACGAATCGCATAGGGAGTCGTAGCCGTATCGTTAACCATCAACATCATGTTATAGGAATCCACATAATAGTCGAATGCCTTATCATACATACTCAGCCACATGCTCACCCCTCCCAATTCATTATAGACCAATCCGAGTAATCTGTATGACTTCGTTTTTTTCGCTACAGTTTCTGCTTTTTTGTAGTATAATGCGGCGTCTTCAAACTTTTCCATATCATGATAAACCCGACCTTTAAAAAACAACACTTTGGCTTTCATAGCATTATCTTCGCGATTCTTATAAGCATTATAAACATAGTTTATCAATGAGTCGGACTTGTGTTTTATATAATTTTTATCTTTGGCTTCCACCAAAAGCAAATAGTAGTCAATCTTCTCTTCTTCAGAATTCAAATCACTCTCCGTCATCCCTTCAAGAATCTTCAATGCACTATCCGGACGGATTAACATAAGTGAATCTGCCAATACAAATTGTCGTTTCAATCGAGCTTTGTTATTACAAGAAAAACACCCCACAAACAATAAAACGACAAGAGACAATCCCAGAAGACGAAAAGTGGCAGATAAAGGTAGCATAGTGTTAATTCAATTAAGTGAAATAAGTAATAATGCGAATCAGTAGTTGAAATCACTTGCTGATTCATTTAGTTAAAATGTTGTTATACAGTTTATTATTACATTAAAATATTTCTTAATCTCCCTGGAAATCAGTATCTTAGAAGAATAAAACCACTCATTTTTCTAATTATGATTCCCAAGGAGAAAGAACTTAAGCTTATAAAAATATATATGTATATCTGCGATATCTATGAGTCTTCACTGAAATTTTGTTGTCAGAGATTCAGTAATAATGCAACTCCTATCTTCACCGACCAGGAACTGCTTACTGTATACCTGTTCTGTGGAGCTTATCAACGCTACTTCAGTATCAAAGAGATACATACATTCACTAAAGAATATTTGCTTTCTTGGTTTCCTTGTCTACCTTCTTATCAGACGTTCAATTATCGATTGAACCTGTTAAGTGAGGCAATTAATGAACTCGTAAAGCATCTCATTACATCCTTTAAACCAGAAGATTGCGACAATATGACATCACTGATCGATTCCATGCCAATTGTTACCTGCAAAGGAAAGAATAAAACAGGAAAAGTGGCTACAGAAATTGCAACAAAAGGCTACTGCTCTACCAAAAATATGTACTACTTTGGTTTGAAACTCCACACGTTAGCTTTCAGAAGGAAAGGAACTATTCCATTCCCTGAGATGTTGATACTTTCATCTGCGGCAGAGAACGATTTGACGGTACTTAAAACAGAAGCAGCAGACAGCCTGACCAATAGAAGTATCTTTGCCGATAAAATCTACTCCGATTTCTCTTTTTGGGGAGAAAAACACAGGGAAATAGGTCTGGATATGCTAACTCCCGTAAAAGCTATTAAGGCTGAAGAGCCCGTAATTACTCAAAGAGAGAAAGCCCACAGAGACTTATTTTCGACGGCTGTTTCTAAAGTCAGACAACCCATAGAGTCTTTCTTCAACTGGTTGAATGAGAAAACAAATATTCAAAGAGCGATGAAGGTCAGATCAACATCTGGACTTCTTATACATACGATGGGGAAAATAGCCATCGCATTCATTTATCTAATTGTTTAAAACAAATGAATCAATGTCAAATACTGATTCGCATTAATAGTAATTAGATAAACTGCAATATTATTTAGTAATGCGAATCAGTAGTTGAAATCACTTGCTGATTCATTTAGTTAAAATGTTGTTATACAGTTTATTATTACATTAAAATATTTCTTAATCTCCCTGGAAATCAGTATCTTAGAAGAATAAAACCACTCATTTTTCTAATTATGATTCCCAAGGAGAAAGAACTTAAGCTTATAAAAATATATATGTATATCTGCGATATCTATGAGTCTTCACTGAAATTTTGTTGTCAGAGATTCAGTAATAATGCAACTCCTATCTTCACCGACCAGGAACTGCTTACTGTATACCTGTTCTGTGGAGCTTATCAACGCTACTTCAGTATCAAAGAGATACATACATTCACTAAAGAATATTTGCTTTCTTGGTTTCCTTGTCTACCTTCTTATCAGACGTTCAATTATCGATTGAACCTGTTAAGTGAGGCAATTAATGAACTCGTAAAGCATCTCATTACATCCTTTAAACCAGAAGATTGCGACAATATGACATCACTGATCGATTCCATGCCAATTGTTACCTGCAAAGGAAAGAATAAAACAGGAAAAGTGGCTACAGAAATTGCAACAAAAGGCTACTGCTCTACCAAAAATATGTACTACTTTGGTTTGAAACTCCACACGTTAGCTTTCAGAAGGAAAGGAACTATTCCATTCCCTGAGATGTTGATACTTTCATCTGCGGCAGAGAACGATTTGACGGTACTTAAAACAGAAGCAGCAGACAGCCTGACCAATAGAAGTATCTTTGCCGATAAAATCTACTCCGATTTCTCTTTTTGGGGAGAAAAACACAGGGAAATAGGTCTGGATATGCTAACTCCCGTAAAAGCTATTAAGGCTGAAGAGCCCGTAATTACTCAAAGAGAGAAAGCCCACAGAGACTTATTTTCGACGGCTGTTTCTAAAGTCAGACAACCCATAGAGTCTTTCTTCAACTGGTTGAATGAGAAAACAAATATTCAAAGAGCGATGAAGGTCAGATCAACATCTGGACTTCTTATACATACGATGGGGAAAATAGCCATCGCATTCATTTATCTAATTGTTTAAAACAAATGAATCAATGTCAAATACTGATTCGCATTAGTAAATGTTCCGTACACATATCCCCCGCCAGCATTGGTGAATACCAAGGTATAGCTCCCGGAAGACAAATTTGCTATACTGACCAGCAACTGCTGTACCGAAGTTATCTGTTCGTTGGATTGATAAACCAGATCACCATTTACATTGTAAATGCTTATAGTAACATCTCCTAATGCGGTAAGGAAATTAATAAATATCGATTGACCATCGGTAGAAGCATCAATTGGAATCGGATCATCCAAACTTTTAGCACCGGCTACTCCTATTTTCCCTTTCAAATCTATCTCTGTGGGAGGTTCGGATTGAACAAATCCTACTGCAATATGTACAATAGCAAGGAGAAATAAAAAAAAGAAAAAAGCCAGTCTATAATTTTTCACCTACAGATAGTATTTAATTTCTGCAAATCTATCAGTTAAATTCAACAATTACAAAAAAAAGAACTATAAATATGTCTGATTAGAAAAACAAGCTGGTTGAGGGAGTAGAAAGATAAATCAAAACCTGTCTGCTGTAAACTATTCTAGTATGGATTATAGGAAGGTGTCCAGGATTTCAGTATAACGGTTAAAGTAAAGTCTGGTCAATACAGTAGTATCATTTTCATTTAAGGCTTTTATCCAAAGCAATACGAAGAACTATTCGTTTGCCATATGTCTACTTTGCGTTTGCCACATGTCAAACGCAAAGTAGACATATGGATAACTTGCATTCAACATATGACAAACGAATAATTCATATAACAGAAGAAAATTGTTTATAACGATGAAACAATTAGTTGTATACTATGTTCCAACTTATATGCCGGAATCTAAATTAACTTACAAAAGGCATAAAAATCAGATTATGACAGATGACAGAGTGTGCTGTGAAAACATTGCAGGCGGCAATGTTTGTAACTGTGAAAGAGATGAGGGCAGGCCCCTCGTAACCGTCTTGCAGGAGATGGTTGCAAACCAGTGTATGCTGCTTTGTTTAAGAGACAAGGTGGTGAGCGATACACCAAAAGGCGATGTAAATCGTCAGGTAACTGTACAAGAGATGACCGCAAGGGAATTATTGATGAAGCATCGAAAACTGTTCAGACGATGTCAGAACCGGGTCTTTTCTGTCAGACCCGGGATAAATCCGGAAGGAACCTGTTTACGGTCCGGGTGGCATCCGGTGCAAAGATAGCATGACTTGTACAGAGGCTTTTTCACGGAACGCAGGAACCTGCGCCGGGATGTGAAGGGAGAAGTTCAAGCAGAAGCCCTGCAAGAACCAGCGTACCGAGGACCGGAGGCAGGGGCGGACTGTTCCGTAGTAGCGACGAAGTTTCTGTAATGGAAATGGAGCCAAGGGAACAGCTTATTCAAGCGTAGTAAATGTACAACTATTAAAACAGGAGGATGCAAATGAAAGACGCAAAGTCGCATGAGATTTCTAAATTTTTAATCATGGATGCCTTCAAACGAGTCAAGGCAAACCATGGAAGTGCGGGTATTGACGGCGTATCGATTGAGCAGTTTGAGAAAAATCTCAAAGACAATCTCTACAAAATCTGGAACCGCATGAGTTCGGGAAGCTACTTCCCTCCATCGGTCAAACTGGTAGAAATACCTAAACCCAATGGAGACAAACGTCCGTTAGGTATACCTACGGTAGGAGACAGGATTGCTCAGATGGCAGCAGTGATGATGCTGGAGCCACAGATTGAACCCTGTTTCCACGAGGATTCTTATGCCTACAGGCCCAACCGCTCTGCACACGATGCCATCGCCAAAACACGCGAGCGGTGCTGGAAGTACAACTGGGTATTGGATATGGACATCAGCAAGTTCTTCGATTCTATTGACCACGAACTGTTGATTAAAGCAGTCAGACTTCACACCGATTGTGTATGGGTGCTGCTTTACATCGAACGGTGGCTCAAAGTTCCCTACGAACTGCAGGATGGAAGTAAAATCGACCGGGACAAAGGGGTCCCGCAAGGGTCCGTAATCGGACCTGTGCTGGCCAATTTGTTCCTGCATTACGCCTTCGACAAGTGGATGAGCAGGTATTATCCGCACATTCCCTTCGAAAGGTATGCAGACGACACCATCTGTCACTGCGCCACCCAATCCCAGGCCGAAGCACTGAAAGTAGCTGTTCAACAACGGTTTGCTCAATGTAAACTGATGTTGAACGATGACAAAACAAAGATTGTGTACTGTAAAGACAGCCGCAGAAAGGGAGAGTTTGATACAATCTCTTTCGATTTCCTTGGCTACACCTTCCGACCACGGAAGGCAAAAGGCAGAAATGGCATCAACTTTACAGGCTTTCTGCCGGCAATCAGCAACAAGGCCTGCAACCGCATCCGTGAAAAGATGCGCAGCTGGAAAACAAGGAAACAACTGTTTCTATCGCTGGAAACCCTGGCGAAAAGCATCAATCCGGTGCTTCGGGGATGGATTACTTATTATGGTAAATTTTATCCTACCCGACTCAAAATCCTGTTAGATGAAGTAAACAGACATCTTGCCAGATGGGTTACAGCCAAGTTCAAGCGCTTCAAGGGGAAACCCTATCGGGCTTACTACTGGCTGGGAAACATCTCCCGGAAAGAGTCTAAACTCTTTTACCACTGGCAGTGGGGAGTAACTCCAACAGCTAACAAGAAATGGTAATCTTATCAGACTGAATAAGAAGAGCCGTGTGATGGGAGACTGTCACGCACGGTTCTGTGAGAGGCTTGAGCTGAAATGCTCAGGCCTACTCGACTGTTTTCGTTTAAAACGGTTTTATTTGGGGATAATATACGACTGATAACCTGTTTTTGCCTGTTTCCGAAATCGTTTGCATGACAAACTTGCTATCATTCGGCCTGCAACTGGTTTGTATCTGGTGTTTTAGTGTTTCATTTGCACCATAAAGATTTTAAATTATCACCATGAAACAAATTTTATTAGCTACAGTTTTATTGTTCTCGGCAGGTTTGCTGAGTGCTGAGACCGTCAAATCTCCCAACGGAGCGATGGTACTAAACGTAGAGCTCAAGAACGGAGTACCTGTTTATCGACTGGACTACAAAAACCAGGCAGTCGTTAAAGAGAGTAAGCTTGGTCTTGAACTTAAAGATGGCAAGAATCTTACGGACGGGTTTGAACTTACAAAAACAGAAACGGCATCGTTCGATGAAAGCTGGAATCCTGTTTGGGGTGAAGTAAAAACCATCCGCAACAACTACAACGAACTGGCAGTCACCCTCACCCAACCTTCAACAAGCAGACATATTTTGATCCGCTTCAGGGTGTTTAACGACGGGATTGGTTTTCGTTATGAGTTCCCTCAACAAGAAAACCTGAACTATTTTACAATCAAGGAGGAAAAAACGCAGTTTGCCATGACAGGCGACCATAAGGCATTCTGGCTTCCGGGCGATTATGATACCCAGGAGTATAGTACGATGACTTCCAATTTATCGGAAATCAGGGGATTGATGGATGAGGCAATCACTCCAAATTCATCGCAGACACCGTTTTCTCCCACCGGAGTACAGACTTCGCTGATGATGAAAAGCAAAGAGGGCCTGTACATCAACATTCATGAAGCGGCATTGATTGATTATTCATGTATGCACTTGAATCTGGATGATAAGAATTTTATTTTTGAATCGTGGTTAACTCCTGATGCTATCGGAGATAAAGGATATATGCAGACTCCCTGTCAGTCGCCCTGGCGTACTGTAATCGTAAGTGACGACGCACGTGAGATACTGGCATCCAAAATGATTCTTAATCTCAACGAACCAACCAAGTACGAAGATACATCGTGGATCAAACCGGTAAAGTATATCGGCGTTTGGTGGGAAATGATTACGGGTAAGAGCACCTGGGCCTATACGGATTTACCTTCTGTTAAATTGGGTGTGACCGATTACTCTAAAACCAAGCCCAATGGTAAGCATGCTGCCAATAATACAAAAGTGAAGGAATATATTGATTTTGCTGCCCTTCACGGATTCGATGCCGTATTGGTAGAGGGTTGGAACGAAGGTTGGGAAGACTGGTTTGGAAAGACCAAGGATTATGTTTTCGATTTTGTAACTCCTTATCCTGATTTTGATGTAAAGGAACTGAACCGCTATGCAGCTTCCAAAGGGGTGAAACTGATGATGCACCACGAAACATCGGGTTCGGTACGGAATTACGAACGTCATATGGATAAAGCATACCAATTTATGGTAGACAACGGATATAATTCAGTAAAAAGTGGTTATGTAGGAGATATGATTCCCCGGGGTGAATATCACTACGGTCAGTGGTTGGTTAACCATTACCTGTATGCAGTAACTAAAGCGGCCGAATATAAAATTATGGTAAATGCGCACGAAGCGGTCCGCCCGACAGGACTTTGCCGCACCTACCCTAACCTGATTGGAAACGAATCGGCCCGTGGTACCGAATATGAGGCATTTGGTGGTAACAACGCAGACCATACAACTATTCTGCCATTCACCCGTTTAATGGGTGGTCCGATGGATTACACTCCCGGTATTTTTGTTACGCAGGTAAATAAAATCAATCCGGACAATAATTCGTTCGTGCATTCTACTCTTGCCCGCCAGCTTGCTCTTTACGTAACCATGTATAGTCCGCTGCAAATGGCTGCCGATCTGCCCGAACATTACAACCAATATCTGGATGCCTTCCAGTTTATTAAGGATGTGGCAATCGACTGGGACGAAAGCAAGTATCTGGAGGCAGAGCCGGGCGATTACATCACTGTAGCCCGCAAGGCAAAGGGTTCATCCTCCTGGTTTGTGGGTAATACCAGCGACGAGAACGGACATGCCTCAACGTTAAAGCTTGATTTTCTGGATGCTGGTAAAAAGTACATAGCCACTATTTACAGCGATGCTAAAGATGCACACTACGAAACCAATCCCCAGGCCTATACCATCCGCAAAGGAGTGGTAACCAGCAAATCAGTTTTACAGCTTAAGGCTGCACCGGGCGGTGGATATGCCATCAGCATTGTTGAGGCAACAGACAACGCATCTGTAAAAGGATTAAAGAAGCTATAATTCAAGTATTTAAGTTTAAAATTGAAGAATAGAGACCTTCCCGGCGGGAGGTCTCTGTTTTTTTATTAAAAGGGACAAAAGAATTTTCTACTTCCCGCATTCAATATCAAACTATTGTCGTAATTTTGCACCCGAATTAGATGTGTCGTTGACAACAGGGATTTTAATTATTAGTCAGAATTTATTTACATTAGTATTACAAATACATGATTAACTCCAAAAGCAGTGAATGGGTTTCTCGTGGTAAAAGCATCTTCCAATTCGTTTTAACCCGCTGTAAAGCAGGTTATGTGAAGGGCAAAACCATCTTCCAACAATCTCCCTGGTACAAAAAAATATTACTTTCGGGCGCAGCGTTTATCGTGTTGTTCTTTATCTATCTGGTAATGGTAGATATTAATTTCTTATGGCTATTCGGTAAATCACCCAGTCTTTCAAGTATCAGCAACCCCAATCAGAGCGTAGCTTCCGTTATTTATAGTGCCGACGGGAAAGCGATCGGTAAGTATTTCCGCGAAAACCGTACACCGGTGGAATATGAAGAAATCTCTCCCATCCTGATAAAAACGCTTATAGCTACTGAAGATGAGCGCTTTTACGAACACTTCGGGATTGACTTCCAGGGGTTGTTTGCAGCGGTTAAGGACATGACACAGGGACGTGCACGTGGTGCAAGTACCATTACGCAGCAGTTGGTAAAAAACATGTTCAAGGTTCGTTCGCAGTATTCGAGAGGGGTATTGGGACAGATACCCGGACTGCGGTTGCTTATTGCCAAATCCAAAGAATGGATTACAGCTGTAAAGATTGAAATGTTTTACGACAAGAAAGAAATTCTTACCATGTACCTTAATACGGTAGATTTTGGTAGTAACGCTTATGGGATAAAAACGGCTTGTAAAACATACTTTAAAATTTCTCCCAAGGATCTTACAATCGAACAATCGGCCACGCTGGTAGGTTTGCTTAAGGCTACAACTACTTACAATCCCCGCGTAAATCCAAAAAACAGTCTGAAACGCCGCAATGTGGTGCTCGAGAATATGAAGAGTCAGGGTATCATTACTGCGGCCCAACTTGATTCGATCAAACAGATACCCGTCAAGCTGAATTATAATGTTGAAAGCAATTACGATGGAGAGGCTCTTTATTTCAGGGAAGCGGTTGCTCGTTCGCTGGAAAAATGGTGCAAAGACAACGAGATAGATCTTTATTCGGACGGATTAAAGATTTATACTACGCTGGATACACGTATGCAGAAATATGCCGAAGAGGCGGTAGATAAGCAAATGCGTGTTGTTCAGCAGAACTTTAACAACCACTGGGGTAAAGAAAACCCCTGGAGAGACGAGAATCACCAGGAAATTGTTGGCTTTGTAGAGGACATTGCTAAAAAGACCCAACTGTACAAATACCTGGTTCAGAAATACAACAATCAGGCCGATTCGGTAAATTACTATATGAATGAACCTCGTCGCCTCAAAGTATTCGATTACAAGACAGGAGTAAAAGACACCACCTTCAGTGCTATGGATTCGATCCGTTACATGGAGCGTTTCATGCACACAGGCTTTGTAGCCATGGAACCTCAGACAGGATTCGTAAAGGCTTGGGTGGGCGACATTAACTTTGAAACCTGGAAATACGACAAGGTGCTTTCAAAACGTCAGCCAGGTTCTACTTTCAAACTTTTTGTATATACTACAGCCATCGAAAAGGGTATGTCTCCCTGTGATACACGTCCGGATAATTATATTAGCTGGGATGTGATGGATAAAGGTGAAATGGTGAAATGGGTTCCGCGTAATGCCAACGGCGAATATACGGGTGAAAATCTTTCCTTAAAAGCGGCTTTTGCTCGCTCTATCAATACCATCGCCGTAAAGCTGACTCAGGAAGTGGGGGTGGAAGAGGTTATCAAGACTGCCCATGCCATGGGAATTAAAACGCCTCTCAACAACATTCCTTCCGTAGGTTTAGGATCGTCTGATGTTTCACTGCTGGAGTTGGTAAACTCGTATTGTACGGTTGTAAATGATGGCAAAACACACGATCCGGTATTGGTAACCCGCATAGAAGACCACGACGGCAATCTTTTGTATCAACACAAGCAGGTGGATAAACAAGCCATCAGCTACGAGACTGCTTTCCTGATGACTCAGTTGCTGCGTGCCGGACTTACAGAATACAATGCTACTTCTCAGAATTTGTGGACCTACGATATTTTCCGCCAGAATACAGAGTTTGGAGGAAAAACTGGTACATCGTCCAACCACTCGGATGCCTGGTTTGTGGGTGTGAGTCCGAATCTGGTAGGTGGTGCCTGGGTAGGTGGCGAACATCGCAGTATCCATTTCCGTACCGGCAAATTGGGTGAAGGCAGCAAGACAGCCCTTCCTATATTCGGTCTGTTTATGGAAAAGGTATTGGCTGATAATAACCTGGAAAAATATCGGGCCAAGTTCCCCAAGCCTACACAAACCATTAATAAACAGTATGAATGTATGTCGGTAAGACCAGCCGAAAACGATTCCATCGATTTCCTGAATTCAGACAGCTTGTTTATTGAAGAGGAGGAGCCGGAGTATATTGAAACCACTCCCCCTCCGGCCCTTTAATCTATTTGTTTTTATTCAGCCAGTCGATATAGCCGGTATATAGTTCGGTCGATGTGGGGTGACCTGCAAAAGCGGTGGTTCCGGGTTTATTCATCATTCCGATGTATTGATAAATCAGGATATTCTCGACGTACGGAGAGACGTCTTCCAACTGTGTACGTATCCTTTGGAAGGAAGCCGGAAGCAAGGCACTCTTGTAAACAGGACCTTCAAATTGAAACACTTCTACATCGGCCCATAATCTGGCCCGGCCAACGCTGGCATGCACTTTCTGCAGCGCTTCGAAATACCGGCCGGCCGATCCTGCATCTGTTTTCAAAACGCCTACTTCATCTTGGTAGGCTATGATATCGATATCCAGGCGTTCGAGTTGGCGGGCAAAATTTGCATCGGCTTTTACAAACTTGGTGCCATAGGGGGCTATCAGGTTAACACAGCGGGGCATCAACTCCCGGGCTTTACGTGAGCAGGAGTTTACATAGTGGATGGTGGTCTCATCAATGTTTTCAGACAATCCGGTCTCATTTGGGTAATACCATCCGTAAAAGCTTGGGTGGTGACCGTATTTCCGGGCAACCTCTTCCATCCCCTTCTCTCTGATGCTTACCACCTCCTTGCTCGTCATCAGTTTATACATATCGCCCGAATCTCCCCAAAAGTCGTTACTTACAAAGAACTTGACCCCAAACTCGTCGGCAGCCGACAATACGGCCTCTAACGGATCCGGACATTCAAAATCGTGACGGGGTTGTAACTGCGACGGGTAAAAGGTTTTCCCTTTATCGGCTACCGAGAGCAGCACCAGATATTCCATACCTGCTTCGCGTATCTCTCTGATTTTTTCGCGCCACTGTGCTGATGTGAAACTTCTTAAGGCCGGATCCCAGTATTTACCCTCGGCCGGATTGTGGTGATTAAATTCAAACCACGATCCGATGATAGGTTTACATTTTGATGACAGAGGTGCTTCGGTTGCAAGCAATTGCTGATTTAGCAAGCATGATGAAGCGATGGAAATACCGCAAGCATGTATAAAATTACGTCTGTTCATGTTAGTATGAATCTGTTAGTAGGTATACTATACAAACGATAAAACAGGAAAATAATACTCATTTACGAATCAAAAAAAGAGGCTTTCAATAAATTTGAAAGCCTCATTAATATACAAATAGAATGTATTATTTCTTTTTGGGAGCAGTGTTAGCGTTACTTCCTTCTGCCCTCTTCTTATTTCTCCAGTAACTGCCGTCGCGCTTGCTACCAAACATATTCCGGCGTTTTGACTCTTCTTTGATTGCCTTGTTCTTCTCGGCAACAGCTTGCTTTACCTGAGCTGTTTCAAATGGATTGCCTCCCGCAGCCGGGATCTGTTTTCCGATCAGTTTATGAATGTCTTTCAACAATGGCATCTCCTCTGCATCGCAAAACGAATAGGCAACACCACTTCGTCCGGCTCTGCCTGTACGGCCGATCCGGTGTACATAAGTTTCCGGCACATTGGGCAATTCGTAGTTTATTACGTGCGAAAGGTTGTCTACGTCTATCCCTCGGGCTGCAATATCGGTTGCAATCAAAACCCGTGTTGATCCATCTTTAAAATTTGAAAGGGCACGCTGACGGGCATTCTGACTTTTATTTCCATGAATAGCCTCTGCAACGATCTCAGATTTTACAAGTGATTTGGCAATCTTGTCGGCTCCGTGCTTGGTTCTTGCAAAAACAAGTACCGATTCCAACGACTTGTTTGCCAGCAAAGAGGTAAGAAGAGAAATCTTATCCTTCTTTTCCACATAGTATATGTACTGGTCGATCGTATCAACTGTAGAAGATACAGGAGTCACCTCAACCTTTTCGGGCTTGTAAAGAATCGTACTTGCCAGTTTTTCAATTTCGGGAGGCATCGTTGCCGAAAAGAACAGCGACTGACGCTTTTTGGGCAACAAGGGCAGAATACGTTTGATATCGTGTATAAATCCCATGTCCAACATCCGGTCGGCTTCATCCAGCACAAAGAAATCAAGACTTTTCAGACTTACATATCCTTGATTGATCAGGTCAAGCAGACGTCCGGGTGTGGCAATAAGTATATCCACCCCACGTTGCAACACATCGGTTTGAGGCTTCTGTCCCACTCCTCCAAAAATAACTGCATGGCGAAGGTTGGCATAACGTCCGTATGCTTCGAAACTCTCGTCAATCTGAATAGCCAGCTCACGCGTTGGCGTAAGAATAAGCGCTTTAATACCTCTGCTACGCTCTTTCTGCTGCTGATTGTATAGTTTCTGTATGATGGGAATGGAAAATGCGGCCGTTTTACCTGTGCCCGTCTGTGCACACCCCAATAAATCGTATCCGTCTGTTACTATGGGAATGGCTTCTGCCTGTATGGGTGTCGGGGTGGTGTATCCTTCTTGTTGTAAGGCCTTTCTAATAGGCTCTATTAAGTTTAAATCTTCAAATGTCATGTAATGATTGGGTGAGCCTCGCGGCTCGTTATGTAAATATTGGGTGCAAAGGTACAACAAATATGCCAGACATTAACTATCTTTGCTATCTAAATCATGATTGAGAGACCAAACTGAAACGATGAAGGAGATTGAGGCGTTATTAAAAAAGTTTTTTGGATATACTTCCTTTCGCCCCTTACAGGCGGATATTATCAAAAGAATACTGGATAAAAAAGATTCACTGGTGCTGATGCCGACCGGTGGAGGTAAATCCATCTGCTTTCAGTTGCCGGCTATTTACCTGCCGGGTACGGCTGTTGTAATCTCTCCTCTGATTGCCTTGATGAAAGACCAGGTGGAAGGCTTGTTATCTAACGGAATACCTGCTGCTGCACTTAACAGCAGTATGCCCGATGCCGAACGACAACGCATCAAACAACTTTGCATGCAGGGGAAGGTGAAGCTTCTGTATATTTCACCCGAGGGATTGATGGGGGAAGTGGATTGGTTGCTTCCACGTATGGATATTTCTTTGATTGCCATCGACGAGGCTCACTGTATCTCGCAATGGGGACATGATTTCCGTCCGGAGTACACCCAACTGGCCGTTCTGAAAGAGCGTTTTCCAAAGGTTCCTATCGTTGCACTGACGGCCACCGCTGATAAGATTACGCGGCTGGATATACTCAATCAATTGAAACTGAATGATCCGCAAACCTTTATCTCGTCGTTCGACAGACCAAATCTATCGCTTACCGTTAAAAGAGGATTCTCCAAAAAAGAAAAAATTGCCTCCATCGTTCATTTTATCAATGCCCGGAAACAACAAAGCGGGATTGTATATTGCATGAAGCGAAGTGACACGGAAGAATTGGCGGAAGCGCTAAACTCCTATGGTATAAAGGCTATTGCCTACCATGCGGGATTAGCACCTGCCCGACGTGAAAAGGCCCAGGATGACTACATAAACGACCGGTTCGATGTGGTTTGTGCTACTGTTGCCTTTGGTATGGGGATCGATAAAAGTAACGTTCGTTGGGTAATACACTATAACATGCCCGGAAGCATTGAAAACTATTATCAGGAAATAGGGCGTGCCGGACGGGATGGTTTACCCAGCGATACCTTGTTGTTTTATTCTTTGGGCGATTTGGTCTTGCTCCGTCGTTTTGTGGAAGAAAGCGGACAAAGCGATATCACCTCCGAAAAGCTGGAACGTATGAAGCGGTACTGCGAAACCGATGTATGCCGTAGGCGGATATTGCTTAGTTACTTTGGTGAAGAGGCAGAACACGATTGTGGTAATTGTGATGTGTGTAAGAATCCTCCTCAACGGTTCGACGGTACAATACTGGTACAGAAAGCCCTAAGTGCAGTGGTACGTACGGGTGAGCGGGTTGGCATACAGATGCTGATTGACATCTTGCGGGGATCGTTCCGCCAGGAGATCAGGCAACATGGGTATGATCAGCTGAAGACTTACGGTGCAGGTCGGGATCTTTCATACAAAGAGTGGAAAGAATATGTTTATCAGATGCTGCAGTTAGGCTACGCTGAAGTGGATTATGCAGCCGGACGTACGCTTAAGGTTACTCCACTGGGAAGCAAGGTTCTTTACGGCGAACTAAAAGCCCAACTGGCTACCTGGAACGAAGATGAAAACACGGATAATTATTCCGACAAAGGTTCACGAGGAACACGTGAGACTAAAAAGAAATTTAAAGCGAGTCCGATTCGTCCCATCGATTCAGATTCTATAGAAGAATCCTTACTTGACTCACTCAGACAACTTCGTAAACAGTTGGCCGAAAGGGAAAGTATGCCTGCATACATTATTTTCAGCGATCAATCGCTCCAGGATATGGTTGAAAAGAAGCCCGTTACACTGGATGAGTTTAGTGAAATAATCGGAGTTGGGCAGATTAAGCTGGATAAATACGGAAAAGTATTTGTCTCTCTGATCCGTTTTGTTCTTAAATTGCCAAAGCTCAATTTCTAAAAATTAAAAAGGCGCATCCTCACGGACACACCTTTCTACCTTTGAGCGTTTTGACTATTTTACCCATTCTCCTTTATTTTCAGGAAAATCGTTGTGTGTGTAACTTCTTACACAACAAAGTATATGAAAATACCGTGCCAAAACAGGACCAGGAGTCCTGTTTTAAATCAAACAACTCATATTCAGTGATTTACAAAATAGAGTGTCTATAAAATAACTGGGGAAAACATGTGTAACACTGTGGAATATTTCCTCAATAAAACGGGGAATTAAAACAATATTCCGAGGGAAAAACTCATTTTATTGGTTCTGTTCTTCAAACTGAAGTTACTTTCGTAGGGTAAAAGAGTGGTTTGATAAGAGAAATCTGTTTTGGATTGATTGATACCGAATTCATAATAAAAATCAAAGAACATCCGCCAAATACTTACCGACACTCCGGTTACGGCATTAACACCATATGGTTTGCTTTCGCCCGACAGCTTAAAAGTTTCCGGATTACCTACAGGTGAAAAATCTTCCGTAACCCTGTACCTTAATTTGGGTCCGGCCTGAAAACTGAGACAATAAGGATAAGATTTTACCATATTGAACCCTAAAAGCACCGGCACTTCAATTGTATTTGTCTCCACATTGAATCCTTCTGAAGAGACTGCATATGTACTTTTAAGATACGTTTGATCTATACCATCAGGCAACGAATAGTTGATACTTCCGTCTGCGTGGTTCCATTCCACACCCGGCATAATAAAAAAACGGTCGATATTTATACGGCAAAACAGTGCAGCAAGGTAACCTACTTTGTATTGAAGATTCACATTTTGCGCCTCTACCCCTTCTATTGTCAACGAGTTGATAATAGGAAGTGTTGAGCTGAACCCGAGTTTCGCTCCAAACGAAAAACCTTCTGTTTCGTTTTTCTGTGTCTGAGCTCCTCCAGTAAATGCAATAATCAACAATACTGTAAGTATACCTAATTTCTTCATTTCAATATTTATTTTTTCTTTTTAACCGACCAGCCGAATTTACCGATCAGCTCTCCTAATCCATAATACTTTCCATGAGAATACGCCAACAAATCGGCTCTTTGCATATCGAAAGCCCCTGTTTCTGGATCGAGGTAGGCATCGTCTGCCTGTACATTTACCACATCGGCAATAAACATATCGTGGCTTCCAAGTGCTAATACCTCTTTCACCCGGCATTCAATACAAAGAGGAGACTCTTCAATTATAGGTGCACTGACTAACTTTGACTTGCCGGGAGTAAGATTCATTTCATTAAATTTGTTATAATCTTTACCGGAACTTACACCGCACCAATCGGTTGCATAAGCCATTTCTCGGGTAGTAAGATTGATTACAAATTCCATATTCTTTTTTAGAATCGGATACGAATGCCGTCCGGGCCGTATGGATATATAACACATAGCCGGATTGGTACATATAGTACCGACCCAGCTGACAGTTATAATATTGTACTCGGAAGGTTCGCTGCCACAACTCACCATTACGGCAGGTACCGGATAGATCATTGTACCCGGCTTCCAGTCTTGCTTCATAAAATAATAATATCTTCTTTATTTATTTTTCGTTCGCAGTAACGGCATTTTACGGTTCCCGACTCCTTATCTATCACATCAAAGCGGGTTGGCATCGGTTCGTTGTTCGTAATGCATTTGGGATTGTTACATTTAACCAGCCCAACCAGTTCATCAGGGAGTTCAACAGTTTTCTTCTCAACAACCTCGTAATCGCGGATGATATTCAGAATTACATTAGGAGCTATCAGGGCGATGCGGTTAATCACATCTTCTTCAAAAAACTTATCGGCAATTTTGATAATACCTTTGCTTCCCATCTTTTTACTATGGAAATTGTTCCCGATTGTAATTGTGTTTTCAAGTTCCTTCAAACTTAACATGTCAGCTACCTTAAATAGCTGACGGGGGGGAATATGATCAATGGCGGTACCGTTCTCCAAAGCGGCAACCTGCAACTCTTTTTTCTTTTCTGCTGACATAACTGTACTGCTTTTAAATAGTAATTCCTAACACTTCGCAAATAATGGCCTGACGGGCAAAAAGTCCATTTCGTGCCTGCTGTATGTAATAGGCTTTAGGACTATCGTCTACATCATACGCAATTTCATTTACCCGTGGCAGCGGATGCAAAACACGCAAATTATCTTTGCTATTCTCCAGCATCTGACTTTTCAGGATATATACATTCTTCACTCTCTGATACTCTTCGAGGTCTGTAAACCGTTCGCGTTGGACACGTGTCATATACAAGATATCTGTCTCGTTGATAACCTCTTCCGAGAAAGCGGTGTGTTCATAATACTTTATGTTGTGCTTGTCGCAAAACAACTTATACTCGTCGGGCATTCGCAATTCGTCTGGTGCTACAAAATGAAAAGTAGGATTAAAATGCGACATCCCGCTGATTAAAGAATGTACCGTACGTCCGTATTTAAGATCCCCCACCATGGTAATGGTAAGATCGGTAAGTTTGCCTTGAGTCTTCTGTATGGAATATAAATCCAACATGGTTTGAGAGGGATGTTGATTGGCTCCATCTCCGGCATTGATGATTGGAATATCTGTAATTTCGGATGCATATTTCGCTGCTCCTTCAAGATGATGCCTCATTACAATCAGATCTGCATAGTTACTAACCATAAGGATGGTATCCTTTAAGGTTTCTCCCTTGGAAGAACTGGTAGTTGAAGCATCCTGAAAACCAATCACTTTACCGCCTAAACGGTTGATTGCGGTTTCAAAACTCAAACGGGTGCGGGTGGACGGTTCAAAAAAGAGCGTTGCCGCTACTTTGCCTTCCAACAAATTCCGATTTGGATTATCTTCAAACTTTCTGGCATTATCCAGAATACGAAGAATGTCCTCCTTGGTACATTGATCGATCGAAACTAAACTTTTACTTTTCATATGCTATATCACTGCTTATGTCACAAAAGTATGGAAAAAATCAGAGACGATATAGTCGGCAGCCTTTTTTTATCATTGTTTTTTAGTTTAAAGATTATGTTTATTGGATTAACAATAATTATAACAGGAAATAGTTACCTTTGCGGTTTTATAATGAAAGAAGGTAAAAAAGATGACATCAAACGCTCGTAAAAAGATCATTATTGGTTTTTGGGTATTCTACGCTGCAGCAGCTTGTGTAGCAGTATTGCTTTTTATTGCCATAGCCAATGGTTCGGTAGGCTACATGCCTCCTGTTGAACAATTGGAAAATCCAATTGACAAATATGCTTCTCAAATAATTTCCACCGATGGAAAAACATTGGGTAGCTATGCCCACAGTAAGGACAACCGTTTATTTGTAAACTACAAAGACCTCTCGCCCGAACTGGTCAAAGCCCTTATCGCAACAGAAGACAAGCGGTTTACAGACCACTCCGGAATCGACGTAGCAGGACTTTTCCGTGCCATTGTAAAACGAGGAATCCTGATGCAAAAAAGCGGAGGTGGTGGAAGTACCATCACACAACAGTTGGCAAAACAACTTTTTTCACCTAGTGCAGACAACGTGGTTGAACGTTTGTTTCAAAAGCCTATTGAGTGGGTAATCGCCGTACAACTGGAGCGATTCTATACAAAAGAGGAGATCATCAATATGTATCTGAATAAGTTCGATTTCCTATATAATGCAGTGGGTATCCAATCGGCTGCCAGGGTTTATTTTAGTACCACGCCAAAAGCATTAAAGATTGAAGAAGCTGCCACGCTTGTGGGTATGTGTAAAAATCCTTCGTACTATAACCCGATTCGTCATAACGAACGCACCAAAGGCCGGCGAAATGTTGTTTTGGATCAAATGTATAAAGCCGATTATATTACCAAACAGGAACGAGATTCGCTGTCGTCGTTACCTCTAAAGGTAAAATTTACACCAATGGACCACAAAGAAGGACTTGCAGCCTACTTTAGGGAATATCTTCGCATGACCCTTACAGCAAAAAAACCTAAAAGGAGTAACTATGCCAGCTGGCAGTCGCAAAAATTCTCGGAAGACTCGTTAGCTTGGGAAACCAATCCTCTTTATGGATGGTGTAATAAGAATAAAAAAGCCAATGGAGACTACTATAACCTATATGACGACGGACTACGAATCTATACCACAATAGATTCCCGCATGCAAAAGTATGCAGAAGATGCCGTAAGAGAACATGTAGGCGGTACATTACAACCCATGTTCTTCCAGGAAAAAGCAAAAAGAGATTATGCTCCTTTTTCCAGAGATTTACGATTGGGACAGGTTGATACCATTCTTACACGTGCTATGCAACAAACCGATAGGTATCGTACATTGAAAGCAAATGGTTTAAGCATGGAAGAGATTAAAGCGGAATTTAAAAAGCCTGAAGAAATGCGGGTATTTAGCTGGAATGGCCCAGTCGATACGATCATGTCTCCCTGGGATTCCATACGTTATCACAAATCATTCCTTCGCAGTGCCTTTATGGCTATGGACCCGCATAGCGGACATGTCAAAGCATATGTAGGCGGCATCGACTATAACGATTTCCAATATGATATGGTAAATGGTGGTCGGCGTCAGATTGGTTCTACCATGAAACCGTTCCTGTATTCTCT
The DNA here is from genome assembly GCF_013409575.1 of Macellibacteroides fermentans. Taxonomy (NCBI): domain Bacteria; kingdom Pseudomonadati; phylum Bacteroidota; class Bacteroidia; order Bacteroidales; family Porphyromonadaceae; genus Macellibacteroides; species Macellibacteroides fermentans. Next base: position 878,991 of record NZ_JACCCY010000002.1, on the reverse strand, counting down.
TGCCATGATTGACGGCTTTACACCTTGCGATGAAATGTTGCATGTGCAGCAACAACTTCGGGATGAAAACGGAAACCTATGGGTTCCAAGAAATGCCGGAGCAAAGCGCGTTGGTGAAACTGTTACAATTAAGTGGGGGTTGCAAAATTCCTCCAACTGGGTAACAGCCTATCTGATGGGGCAGCTTTCTCCATATACATTTGTACGTTTACTTCATTCCTTTGGATTAAAGAATTACATAGATCCGGTAATATCGGTGTGTTTAGGAACGCCAGACGTTTCGGTAGGCGAAATGGTTACCGGATATACTACGTTTGCCAACAAAGGGATTCGGGTTGATCCGGTCTACGTTACCCGTATTGAGGATCAGTTCGGCAATACAATTGCAAGCTTCACACCAACAATGAGTGAAGTCCTTACAGAGGAGGCCTCGTACAAAATGTTATATATGCTACGGAGTGTTGTAGACGGTGGTACTGCCAGCCGTATCAGATACAGATACAACATTACAGCTCAGATGGGTGGTAAAACCGGAACTACTCAAAACAATTCCGACGGTTGGTATATGGGATTTACCCCTAGCCTGGTTGCCGGATGTTGGGTTGGTGGTGAAGACAGATCCATTCACTTCGATCGGTTGAACGAAGGACAGGGAGCCAGCATGGCTTTACCGATTTATGGTCTGTTTATGCAGAAAGTATATGCCGACAAATCCTTGGGTTATCTGGAAAGTGAAGTTTTTGAAGTTCCGGAGAAATACAGTAATCCATGTGGTAAACCTGTTTCAGAACAAGAAAATAATACCCCCGAAGAATCCGGAGGTATTGATGATATCTTTAAATAAATCAGCTGTTCTGCCGCGAACTTAAAAGGCTTTTAGTTCGCGGTAGAGCCTCTGAACAGGCAATCCCATTACATTAAAAAACGACCCATTAATCGCTTCTGCTCCGATATATCCGATCCACTCTTGTATTCCATAGGATCCGGCTTTATCATAAGGTTTATATTTATCTACGTAATATTCAATATCAGACAGCTCCAGATAACCGAAACTCACGGCAGACGAGACAGAAAAATTAGTACTTTTGTTCTTTGTAACAATACAAACACCTGTTATTACTTCATGAACACGGTTGGATAATTTCATCAGCATCTTAATTGCGTCTTCGCGGTCAGATGGTTTTCCAAGAATCTCTTCAAAAGTCCAGACTACCGTATCTGCGGTAATAAGCAATTCGTCTTCTTGCAAAAAAGGGGCATAGGCATCTGCCTTTTTCTGTGCGACATACATAGGTATCTCTTCGGGGGACAATGCTTCGGGATATGATTCATCAACATCTCCATTTACTTTAACTTCGAAAGAGATATCCAAGCCGGCCAACAATTCTTTTCTTCTGGGAGAATTGGATGCTAAGATTATTCTATACTTATCTAGATTGGACAACATAGGTTTCTGTGTTTTTCAATTATATTTTAATATTTTCCAGGAATTACCAACCGAACGCTTCTCCCGTCAGCCATGTTCCCTGTGTTTTCATCGTTTGCTCTATCACATCACGTGCAATTCCCTCTCCACCGTTTTTGGATGAGATGTAAAGCGAAATATCCTTTATTTCGGAAGCTGCATCCGCTGGCGCTACAGGCAAGCCAACCAGCTTCATTACTTCATAATCAGGAATATCATCTCCTGCATACAGGACCTCTTCAGGTTTTAAACCGGTACGATTCATAAAATCAGTATAATCTTTCATCTTAACGGAGCTCCTCATATAGATATACTTAACCCCCAAACGTTCAAAACGCATTTTCACAGAATCGGTATACCCTCCGGTTATGATTGCGACCTGATATCCTTTCTTTACAGCAAGCTGTAAGGCATACCCGTCTTTAATATTAACAGTACGCATCGGATCTCCGTTGGGATGCAGAGGTATGACGTCTTTAGAAAGAACTCCATCCACATCAAAGATAAACCCTCTGATTTTTCTTAAATCATAATTTATACTACTCATTGCTGGATTCTTTATGTATATTCCGGCTGATTAACCGGTAAAGCTCTTTCATATTCGGGTCGGAAAGAAGCTCTATATGTTTTTCAATAATATTTTCATCATATCTGATTGCCGGTCCGGTTTGCGCCTCGCGGGCAGAAAGCTGATGCACCTTGGCTGCTGTTTCATCAATAAGGGGCAAAAGAAATGCCTCGGACAAACTTTGTTCCTGCAATATTTTAGATGCCATCAAATACATGTGATTCGTAAAATTACAAGCCCATACAGCTGCAAGATGCAAATGTTTTCTCTTTTCCGAAGAAAGAGAGATTACCTGTCTTGTAAGCTTACCTGCAAAAGATAACAAATATGCTTCGTCGCCGGCAGAATTTGATTCAATAAACACCGGCACAATACTAAAATCTATATCTCTGTTTTTACTGAACGTCTGCAAAGGATATAATACCCCATACCTGTCATTATATCCTTCAAACACACCCATCGGAACACTTCCCGCAGTATGAAGCCAAAGACCTTTATTTTGGGGAATTTTATGAATCAAATCAAGTAAGGCAGAATCTTTGACTGAAAATATATAAATATCAGCATCGATTACAATGGACTCTGGTTCGGTAGTAAAACTGCATGAAAGTTTATTGGCTAGCAAACTTGCATGGGATTCTGTCTGACTGTAAACCTGGACGACTTCAATCCCAGCCCCTTTCATTGCCAGAGAAAGGTGGGTAGCAAGGTTTCCAGATCCGATAAACACCACTTTCATGACTCAGAGGATTCTGATTCGGATGGAAAAACAAATTTATCTATGTGAATCTTTTCCCACTGCAAATGTGTTTCATCAAATGGCTTCCTGTCTTGGTCTTTATAACCAACTCCGATAATAGAAAGTACTTCCATCTGGTATGGTATATCCAGCAAGTCTCTTACATATTGAGCAGAATCAGTCTCTCCGGCTGTTTCACGATTTCTAATCTGGCACCAACAACTGCCTAAGCCCAAATCTTCGGCCTGAAGTTGGATATAAATAGAGGCAACCGATGCATCTTCAACCCATACATCACTTTCCATTGGGTTAGCCAACACAACAATGGCAAGTGCAGATGTTTCAAGAAAAGAAGAGCCGTTCTTCTTACAAGATGCCAGCTTCTGCAACATCTCTTTATTTTCTACGAGTACAAACTGCCACGCATTACTTCGTTTTGAAGATGGCGCCATTAATGCTGCTTTTAATAACGATTCAACTTGTTCGGGGCTAAGTAGCTGGTTTGTAAACTTTCTGATACTTCTTCTTTTTTTAATCAGTTCTGCAAAGCTCTCCATTATTCTCTATTTAGATGATAAATTGTTTGAATTTCGACAAAATTAATAATATTTTTATCACTCCGGGTATACGCTTCTTCTTTTTTTCTCGTTAAGTATTACTAGTAAGATACAGAATATGAAAATACGTGCGATTGCAGCACTGCTATATATTATCATTTCCGCAACCACGCTGGCTCAAGAGCGGATCAAAATTTCCGGGTACGTACGCGACGCGGATGGTAATCCTATTGAACTTGTAAACATCCGTGTAAAAAATTCTCTGAACGGATCAATGAGCAACGACAAAGGCTTTTATGCTTTACATGTGGCTGCCGGAGATTCGCTCACTCTTGTTTATTCGTGTCTGGGATACAACAAGGCCGAACGCATAATACCCAAAGCCGACCGTGACATGCGGCTTAATGTGCAAATGAACAGTACATCACTCAACTTGGGAGATGTAACAATAACCGCAATCCGCAAACAAACCACCACCATGGAAACGTTGGATGCAAACCGGATAAGGCTCCTCCCCGACCCTGCCGGGGGAAGTATCGAATCTTTGGTGGTTACGTATGCCGGAGTTTCATCAAGCAATGAACTTAGCTCGCAATATTCGGTCAGAGGAGGAAGCTATGATGAAAACATCGTATATGTTAATGGAATTGAAGTGTTCAGACCCTTGCTGATCCGGTCCGGCCAACAGGAGGGACTAAGCTTTATCAATCCTGAACTCACCGAGTCTGTCAATTTTTCAGCCGGAGGGTTTGAGGCACGTTACGGAGATAAGATGAGCTCGGTTTTGGATATCAATTACAAAAAGCCTAAATCACTGGAAGGTTCAGCTGCTCTGAGCTTTCTTGGTGCAAGCGCTTATGTTGGAAGCAGCATCGGCAAATTAACTCAAATCACCGGTATCCGTTACAAAACAAACCAATCGCTATTGAATACAATGGATACAGACGCTGAGTTCAATCCTACTTTTGTTGACTTACAATCGTATATAACTTATCAGATCACTCCAACGTTGGATGTCAATTTCTTAGGAAACGTCTCAATAAATAATTACAAATTCACACCTTTTACACGCGAAACTTCTTTTGGAACAACGTCTATGATTAAAAAATTTAAGGTTTATTTTGATGGACGTGAACAGGATAAGTTTGAAACTCTCTTTGGTGCAATGGTAATAAAAAAAAGGCTGACCGAGCAAACGGAGTTAGGTCTTCAAGCCTCCGCGTTTTCAAGCAAAGAAGAAGAAACGTATGATATTTCAGGCGAATACTGGTTGAATGATTTAGGTGAAGAGAACAATACGGACGACGACGCATCTTCTGCTTTGGAGGTTGGAACCTATCACGAACATGCAAGAAACAGACTCAACTCCAACATCATCACTATTGGGCATTATGGTGAAAGCAAATTAAAAAACAACACCTTGAAGTGGGGAGTTAATGTTCAACTCGAGAAGATAAAAGACCGAATTAATGAGTGGGAAAAACGTGATTCAGCTGGATATTCTTTACCTTACACAGGATCGGAGGTAAGTCTTATTACAAATCTGTATTCTAACAATAAGCTGGAAAGCAGCCGGACTTCCGGTTACCTGCAAGACAATTTCAAATTCAGGACCAAGCATGGATTATTTACATTGGTAGCTGGTATCCGGGGAAGTTATTGGAGTTTCAATAAAGAATTCATTTTCAGCCCGCGTGCTTCAATCGGCTTTATTCCTAACTTCAATCAGGATCTTACATTCCGTTTTGCCTCCGGCATTTACTATCAGTCTCCTTTTTACAAAGAAATGCGTGTTACCAAACAAGATGAGCAGTCCAATAATGTTGTAGTTTTAAATGATGCTCTGAAATCTCAGCAATCAGTTCATTTTATATTAGGGGGAGATTACACATTCCGCGCAGCCGAACGAAACTTCAAAATATCAACTGAAATTTACTACAAAATGATGGATAAACTTAATCCTTATACCGTAGACAATGTAAAGATAAGATATTACGGTGAAAACTGCGCCAATGGCTATGCGTTAGGGATGGACGTTAAGTTTTTTGGCGAATTTGTTCCCGGAACCGACTCATGGCTGAGCTTTTCAATCATGAAAGCAGAACAAACAATCAGAGACAAGGTAACAGTTCCAATGCCAAATAGTCAGGGGTATAATGTTTCCCTATTTTTTCAAGACTATTTTCCTGGTTATAAAAAGGTTAAATTAAATCTTAAAGGAGTGCTTTCCGGAGGATTACCCATAACAGCTCCCAGAAAAGGATACGAAGATGGTTTTTTCCGTATGTCGCCTTATAAAAGAGTAGACCTGGGATTATCTTATCAAATAGCCGGAACAACAGAAAATATTATGCAGCGTGGAGTTATGAGTAAACTTAAAAACATATGGATAGGGGTGGATGTGTTTAATATTTTAAACATAAAAAATGTCAGTTCATATTATTGGGTGACCGACATTTACAACCAGCAATACGCCGTTCCGAATTATCTCACAGGTCGCCAACTTAATCTAAGAATAATTGCTGAATTCTGAAAATCCCAATTATTCTTTTCTATGCTGCCAGAATTGATATCTCATTAGATAAAATTAAAGAAATATTTCACCATTGTGTAAAAAGAATGTACATTTGCAGCAATAAAAAAATCATTTAATATATTATTATATCATGGAAATTACGCATATTGAACATTTAGGTATTGCTGTAAAAAGTATTGAAGAGGCTTTGCCTTATTACGAACAAGTTTTAGGTTTGAAATGCTATAACATCGAAGAAGTTGCAGATCAAAAAGTAAAAACAGCTTTTTTTATGGTTGGCCAGACTAAAATTGAATTACTCGAACCAACAAGCGAAGAAAGTGCAGTTGCTAAATTTATTGAAAAGAAAGGCGAAGGTATTCATCACATTGCATTTGCCGTTCCTTCAGTTGCTGAAGCATTGGCCGAAGTGGAAGCTAAAGGTGTTAAATTGATCGACAAAGCTCCAAGAGGTGGTGCCGAAGGACTGAACATTGCATTTCTTCATCCAAAGTCAACTTGCAGTGTGCTCACAGAACTTTGCGAACATCCTGAAAAATAAATTATTACTTTATTCTAATATCAAAATATAAAAACATGAGTAACCAACTTGAAAAAGTAAAAGAGCTGATTCAATTACGTGAAAAAGCTCGTATCGGAGGTGGAGAAAAGAGAATTGAATCTCAGCACAAAAAAGGTAAATATACTGCCCGTGAAAGAATTGCCATGTTGCTTGACGAAGGTAGTTTTGAAGAATTCGACATGTTCGTTCAGCACCGTTGTACCAATTTCGGTATTGATGCCACCAAATTTCTGGGAGATGGTGTTGTTACCGGATATGGAACAATAGATGGACGTCTTGTATATATATATGCACAGGATTTTACTGTATTTGGAGGAGCACTTTCTGAATCATTGGCCATGAAAATCTGTAAAGTGATGGACCAGGCAATGAAAATGGGTGCACCGGTAATTGGATTGAATGACTCTGGAGGTGCTCGTATTCAAGAGGGTGTAAACGCCTTGGCAGGTTATGCAGAAATTTTCCAGCGTAATATTTTGGCTTCTGGCGTTGTTCCTCAGATTTCTGGAATTTTTGGTCCATGCGCAGGTGGAGCCGTTTATTCTCCTGCATTGACCGACTTTAATATCATGACCAGAGGTACCAGCTATATGTTCCTCACAGGTCCTAAGGTTGTTAAGTCTGTAACTGGAGAAGATGTTACACAAGAACAATTGGGTGGAGCTAGTGTTCACACTACAAAATCTGGTGTTGCTCACTTTGCAGTTGATAACGAAGAAGACGGATTAAAATTGATTCGCCAACTTATCAGCTATATGCCGCAAAACAACTTGGAAGAAGCCCCACTTATGGAGTGCAACGACCCTATCGATCGTTTGGATGATGCACTGAATGATATCATTCCTGATGAACCTAATAAACCTTACGACATGTATGAAGTGATTGGTACAATCATTGATAATGGCGAATTCCTTGAGGTTCATAAGGACTATGCTCAGAACATTATTGTTGGTTTTGCCCGCTTCAACGGTCAGTCTGTTGGTGTAATTGCAAATCAACCTAAAATAATGGCTGGTTGTCTTGATAGCAACGCTTCACGTAAAGCAGCCCGTTTCGTTCGCTTCTGTGATGCATTTAATATTCCTTTGGTTACGTTGGTTGACGTACCGGGATTCTTACCAGGTACAGGCCAGGAATACAATGGTGTAATTCTTCACGGAGCTAAACTTCTTTATGCTTATGGAGAGGCCACAGTTCCTAAGGTTACTGTAACTTTAAGAAAATCGTATGGTGGAGCCTATTGCGTGATGAGTTCAAAACATCTTCGTGGTGACATGAACTATGCTTGGCCAACTGCTGAAATTGCAGTAATGGGACCAAGTGGTGCTGTTGAAGTTATCTTTGCGAAAGAAGTTGCATCAGCAGAAGATCCCGCTAAAGCTCAGATTGAAAAAGAAGAGGAATATAAAAAAGCATTTGCAAATCCGTACAATGCAGCTCAATATGGCTATATTGATGATGTTATCGAGCCTCGTAACACCCGTTTCCGGATTATCCGTGCTTTGCAGCAGCTTCAGACTAAGAAGTTGACAAACCCTGCAAAGAAACATGATAATCTACCTTTATAATTCATAAAAAAGGAGATGAATATGATAAAAAAGAAAATAGGGATACTGGTTTTGTTTGCAACATTATTCTCTTTAGGAATTAATGCTCAACGTGCCACATCCATAAGAATAAATGAAATATTAGTTGTCAACGAAGATAATTATGTTGACGATTATGGAAAACATAGTGGTTGGATTGAGCTGTTTAACAGTTCTGCAGGGACTGTAGATTTGAAAGGTTGTTATATTACTAACGACAAGAACAATCTTACAAAATATATGATTCCCAAAGGTGATGTTCTTACAAAAATACGTCCAAGACAACACACTCTCTTTTTTGCTGACAATAATCCTGGAAGAGGAACATTTCACGTAAACTTTGTTCTTGATCCATATATGGATAACTATATTGCCATTGTTGATGCAGATGGTAAAACATTAATTGATGAAGTTACAGTTCCAGCAGGTCAAATTGCAGACACAAGTTATGGTCGTTTGATAGATGGTGAAAAAGAATGGGCGCAACTTACCAAAGTAACTCCCAGCACAAACAATCTTACACTTGATTCAAATGAGAAAATTGATAATTTCAAACAAAATGATTCCTTTGGAATTGGAATGACAGTAAGTGCAATGGCTGTTACTTTTATGGGATTATTATTATTATATCTCATATTCAAACAAGTGGGAAAAATATCCATCGCTGCTTCTAAACGAAATGCAAAAAAGGCAAAAACAGGAGCCATTAATGCTGAAAATGATGATCTAGCAGGAGAAGAGGCTGGTGAAGTTTTTGCAGCTATTGCGACGGCACTATATGAAGTAACAGAAGATGTACATGATCTTGAAAACACTGTTTTAACTATACATAAAGTTACCAGAAACTACTCTCCATGGAGTTCGAAACTCTACGGCCTGCGTGAAATTCCAAGAAAATAATTTCAATAAAAAGAAATATAAACAATGAAACAGTTTAAATATACAATAAACGGGAATGTTTACAATGTTACCGTTAACAATGTCGAAGACAATTTTGCTGAAGTAGAGGTAAATGGGACTCCTTACAAAGTGCAGATGGACAAACCTGCAAAAAAACAAATGGTGACATTAAAAAGACCTGCTCAAGCACCAACTGCAGCAAATGGGGCCCCACTAGTATCGCGTCCCGTTACTAGTAGTTCTGCCGGAGCAGTGAAATCACCCCTGCCAGGTGTTATTTTAAGTCTGGATTGTAAGGTGGGTGACACTGTTAAACGTGGACAAAAGATAGCAGTCCTTGAAGCCATGAAAATGGAAAATAACATCAATGCAGACAGAGATGGTAAAATTTTAGAAGTAAAAGTAAACAAAGGTGATTCTGTTCTGGAAGGCGCGGATATCGTTGTAATTGGGTAACGTTATGCAAGAAAGTTTTATATCATTTTTAGGAGAGAATCTCCAAACGTTTCTCTCATATACAGGTATTTACAATGCAACACCCGGTCATCTCATTATGATTTTGATTGGACTGTTGTTTATTTTCCTGGCAATCAAATATGAATTCGAGCCTATGCTGTTAATTCCAATTGGTTTTGGAATTTTAATTGGCAATATTCCATTTAAAGATGCTGGTCTTCAAGTTGGAATCTATGAGGAAGGATCTGTCTTAAACATTCTTTATCAAGGTGTAATGCAAGGATGGTATCCTCCATTAATTTTTCTAGGTATTGGTGCTATGACAGATTTCTCTGCGCTAATTTCCAATCCGAAACTAATGCTCATTGGTGCAGCTGCTCAATTCGGTATTTTTGGAGCTTATACAATTGCATTACAAATGGGTTTTGAGCCTAATCAAGCAGGAGCAATTGGAATCATCGGTGGTGCTGATGGTCCTACTGCGATCTTCCTTTCATCTAAGTTAGCCCCTAATTTAATGGGTGCAATTGCGGTATCAGCATACTCGTATATGGCATTAGTTCCTATTATTCAACCTCCTTTTATGAGACTTTTAACTACTCAAAAAGAGCGATTGATACGAATGAAACCACCAAGAGTAGTATCATCAACAGAGAAAATTATTTTCCCTATTGTTGGTCTACTACTAACCTGCTTTCTTGTTCCTTCAGGTTTACCATTACTTGGCATGTTATTCTTCGGAAATTTATTAAAAGAAAGCGGTGTAACACGTCGTTTGGCAGAAACCGCAAGAGGACCACTTATCGACACAATAACTATTTTATTAGGGATTACTGTTGGTGCTTCAACACAGGCAACACAATTTCTCACAGTAAACTCTATCAAAATTTTTGGTTTAGGGGCTTTGTCGTTTGTTATAGCAACTTGCGCAGGAATCCTCTTTGTGAAATTTTTTAATTTATTTCTTAAACAAGGTAATAAAATTAATCCACTCATTGGAAATTCTGGTGTATCGGCAGTTCCTGATTCTGCACGTATTTCACAAACTGTTGGATTGGAGTATGACCCCACTAACTATTTGTTGATGCACGCAATGGGACCAAATGTAGCCGGTGTAATCGGCTCTGCAGTTGCTGCAGGTATTCTTTTGGGATTCTTAGGTTAATATCTTAATTCCTACATATAAAAAAAGCGGCTTTCGGGCCGCTTTTTTTATATGTAGGAATTAATTAAAAAACCTTATTTCGTGCTACAGTGGCAACAAAATCTTTCAAATAAAAAGGCTCAAAATAGGCAACATCCTTAAATTCTCCTTTAGTAAAAGCATCTTCAGCCAATAAAGCCATATCTTCAGCCAATGGATAAATCTGATCCATAAACATAGCATTGGGATGTGTAATTACAGTCTTACACTTTTCGGCTCCATTTCCAAAAAAGCAGACAGGACCCTTATTCAAAAATTCTTCGTAAGTTTCTGGTGTTATAATATCAGCAGCAGTCTCACGACAAGTAGTCAATTCCCTATCAAATATGGATGCATATACCTCCATACGCCGGGCATCCAACATCGCACAATACAGAGTTTCATTCGCTTTATTATTTAATGAAATGGCTTTTGATGCGATTATTTTAAGTGTGGGAACCGCTATTAAAGGTATTCCATAGCCAAAACAAAGGCCTTTCCCCATAGATACACCAATACGTAAACCGGTATAAGATCCGGGCCCACTACTTACAGCTACAGCATCTAATTTTAATTCATTATTTTTAATGAACTCCAAAGCCTCTGCAACAAAAGTTCCTAAAAGAACAGAATGAGAAGGACCTTCGGTTGATTTGTTGGCAAATATAACATTACCGTCTTGACACAAGGCTGTTGAACAAACGGAAGTCGAAGTCTCGATATTTAAAATATATGACATAATTACTAGTTTTAAAGTGCAAAATTACATTTTTATACAGTATAACAATCATTGTTAGAAATAAAAAGTAACTTTGCACAAAGTTTAAGAACTATGATACAATCTATGACTGGGTTTGGCAAAGTTACAGCCGAACTTCCTTCCAAAAAAGTAACTGTAGAAGTGAAAGCACTTAACAGCAAACAGCTGGATCTTTCCACTCGTATTCCTGGAATTTATAAGGACAAAGAAATGGCGGTACGAAGTTTATTGCTTCAGGAAGTGGAACGTGGTAAAGTGGACTTCTCTATCTTCATTGAATATATTGGTAAAGATACTCCAACACAAATAAATCTTGCTGCAATTGAAAGTTACTATAATCAGATCAAGGACGTTTCTGAGAAACTAAATATTCCGGTTCCGGCTGATTGGTTCACAACTTTATTACGTTTGCCTGAAGCAATCAAATCAGACATTGCTGAAGTTGATGAAAGCGAATGGGAGTTAGTGATGAAAACAATTAAAGAAGCAATCAAGCATCTTAAGGAATTCCGGCTACAAGAAGGAGCCATGCTTCAGAAATTATTTGAACAAAAAATAGGAAACATTGCTTCTTTACTGGATCGTATTGGTGAATTCGATGCAGAGCGTATTGAAAAAATAAAAACTCGCATCAGTGAGAGTATTGCTAAATTAAACGGAGTTGAAATAGACAACAACAGGTTTGAGCAAGAAATGATATATTACATTGAAAAGCTGGATGTTAACGAAGAAAAAAACAGACTGGACAATCATTTGAAGTATTTTATAAGCACCATGAACAATGGCCATGGACAAGGAAAGAAACTTGGATTTATAGCCCAGGAAATTGGCCGCGAAATAAACACTCTGGGATCAAAGAGTAACCATGCAGAAATGCAGCAGATTGTTGTACAGATGAAAGATGAACTGGAACAAATTAAGGAACAAGTATTAAACGTTTTATAATATATGGCTGGTAAACTTGTTATATTTTCTGCGCCATCAGGCTCGGGCAAATCAACCATAATTAATTATCTATTAACACAGAATTTAAATCTTCATTTTTCCATTTCGGCAACCAGCAGGTCTCCGAGAGGAAATGAAAAAGACGGTGTGGAATATTATTTTCTCACACCAGAGCAATTCAGAGCAAAAATAAACGAAGGTGAATTTCTTGAATACGAAGAAGTTTACACCGATAAGTTTTATGGAACTCTGAAAAGTGAAGTCGAGCGGATTTTAAACGAAGGGAACAATGTAGTATTTGATGTAGATGTGGTTGGAGGGTGTAATATTAAAAATTATTACGGAGATAAAGCTCTTTCCATTTTTATCCAGCCACCAAGTATTGAAGCTCTGCGCGACCGTCTTGTAGGAAGAGGAACAGACAGTATGGATGTAATTGAAAACAGACTGACTAAAGCCTCATTTGAAATGAGTTTTGCTTCCAAGTTCGATAAAGTGATAATTAATGATAATCTTGAAAATGCAAAAACAGAAACGCTTCAGGTTATCAAAGCCTTTTTAGATTATTGAAAAAAGGCAAAAAAATAATAGGACTTTTTAATATAAATCATAGGACTTTTTGTTCAAAAAGTTAGTACTTTTTTGAATAAAAGTCCTATCTTTATTCAGCATTAACAACTGATAATGAAACAAACAGGAATATATCCCGGCTCTTTTAATCCAATTCACATCGGACATCTGGCATTGGCTAATTATTTATGTGAATTCGAAGGACTTGATGAAGTCTGGTTTCTTGTTACACCTCATAATCCATTAAAAGTAAAGACCGATTTGATGGACGACGAGTTTCGATATGAATTAACCCAAAAAGCGATTGACGGATATCCGAAATTCAAAGCAAGTAATTTTGAATTTCAGTTACCTCAGCCCTCTTATACCATTCAAACATTAGATGCACTAAGTGCTGCTTATCCTGATCACAATTTTAGCCTCATCATCGGTGCAGACAATTGGCTGAGTATTGACAAATGGAAAGATCCGGAAGTATTGGTTTCAAAATACCATTTACTAATCTATCCCAGGAAAGGTTATGATGTAAAAATACCTTCAAAGTTACCCAATGTTAAGTTGGTTCAAGCCCCGATAATAGAAATTTCGTCTTCATTCATACGCAAAGCACTTGAAGACGGAAAAGATATTCGCTTCTTCTTACCTGAAGCGATACGAAATATGCTTTAAATTCATCTAAAATACATTCGAAATGACTGCGTATAAGTAATTTTAGTATTACCTATAGCTACTTTCAACATAAAGTTTTGTACTTTTGTCCCGTATTTTACAAAAAAATAGCATAATGAATCTAATTGATCTGAGCGAACAGGAAGTCATAAGGCGCAATAGCATGGAACAATTGCGGAGTATCGGGGTAGAACCATATCCAGCCGCAGAGTATGTAACGAATGCTTATTCAAATGAAATTAAAGCATCGTTTAAAGACGACGCAGACCGCAGACCGGTACAAATTGCGGGACGTATTATGAGTCGCCGTATCATGGGCAAGGCTTCTTTTATGGAATTACAAGATTCCGAAGGTCGTATTCAAGTATATATCACCCGTGATGACATCTGTCCCGGGGAAGACAAAGAGTTATACAACACCGTATTTAAAAAGTTACTCGACATTGGTGACTTTGTTGGAGTTAAGGGTTTTGTTTTCCGTACTCAGATGGGAGAAATTTCCATTCATGCAGAAGAGCTGACAGTTCTATCCAAATCACTTAAGCCTCTGCCTGTTGTAAAAGTTAAAGACGGGGTTGTGTTTGATGGATTTACCGACCCGGAAATGCGTTATCGCCAACGCTACGTAGATCTTATTGTTAACGAAGGTGTAAAAGATATCTTTATTAAACGTACGAAGATATTCAATTCCATGCGCGAATTTTTCAATGAGCGTGGCTATATTGAAGTTGACACTCCGGTTCTGCAAAGCATCCCAGGTGGAGCAAGTGCACGACCATTCGTCACCCACCATAATGCACTAGATATTCCTTTATACTTACGTATTGCAAACGAATTATATCTGAAAAGACTGATTGTAGGAGGTTTTGAAGGTGTTTATGAGTTTAGTCGTAATTTCCGTAATGAAGGTATGGACAGGACTCACAATCCTGAATTTACATGTATGGAAATCTATGTTTCATACAAAGATTACAACTGGATGATGAACTTAACAGAACAGATGCTCGAAAAGATTTGTTTGGATGTTCATGGAACTACAAAGGTTAAGATGGGTGAGAAAGAAATAGATTTCAAGGCTCCATACAAACGTGTAACCATGATTGACTCTATTAAGGAGCATACGGGTATCGATATCAGTGGCATGAACGAAGATCAACTTCGTGAAGTGTGCAAACAGCTAAATATCGAACAAGATGAAACAATGGGTAAAGGTAAACTGATTGACGAAATATTCGGTGCAAAATGCGAAGGTCTTTATATTCAGCCTACTTTTATAACCGATTATCCTATCGAAATGTCACCTCTTACCAAAAAGCATCGTACCAATCCGGAGCTTACGGAGCGTTTCGAATTAATGGTTAATGGTAAAGAACTTGCCAATGCGTATTCAGAGCTTAATGACCCGATCGATCAACGTGCTCGTTTTGAAGAACAACTTCGTTTGTCTGAAAAGGGTGATGATGAAGCGATGTTTATCGACAATGACTTTCTTCGTGCCCTCGAATATGGTATGCCTCCTACAAGTGGTATGGGTATCGGTATGGATCGCTTAGTAATGTTCATGACTGGTCAGGAAAGCATTCAGGAAGTTTTATTCTTCCCTCAAATGCGCCCGGAAAAGACTATAAAAAAAGACAGTGCTGACAAATATGCCGCCCTGGGAATTGACGAAGCTTGGGTTCCGGCCTTACAAAAAGCCGGCTATCTCACTATTGATACCTTGAAGGGATTAAACCCAAACAAGTTAAGACAAGAACTTTGTGAGATGAATAAAAAATATAAACTGGAATTATCGAATCCTACTGCCGAAGAAGTGGAAGCCTGGATTGCAAATGCCGACAAATAAATCCGAACGTATGAATTTGCCTGGAAAAATTGCTATTATGGGAGGAGGTAGCTGGGCTACTGCACTGGCCAAGATTGTGTTGTCTACGCAAGGCAGCATCAACTGGTATATGCGGCGTCCGGAAAGCGTTGAAGAGTTCAAGCAATTGGAACATAATCCACGCTATTTAACTGCTGTAAAGTTCGATATCAGTCGTATTACATTTTACACAAATATAAATCAGATAATAAAGGATTCGGATACATTAATTTTTGCTACCCCATCTCCCTTTTTAAAACAACATCTGAAAAAAGTAAAAGCATCTCTGACTGATAAATTTATCATTTCAGCCATCAAAGGACTTGTTCCTGATGAAAATATGCTTATTACAGATTATTTTGCTGAATATTTTAAGGTACCTATTGAAAATATAGCTGTACTTGGAGGTCCTTGTCATGCTGAAGAAATAGCTTTAGAAAGACTTTCATATATCACATTGGCTTGTCCGGATATAGAAAAGGTTAAAGCGATTTCTCCTGTATTTAAAAATCAATACCTGATGAACTCTGTCTGTAAGGATGTTATCGGGATTGAATATGCATCTGTATTAAAGAATGTATATGCTATTGTAGCCGGAATATGCCATGGGATGAAATACGGAGACAACTTTCAAGCTGTGTTTATTTCAAATGCTATTGAAGAGATGCGCAACTTTGTAGATGCGATTCACGGTCTGGAAAGAGACATCACAGACTCTGTATATCTTGGAGATCTGCTGGTAACGGCCTATTCTCGCTTTAGCAGAAACAGGACTTTCGGAACAATGATCGGGAAAGGATATTCTGTTAAAACTGCTCAACTCGAGATGGAGATGATTGCAGAAGGATACTACGGTACCAAATGCATTTACGAGATTAACAAAAAATACAATGTAAAGATGCCAATACTCAATGCATTGTATGATATTTTATACGAAAAGAAATCTCCGACTACCGTAATCCGGCAGTTGACTGAAACGTTTAAATAAATTCAAATTGATATATGAAGAACATCAGTTTAAACATTGACAAGGTTCTGGGAACAGTTTCAAAAAAACAGATTCTGGATCAGGAAACAAAAGCAAACAATTGCATCGCCACTCTGCATAATGGCGACGGTAAAGGAAACGATTTTTTGGGTTGGTTACACCTCCCCTCTTCCATTACTGACGAGGAACTTACAGATATCGAAAATACGGCCAACATTCTTCGCGAAAAATGTGAAGTAGTGGTAGCTGTGGGAATTGGCGGTAGCTATTTAGGCACAAAAGCCGTAGTTGATGCTCTTAACAACAGCTTCGATTTCCTTCTTAAAGAACGCAAGAATCCGATTCTTTTATATGCCGGACAAAATATCGGTGAAGATTACTTATATGAGCTTACTGAAATTCTGAAAGGCAAACAATTCGGAATCATCAATATTTCCAAATCAGGTACTACAACTGAACCGGCTTTGGCATTTCGTATTTTGAAGAAACAGTTGGAGGATGCTGTTGGTAAAGAAGAGGCTAAAACCCGTATCGTTGCCATTACAGACAAATCTAAGGGTGCGTTGCGCACTTTAGCGACAAAAGAGGGCTACAAAACATTTATTATTCCTGATAATGTTGGTGGTCGTTTTTCTGTTCTTACTCCAGTAGGTTTACTTCCCATTGCTGTAGCTGGTATCAGCATCCGCGAATTAGTTGCCGGAGCTGTATCTATGGAAAAAAAGACAGGAATCGAAGTTCCTTTCGAAGAAAATCTTTCGGCTGTATATGCAGCTGTTCGCAACGAATTATATAAGAGCGGTAAAAGCATCGAAATATTGGCAAATTTCCATCCAAAACTCCATTATATTGGTGAATGGTGGAAACAGCTTTACGGAGAAAGCGAAGGAAAAGACAATAAGGGTATCTTCCCCGCAGCAGTAGATCTCACCACAGATCTTCACTCTATGGGCCAGTGGATTCAGGAAGGCGAACGTACCATCTTTGAGACAGTTATATCCATTGAATCTCCCGACCACCGGGTAGAAATTCCTGCAGACGATGCAGATCTTGACGGATTGAATTTCCTTGCAGGCAAACGTGTGGACGAAGTAAACAAGATGGCCGAACTTGGTACTCAACTGGCACACGTTGATGGAGGTGTACCAAATATCAAAATCACTCTTCCTGCGGTAAACGCATATTATATTGGTCAGCTTTTCTATTTCTTTGAAAAAGCATGCGGTATAAGCGGCTATATGTTAGGAGTAAATCCGTTTGACCAGCCAGGTGTGGAAGCGTACAAAAAGAATATGTTTGCATTGTTGAACAAACCTGGATACGAAAAAGAAAGCGAAGCTATCAAAGCTAAACTATAATACTTTTTAATTCGAATGAATGGCTACTTAGATTATTCTGAGTAGCCATTATTTTTTAGCCCTGTCTATTCAGTATAGATTCGCATTTGAAAAACGAACTTAACGCACCTGTTTTTATCGCTAGCACGACCTGTGTAAATTTAGAATCGAAGAAAATAGATTACAAACTAATAAATCTATAAAAAAATTCTTTACTTTGTTCAATAGAATTAAATGAATAATACTGAGTATTTATTCGACACCTTATATTTTAAACTACTATGAAACAGAGATTTATTTTGCTGGTACTATTACTGATCTTCCCTTGTGTTAACATGCTGAGCTCAGAAGAATCAAAAGATTCAAAACGTGTGATAATCATTTGCGCTCACCCGGACGACTGTGAAATAACCAGTGGCGGTCTTGCACTTCTTTTTACAGCTGCCGGACACGAGGTAAAATGCGTATCCCTCACGAATGGGAACAAAGGACATCAATCTTACACCCCCATTGAATTAGCTGCTGTTAGGTTGAAAGAAACCGAAGAGGTTGCAAAAAGGCTAAAATGTGCATACGAAGTTGTTAACATAAATGATGGTGAGCTACTTCCAACGCTCGAAAATCGATTAGAAGTTATTCGCTTAATAAGGGAATGGAAAGCAGATATAGTAATCACCCATCGTCCCTTCGATTATCATCCAGATCATAGAAATGCCTCACTCCTGGTTCAGGATGCAGCTTTTATGGTAACAGTACCTCAAATGCTTCCGGAGGTACCTGCTATCAAAAACAATCCATTATTTTTATATACAAGAGATCGCTTTACAACACCGTTGCCCTTTCGATCAGACATTGTGATAGACATAACGCCGGTAATTAAAGAGAAAGCCAACTTACTTGATGCACATGTTTCGCAAGTGTATGAATGGCTACCCTGGATAAACCAATCCAATGACATCATACCCTCAGACAAAGAAGGAAGACTTAACTACCTCGAAAAAAACTATGTAATCAAAAGAGGATTTATAACAGAAAAGGATAAAGAATTACTTTACAAATGGTATAGATATACAGATTTAAGTAAAGTAAAAGCGATAGAATCCTTTCAAATATGTGAATACGGTAAACAGCCAACAGAAGCAGAAATCCGGGATCTATTTCCTGGCTACTCTGCAAAATAATAAGAGCAATCCACTCCTTTCAGGAAAGATTCACTTTTCGTAACTAGTTTATCTTTAAATAAAAGCCCAAAAGTAATTGCAATTACTTTTGGGCTTTTATTTAAAGAATTATTGCTGCTTTGTTATTTAAGATAAAGCAGCTAGGATTATCATCAATAACCTGTAGCATCCCGCAAGGGAATAAACGTATATCCTCTTTTTTTCAATGTTTTGATCAGTTTATCCAAGCGGTTATAAAACTTATCAGTCCGGTCAGGATGTGTACCAAGATGAACCAATATCAAATGTCCGTTCAATCCATCAGCTTCTTCAACTTTGATAATTTGATTGAATATATCCTTACTACTTCGGTAGTTTTTCATATCAGGAGTTGTATAATCAGCATTAGATCCGGTACCAGGCGTAAAATTTACGATTTTCAATCCCATACCCTGAGCCCAACTGGCAATCTCTTCATTATACCATTCGTATGGAGGTATAAATAGAGGAGCATCCGCTGGATTAATACCTGCTTTAGCCATCAAATTATAATTTTCAACTATATCTTTTGTAAACACCTCTCTGCTTATCAACGTAGAATCTCTATTTTCCCATGCACAATAAAGAAGATGATCATTTGAATGAGCTCCCAAATAATGTCCATCCTGTTTTAAAGATTTGATTACATCAGGAAAATCTCTATAAAAACCGCCGGTAAAGAAGAATGCCCCCTGAACATGATTACGTTTTAATGCCTCTCGTATAATATCGGCACCATCCGCTTTGTCGGCCGCCGTAAAAACCAATGTCAACTGTTTTTTTGAAGGATCGGTACGAACTATTCCTCCTGCCACCTCGATGTTTCGAGAGGTGTTATGCTTTGATAATTCCATACCATCCTTTTGCATAGCAGAAAGATAATAAGTAAGACTTGCCGTTCCATCCATTGTTGGCTCATTGGTTGAATAGTCGGAGACGTCGTCGTGGTAAACGACTAAATCCGATTGGAAAGGAGCATATAAGTCCGGCTCAGTAATTTTAACACCCAACAATCCATTAAAAATAGCACCGTAAACAGGTCCGTCTACTAATCCGCCCGGAGTATTTCCTATACCGCCAACAACATACGAAGAATGTGGAAACTCAGGATAGTCTCCCCACGAAGGAAGGCCAACTATCATGCTTGTACCCCATGGGTTACAACCAAACAGCCAATCCCTTAAAGCCGCCTCCATTTCATCGTAACGAATATCGCCGGTGGTCTCCCGATACAATCGGCATTGAGTTAACAAAGCTGCAACTAAATTATTTGAACACCATATATAAGGTATACCATTGAGAAATGGATTTTCCTTTGCTTTTTCAAATACACGTTCAATTCCAGTACGCATGTTCCGTTTAAACTCATCGCTAACTCGCTTATCGGTCGAATTTCCAAGTCTGTAATGCCCTACGTTCATAAATGGATACCACTGATAATGTCGGGCACTATCAGCCCCCATCCAGGGAGTAACGGGTTCCATTCTGCCATAATTTACAGCCAGCTTCATGTATTTTTCATCTTTGGTCGACTTATACAATTCAACAGCTGCCAATTGCATGTCGTCTACCCAATTATCCTCCTCATAAAAATATGGAGCAGAACCCGGGGCTGTCTGGCATGCTCCCGGATATTGCACGCCAAGGTCGAAAGCATCAGCAGCCTTAGCCCCTATTTCTTTTGCAAAATCAGGATAAAATCCGGACAACACTTTAGAACCTAAGGCAAAACAAGAAGAAAACTTTCCAGCTGTAGAGGCTATTCCGGCAGCTCTGTTCTTATGTTTAATCAATCCCTGAGGTTCTCCGGTACAAAAGTAGACCGGTCTGCCAGTACCTTTACCCCATCCATAATCTACCGAGTCTCTTGTAGGCAATCTGAAACCAGCATGATCCCTGTCATCCGCAATCTGATTAAACATCATTCCCTTCTCCGGATTCATCTTGTTCAACCAGTCAAGTCCCCATTTAATCTCGTCAACTATATCCGGAATCCCATTAGAACCAGGATGTCCATTCGCTTGATAAGCATCACCAAATGATTCCGGATTTTGTTGGTATGCCAGCATCATCTGATATATTGCGTTGGAAGAGGTGGCCGTATACTGTAGATAATCCGTTGCATCGTGCCAACCGCCGGTAACATCAATCTTCTCACCCGAACGGGTTGGATGATAAACAATATAACCATCATGCAGGTGACAACTATCTTTTAGCCATGGATTGTACCCACATCTTTGCTGACGCATATAATGAAGCAAAAAATCGGCTGTACCATCATATACATGTGCGTTAATCCTGAACACCGGAGAAACAGCATTGCCAGCTTTTAAATAATATGTTCCGGTACCTTCAAATGCACTAAAGTTCAATCGGTAAGTAGATTGCATTTTACCATATCTGCCAGCGGATTTCAGTGAATTAAAAGTAAGAATTGTAGAATGGGTGTAAGCATCTTTCAATTCAAAACGTTCTAAATCAATGGGCGATTCACTCATATATACAGCTATCTTTTTCGAATCAGGAAGGTACCCCAATTGGTTCACGCGGATCCATTCTCCAGCACGGGCAAAAAAGAAAACAAATAAGAGAACTGAAATACAAAATAATTTTTTCATATGTATTGATTTATATAATAACTTAAGGCTATAACAATAAGCTGACTTTAATAATAAGACTAATTAAAAAGAAAAAGTCCTCAACTATTTATCATTTTTTAAAGATTAATACTGAGTCGGCAAATCAACAATACAGTTTACAATACCTTAATAGAATAGTTTTATTAACTATATAATCTTTTTAAACAAAGATAACTACTTTTTAAGACAAACAACAGGATAGCATTTGATTACACGAACATTTTAGTGTAATTTTGTATTATACTTTAAAAGACAAATAAAATGATTCAACGAGCTATTCAAAGCTATCTGCATAGACATTCGTACCCTATATTAAATCCCAAAGCCGTTTTATTTGATATGGATGGAGTATTATACGATTCAATGCGTTATCATGCCCGTGCATGGTCTGAAACCTCCAGTCTGCATCAACTCATCTCAACCCCCGAAGACTTTTATATGTTTGAAGGAAGGACCGGCGAAAGCACCATTAATATTCTTTTTCAACGTACGTTCGGGAGAGATGCAACTGAGGAAGAAAAAGCGCAAATGTATAAACAGAAATCCGAGTTGTTCAATCATTATAATGATGGAGCCACTATGGATGGAGCTACCGAGGTGATTTCGAATGTTAAGAGACATGGACTACAAACACTTGTGGTTACCGGCTCTGGACAGGAATCATTACTTTCTAAATTAAATCAATCCTTTCCCAATTGCTTTGAAAGAGAAAAGATGGTTACGGCCTACGATGTGGAGTATGGGAAACCTCATCCGGAACCTTATCTTATCGGACTAAATAAAGCGGGAGTTCAACCTTGGGAGGCCTTTGTTGTAGAAAATGCACCAATGGGTGTAGAAGCATCCGTTGCTGCAGGCATTTTCACTATAGCCGTTAATACCGGTCCTTTGCCAGACAGTGTACTATTGGGTGCAGGAGCTGACATTCTCTTTCCAAGTATGGCTGATCTGGCTGCAGCCTGGGATGATATCATGAAAGCTTGCAGATAAAAAAAATCCATCTTCCTGCGAATTGAATCTGTCAGGGAGATGGAATATTCTATGTATAAATAGGCCTATTTTACTAAAGGAGTTACCCACTTAAAGACATAAGGTTCTGAAGGGATAACCAACCTTTCAGATATTTTAGCCATTCGTGCAGGCAATTTCATAAGAAAATCCCTTGCTCGTTCGGCCTCATCTGTGAGTCCTGTTATTTTATCTATTTTCCACTTTTCAATCAGCTTTTCCATAATAGCTATATAATCGCTTGTAGTGTAAACGCCGATACGTTGTGCTGAATTAGAAAACTGTTCGAATGCCGTACTTATTTTCTGTCCGGATTCTCTCAAGAAGTGGGCTGGCATTACAATTTTTTGCCTCATCATATAGCTAAAGGCCAGCATCATTTCACTTGGATCCAATTCAAAGATTCGTCTTACAAACTCACTATATGCCAGATGATGCCTCATTTCGTCGCCCGCTATTCGTCGGCACATACGTGCCAATTTATCATTACCACCCTTTTTAGCCAATTCAGCAATACCGTTATGGGACGTAAATGTAGCTAATTCCTGAAAACTGGTATACACAAAATTCTTGTAAGGATCCCTACCTGTACCTATATCAAAACCATCGTTAATAAGATGCTGGGTTGTTTGCTCAATTTCTCTCATATTTACCCGTCCCGACAGATAGAGATACTTATTAAGTACATCCCCGTGTCTGTTTTCTTCTCCAGTCCATTGTCTGATCCACTTTGACCAACCATTTCTGGTTTCCGAATCGCCATTTACAATGCCTTCAACCTCCATCAACCAAGACTCATAGGTAGGTAAAGCTTCTTCTGTAATGGTATCTCCAACCAGAACGACCCAGAAATCGTATGGCAGATCTTTAGCCAATTCACGCAACTCCCTTAAATCTTCATAAAAAGTTTCACTACCTGAATCTGGTAAGAAATCAGTTGGTTGCCATATTTTTTCTACAGGAATTAAATATTGATTAATAAAACTATCTATATTCTGTTCCATGAAGTGCATCACTTCTAAACGTATATTTTTTAGAGCCATTGGGAATAATTTAATTGTGAGTAATAGGTTGTGTAATAATTTACAACAAAAACACATAGTTTAAACTTAAACCATGAAGTATATAATTAAGTTGAAAAACACCTTCAACTAATTGCGCACAGAACCAACAACTGCTTTTTCCGTTCTTTCAAATATTTCGGCAAAAGACAAGTCTTCAATTGCAAAAGGCTGATGAATAGTAAAAGTAAGCTTATTCCCAATCCCTAATGGAAAAGATCCCCATGGCGTCATTTTCCAGGAGTTATTGATAGTCAACGGAACCATGTAGGCCGAAGGCGCATACTTGCACAGTAACTTCAATCCACTTTCGGCAAAAGGCTTTGGAACACCCGTCTTACTCCTGGTACCTTCAGGAAATATAACGACCGATCTCTTATTTTGTTCAATATACTCTGCAATCTTTTTAATGGCAGGCAGACTCTGTCTGGGGTCTTTACGATCAATTACAACCGAACCGCCATGATTTAAATTATAGGAAATACTGGGTATACCCTTAGCTAATTCAATTTTACTAATATATTTGGGGTGCACTTTACGCATAAACCATCCGATAGCAGTAATATCATACATGCTTTGATGATTGGCAGCAATTATAAGAGGAACACCTTGAGGCAACAGGTCAAGATTCTCAAATTTATAGGAAGTTCCCAGTACATATGTATTCGCCACCAAAAAGTAACTTAATACATCCACACTCTTTTTATGGGCATTATAACCAAACAAATTAAAACATATCCACTGAATCGGATGAAATAACAGTAATGTTAAAAAAAATAGCAAATAATATACTATAGACAATGGATAAGAAATTAACTTTTGCATACAAACATATTTTATAACAATTAATGAGTCGCGTTAAAGATCACTCACTAACTCGGCTTAAAAACAATTTTAAAAGATCTATTGTTCAAAAAATAACATCAATCAACATCACCAGGATAACAAAAAAACAATATTTCAATCACTTACTCAATCACACTTTCCGCTTTACATTAGGTAAAAAATAGGTAACTATACCCAGTAAAGGCATAAAAGATACGAGATGATAGATATACTCTATACCCTTTTCGTCGGCTATATTTCCCATAATTGCAGCCGAAATTCCGGCAATACCAAAAGCCAATCCGAAGAAAAGGCCGGAAATAAGTCCCAGTTTCATAGGCAGCAACTCTTGTGCATACACTAAAATTGCTGAAAATGCAGAAGATAAAATCAAACCGATAACCAAACTCAAAATACAAGTCCACTGTAAGTCGGCATAGGGCATCATTAAACTAAAAGGAGCCGTACCAAGAATCGATACCCAGATTACATACTTACGTCCTACCTTATCACCAATCGGTCCGCCGAGCAGGGTTCCCAGAGCAATAGCAAAAAGAAATCCGAACAAATAAAATTGAGATTGTTGTACGGTAACTCCAAATTTTTCAATCAGATAAAACGTATAATAATTGGTCAGACTCGCCATATACACATACTTTGAAAAAATAAGTATCAGCAGAACTATCAGCGATAGAATCAATTTCGGGCGGGATATGGCCAAGTGTTTTATGGGCTGCATGGTATTCTTTCCTGATTTTACTTCCTTCAGCTTTCTTTTGTACCACTTACAGATGGGAATCATTACAAGAATACAGATTACCGACAATATTGAGAATAAAGCAATATGTTTCTGACCGTATGGAGCAATAATGAGAGCAACCAATAGTGGTCCTAACGATCCCCCGAGATTTCCACCTACCTGAAATAAAGACTGTGCCATTCCGCGTTTTCCGCCCGAAGCAATGGATGTAAGTCGGGATGCCTCCGGATGAAGTATGGAAGACCCGATACCTACCAAAAATACAGCGACTACAGTGAGTGTTACGGTATGAGCAAAAGCAAGTGTAGTTAACCCAGTCATCGTAAAGGTCATTCCTACCGGAAGAAACCACGGATTTGGTCTTTTATCCAGATAAAATCCAACAACAGGTTGAAATACAGAAGCCGATATTTGATAGACCAGTGTAATTAAACCGATCTGAGCAAAACTCAAAGCCAAACTCTCCTTTAGCATTGGATAAACAGCCGAAATTACAGACTGCAATGTATCATTAGCCAAATGTGAAAAACTTAGTGCCAGTAAAATACCGAAAGAGGTTCCGGTTGCCGCATTGTCTTTGAACTTATTCATTAAATTACTTTTTTCGAGGTGCAAAGATAAAGCTAATAATTACAGAAGCCAAAGAATCCTTCAGGAACCTCCTTAATCCTCGTTACACCGAAATAAAGGGTAAGCCGCCTGGAGTATCTTATTTTTCAATAGAGGCGGGTATTGCGGATTATCTTTCAAAAAGTCCTGTACTTCTTGGTATGCATCCATACTTCTGTACCCTCCTAATAACGCACCCACCCATCCTCTTGGAAAAAAGATATCGCCGGTTCGTTGCACATCACGCAATGCATCTAGAGCCGGACGTATATATTTGACAGAATAATCCTGACGTGTTGGATGATTTAGATAATAAAGCACCGTCTGAGTCCAAGGTTCAATGCGCCGGTTTGACGGAATAAGAAGTGATTCAAAAAGATTATCCAATCTGGTTGTGTCGTGATTCAATGCCCGTGCCACATAATCATATTCCCTGATACGATCCGGATTTGTGATCCGCTCCCTTTGCTTAGCAAGAATGGCTGCACTCCTTTCAGGCATCCTGATAGCCAGTTCATAAGAGAGAGTCATATAATCTCGTTCGCTTAATAATTCACTTTTTCCGTCACTCCATATACCATATAGCGCTTCAATAACATCCGGCGAAACAACCATACTCATCAAGGCTCGAAGCAATTGTAATCTGACAGATGGAAGTTTATGAGTCTGATACAGCTCATACATCCGTTGTTCAATATACAAACGGGGTTCACCGTTCAAGTCATTAACACAACTATTCAAATATCCAACAAGGGCAGAAGCAATAATCGGATTACTTTCAATAGGTAAACCCTTTAACAGGGTATTTGCTATAAGGGAAGGAGACAAACGCTTC
Source organism: Macellibacteroides fermentans (assembly GCF_013409575.1). Lineage (NCBI taxonomy): Bacteria > Pseudomonadati > Bacteroidota > Bacteroidia > Bacteroidales > Porphyromonadaceae > Macellibacteroides > Macellibacteroides fermentans. Next base: position 852,370 of record NZ_JACCCY010000002.1, on the reverse strand, counting down.
GATTGATAATTCTCGTATAAAGTCATAAGTAACGAAAGACGGCAAACTTCATCCTTCTCTGAAAACCAATTATCCACAATATATTGAACAGCCTCTGAAGAAAGGAGAAAGCGCCCATAACCTCTACCATCCGTATTTGGAAGCACATAATCCGGATAAAAATCGAGAGGCAGTTCAAGTATACTATCCGTAAGATTTATTTCCCTTGAAATTGTTTTCTTTCCACAGAGCGTTACATTAAAGCGTTGCGGCCAAAATATTCCTCTATTCAAGAGATCTCTTTGGCGGACAATAAGACGATTACCTTTAAGTTCCATATCTATTTCAGGCATACCCTTCTGATTTACCCATACATCGCTAAATTGTTTTAAATCTGCATCGGTTTTACTATCTAAAATAGAAACGAGATCATCCCACGTTGCATTTCCATAGGCATAAGTCCTTAAATATTCCCGAATACCGCTTTGAAATGCCTCTTGCCCAATCAACTCCACAAGTTTTTCCATAACAATAGGAGCTTTATTGTAAATAATCTGACCGTAGATGAGTCCGGAGTTTCGTAAATTATCAAGAGGCTGACGTATAGACGTTGTTCCGGGTGTACGATCTTCGCCTAAGGAGGAAATATAAAATGTTCGTAAATTAGAAAGCCTATGATTTACGTCAGGGAAAAGAGGTTCAGTAATTCTTGCTGCAAAATAATTTGCAAAAACCTCTTTGGTCCACACATCATTAAACCAATTCATAGTAACTAAATCACCGAACCACATATGTGCAGTTTCGTGAGCAATCAATAATGTCCGGCCCAGTTCTTCATCAGGTGTAGGATGTTCATCTAAAAACATTCTTCTATCATTATAAAGAGTTGCACCCGTATGTTCCATACCACCATATTGAAATCCGGGAAGTATTATCAAATCGTATTTTGCAAATGGATAAGGTACACCCGTATATTCTTCCATCCACTTGATAGATGCAAAAACCTGATGAAAAATTGTATCCAGCTGAATCAGTTTTTGAGGATCCGTTTCCCGGTGATATACCGCAATTTTTTGTCCGTTCTGAAACTGTTCTGTACGGTTTAACAAACCGGCAACAAAAGAAAAAAGATAAGTGCTGAGAGGTTCGGTAGGTGCGAAATGAATTTCTTTACGGTCATTAGTAGTTTTCTCATTTATAATTGCGGTATTGGATACGGCTGTCCAATGGGCAGGAATATCCAGCTGCAAGCTGAACTCAGCCTTCAGATTAGGTTGATCAAAACAAGGAAAAAGGGTACGTGCCCTATCTGGAACCAACAAAGTATATAGATATTCGGCATTACGGTTCAGCGACTGATCCTCAGCAACAAACTGCACAGCAATCTGATTAGCGCCCTTCTTTACTACCGATTCAGGAATTACAATATGCTCATTAACAATCCATTTATTCACTTGTCTCCCATTGGCCCATACTTTATAAATCTTATCCTTATTTATACGACAGTCCAGAAGTACTCCGCCAAATTCATTGGTTTTATCTACATTAGTCCGGTTAAGCATAAAATCCATAACAACTTTACCAGAAACCTCTTCATTTTTATCTTCCGGAATTTTAAAGTATAATTTATATTTCAATCCTGAAACTTCCTGTTTCCGTAATTCGGCCAACTCCAAAGAAACACCTGGATTAAAAACAGGGCCATTCATCATTTTGTAACCCGAACAAGATCCGAATAATAACATCATAAATGTAAATGAAATCCAGAGAGACAATTGATATTTAAATTGATGCATAGTTTGTAAAATAAGATCGTATCACAAAGATACACCATCGAAAAGAATTAAACTACGGCTCTGTAAGGAAATAAAAAAACGAGGATGATTCTGCAATATGAACCATCCTCGTTTCTTTATTTATTTACGCAAAATTATTTCACGTATTCTGCTTTGTTCAGGAAGTCGAAGCTCTGTTGTACACTGGCAACAGGATCGTTGTTAGTATATTGTTCAACTTCTACGTACCAGTCTTTTATATTATTGGCATTCATTTGGTCGAAGATAGGCTTGAAGTCCATCTTACCGCTTGCGCCGATTTCTTTTTCGTCTTTGATATGGACAGCTTTAAACTGACCGGCATAGTCCTTCAGATACTTAGCAGGTTCGTAGCCACCAACCATACACCAATAAACATCCAATTCAAAGAATACATGATTCTTGCTTACAGTGTTTAACATGAAGTCGTAAATAAGCTGATCACCAATTTTGCGGAATTCAAAATCGTGGTTATGATAACCAAATGCGATGCTGGCAGATGCAGTCTTGTAACCTACAGTATTGAAATAATCACAATACATCTTCAGGTCGTCCAATGTAGTCTGATCGTTCACAGGCATAAACGGTTGAACCATATATTTAACGCCCAATTCGTTGTGAGCTTCGATAGCCTGATCCCACCAAGCCATTACTTCAGCCTCTTTTTCTTTTGTGAAAGCTTGGCCCAAGTGTGCACTTGTACATTTCATTCCAAGATCGGTAACCATTTTCTTGAATTCGGCAGGAGCCAATCCATAAATTTTACCATTATCATAACCGGCGGTTTCCAAATTAGTATAACCCATTTTTGCAACAGTTTCCAGCACAACCTGGATACCCGATTCTTTTACAAGGTCTCTTAATGAATAAAGCTGTAGACCGATGTTTTTTGCAGGAGCGCTACTACAAGAAGATAATAACTGAGGAGCAACCAAACCTCCGGCAACAAGCAAAGATGCATGCTTTAAAAAGTCACGTCTGTTTTGCATAGTAATATAATTTAAGTTTATGTATGAGAATTTTTACAAATATATAACTATTTTTGGGGTACAGAATAATTTTATCATAAAAACTTTGAACTTAAAATAATCTATTAATTTTTTTCTATCTTTGAGACTATAATATTTTACTTAAATCAATATATCATGAAATGTCTATCTCTTTTTTCTTTAGGACTACTGTTTTGTTTGATTACTTCGTGCAACCAGCCTCAAAGCGGGGCATTGTTTAATGGAAAAGATACCAGTAACTGGAATACGAGCGGTAACGTAAGCGTGCAGGAAAATGCACTTACATTGTCCGGGCCCGATGCCATGGCTATCCTTAAACAGGGAAACTACAAAAACTTCGAGCTGAGTCTGGAAGTTAAAACAGATCAGGGAGGCAAAGGTGCCGTATGTTTTCATTCTGATGTAACTGCATCCAAAGGTTACAAGGTGGCAATAAACAATGATGTTACCGATCCGGTTTGGTGGAAGATGAGCGGAAGTCTGCTTTCAGTTCGTAATCTTACCAAGAGCTTTGTAAAGGAAAACCAATGGTTTGCCATGAAAATTAAAGTTGAAGGCAAAGCAGTTTCTGTGTTGATTGATGGTGCTCCGGTAGTTGAATATACAGAGCCTGTTGCGCCCTACAGAACGGAAGCTAATGCGAATGCCCGTTTGTCTGAAGGTCTTTTTGCTTTGATCAGTACAGGCAGCGGAAACATCCAATTCAGAAAAATAGAGGTAAATGTACTTAAAGAGGCTGTCGACGAGCAAGCACAACAAGCGGAAGCAACCGACGAGCAGAACGATGAAATCATTAAGCTGCATCAATCAGATTTCCCTGTACTGGATTACCATGTACATCTAAAAGGAGGACTTACCAAAGAGATGGCGGCTATCCAATCGCGGAAGACCGGAATCAATTATGCCATCGCGCCGAATTGCGGTATCGGATTCCCCATCACAAACGATCAGGAGATCAGAGCCTATCTTGATACAATGCGTACCCAACCGTTTATTCTTGCCATGCAGGGCGAAGGCCGCGAATGGGTAACCACTTTCTCTCCCGAAGCCCGTGCCGAATTCGACTACGTGTTTACAGATGCGCTTACCTTTACCGATAAGAAAGGAAGACGTACCCGTTTGTGGATTCCGGAAGAGGTTTGGATTGAAAACGAAGAGCAATACATGGACCTGATTGTAGAAAAAATATGCGGAGTGTTGGAAGAGCCTGTAGACGTATATGTGAATCCCAACTTCCTCCCCGCCTCCATGGCAGACCGTTACGACCAGTTCTGGACTGAAGCCAGAATGCAGAAAGTGATCGATGCACTTGTTAAAACCGGTAAAGCCCTCGAGATAAACGAGCTCTATAACATTCCTAACAAAGCATTTATACTCAAAGCTAAAGAGGCCGGAATTAAATTCACCTTCGGCAGCAATAACATTACAAAGGATGTAAGTAAACTGGAATATAGTATCCGTATGGCTAAAGAATGCGGTATTACTGCTCAGGATATGTACCGACCTAAGATTAAGATTTAATTCTTGAAGGATTACTAATCGAGTAGGAGGAAAACAAAAGTAGTTTTCTTCCTACTTTTGTTTTCCGACCTCTCACACCACCGTACATGCCGTTCGGCATACGGCGGTTCTTTAATTACGATGCAGACGGCGATATAATCTCATTATTTGTGGATAACCTGCTCGGTCTAGACTCTCATCTGTAATTGCCCGATGCAGCACCCAGCTGTTGGCTATGTGCCAGTATCCTTTACGGGTATTAGCCCATTGCCAAGCCTGATGTTTGTTTATACCACATTTCTGGAGATTATGTGACTTCGTGCTGATTTTCTTCCAACTCTTCCATATATACGTCCTTAGCCTGCGACGATACCAACCATCCGTCTTTTGGATAAATTGGTTCATGTCTGCTAAACGGTAGTAAGTTAGCCAGCCTCGTATGTATTGTGACAATCGTTGCTTTAGCCATGCATAACCTTTTCCATTGTTTCGTTTGGTTATTTGTTTGAGCGTGCGTTTGAACTTTTCTTGACTTGTACGGTGGGTGCGTAGACCGCACTTGCCTTTGGACCTTCAGTAGAATGAGTAGCCAAGGTATTTCATGCCTCGAACATCTCCAATGATGGTCTTTTCCATATTCACTTTAAGGAAGAGTTTCTTCTCTAAATAGGTGGATATACTGTCTCGTACTCGTTCTGTGGCTCGCTTGCTTTTAACCAAAATCAGACAATCGTCTGCGTAGCGGACAAATGGATGACCTCGGCGAGACAACTCTTTATCAAGCTCATTCAGCAAGATATTGCTTAGAATCGGGCTTAACGGACCCCCTTGAGGAACTCCCTCCTCGGTTGATTCATACTTATGAGCAACCATTACGCCGGCTTTGAGATAGTGATGGATAAGTGAAATTACCCGTCCATCTTTGATTGTCCGTGACAACACCTCTATCAGCTTGCTATGGTTTACTGTATCGAAGAATCGTTCCAAGTCAAGGTTTATGCAGTAATGATACCCATTGTCTGCATATTCCTGCACCCGCTTCAGCGCATCGTGGGCGCTGCGGTTTGGGCGGAAGCCAAAACTGTTGTCATTGAACTCTCGTTCGTATATCGGTATCAACACTTGGCTTATAGCCTGTTGGATGAACCGGTCAACAACCGTAGGGATACCGAGTTGACGTGCCTTGCCGTTGTCCTTGGGGATATCGACACGACGGACCGGATTGGGCCGGTACTTACCCTTTAGTAGCTGCTCTATCAATTCGTCTTTGTGGAGGTTTAGGTATGGCAACAGTTCGCTCGTTCCCATCTTATCGACACCTCCGGATCCGTCATTCCCTATTACTTGCCGATAAGATCGATTTAAGTTTTCGGGACTCAGGATAAGTTCCAACAAATTGGTTGTGCCTGTCTGCACTTCCACTAGGTTCTCACCTATTATCCACATAAAAGTCTGCGCTCCATCATACCCTTCGGATTCCGTCCTGTTCTTCTGATGGCAGCCAACAGATTCTGTTGTTTGCTGCATTGTTTCTTCCATTTGGTAATAATGTAATAATTCCAGTTTAATTAAAGTTCAGTCCTTCACCAGGTTGTCGATGTTTTTTTTTCCTTGCCCGGCTACTATGACCTCTGCTGACTTCTCACGGTTCGTTGTTACTGCTCGGATGACCTCGCCCGTGAGATCTCCCCAGTTATGGACGTATTCTTTCAATCTTATACCTGCTTGATTTACTCCAAGTGTTCCGAACAGCTATCGGACTTTGTTTTGTATTGCAAACTAATCCACACTCGTGAGCCTTGGTATCAAGTTTCTGTTCGTCAGGCCAGATCTTTGCCGAAGACTTCCTTCAGATTACACCTCGCGATGAACACCCTTGTCGTTGGCTGGACGCTTCCCGCTGTTAGGGCGCGTTGGGGACTTACACCCGTTAGAATACGTTCGTGCTGGGCGAACAATAAAAAAGAGGATGCCGATGGCACCCTCTTTTTTATTTAGTCTTATGTTTGGCTTTCATATACTGATACTGCTGATGTACCAGCCTTCTGCTTCGTATAATCTGGAAACGATACACCAGGCAAGAGGTAAGGAAATAAAAACCGGTCTGCACCCATAACAATTTATATTCGGCTGCCACCTCATTTAAGGTTGCCCCCATTGTATTTATCCGCACAAAACCCTGCACCCCGGGTGTTGAAGGGAACAGATAACCCGTTGCTTTCCAAAAAGAAGGAATGGAATGCATGGGCCACGAGATACCCGAAATAAACAGCAGGAAAACGGATGTAAATACAAAAATCATCATAGGTGATTCTCTGCTTACCATAAAACCCGACAAGGTAATGGCAAAGAAAATACAGGCAAAAAGGTAAGGCAGTATAAACATCGTAAGCGTAAATGGAGATGCCAACTGAGGCAATCCAAAGAGTTTTGGCACCACCACCAGCGTCCAGCCGCAAACAAGGATATACAATACCAGGTAAGCCAACGACTTGCCGAATACAATACGCAACGTACCGTTAAAGTGTTTACTTACTGGCACCAATGTATGGAATCGGTTTTTCTCGCGGGCAGTACCGCCCAACATACCTATCCCCAACACCAATGTCTGCTGAATTACCAGAATAAGGATAGCGGGTACCAAAAAGCTGGCAAAACCATTCTGTGTATTGAAAAGGGTTACCGATTCGTAGGGAATCGGGTTAACCGTAATCTGTTCTAGTTTCTCGGTAGATACGGGATTGTTATGCATCCTCACCTCCTTACCCAGCTCGAAAGAGGCTTCGGTAGCCGAAAGCAGAAATGCTTTGTAAAACAGCAGGCTGCTCATATCGCTGTACAACGACACGGTAGTTTGTCTTCCCGCATGCAGATCTTTGCTAAAATCAGACGGAACCAGTAATATACCGTAGGCCTGCTTGGTATCCAACATGCGCTTAGCCTCCTCCATATCTGCACATGCCCCTACAACCTTAACATCGGCAGTAGCATCGATCATACGCACATACTTTCTGCTGAGAGACGAATTGGACTGGTCTACCACCACCATCTTGGCTTCACGTACCAATTCGTTATTGTATATAAAAGCGTACAACAACGGATAAATGAAGGGGACCAAAAAAAAGAAAATCATCACACCTGTATCTGCAAACACATTTTTCAGTTCGCTTTTCCAGATGAGGAATGTATCATTCAACCCCTCTTTAATTATATTTTGTAACCTGAACTCTGGTTTCATTCTTTCAACGTTTTACGGAATATACTTAAAATAAAGCAAAGCATGCTTCAGGTTTCTTGCAATCAGGAACGGCAAAATCATAAAAGCCATCAGTGCCACATAATGCCCCCAGCAGTAGATTAATTCCCTGCCGTTTAGAGCCTGATCCACATAAATCAGAAAATAATGCCTCAACGGGAACAGGTTGGCAAGCGCTTGCAGCGTAGGATGCATTTCGGAAACGGGGAACGACAACCCTACAATAGAGAAAGTTATCATTCCGAATAAACTGGCAAAACTCAGTCCGAGCCGTAACGTTGGCAACACTCCGATCATAAACACTCCAACTGCTTGCGAAGCCAGTACAAGCAAAAATATATTTGCCACCATCGGCATCCAGCCGCTTTGAAGCGGAAATGCATTGAATCCGTAAAGAAGCGAACAAGCCAACAACCCCACTAACGTAAAAATCAAGGTGTGAGGCAACAACTTCCCGGCTAGTGAAACCAATACCGAGTTATTTCCTACACGCAACCATTCATGCGAAGTGGCAAACTTAATTTCGGAGCCGATACTGAAAACGGTGACCAAGAAAATCATCAGCTGCAATATCCCGGGGATCAATATATTATTAAGGTAAACCGAATAATTGAGCCACGGATTTCCTATGGAATGAGTGTCTACAACAATAGGTTGCAACTGCCCTTTAATCTGGGCTTCCGTAAGGCCTTTGGCCGTTCCGGTCTTCAAGCCCACCGAACCTCCAGCCAGCACCGAAATGGTTTTCATGTCCTTAAACAGCAACGATCCAGCAATCAGGTATGAACCGTTGGTATAGAAAGACAGGCGAGGTTGCTTTCCGGTAGTAGCATCTGCAGCAAACCTTTCCGGAATATAAAAAATCCCGTATACTTCTCCCTTCTGCATGGCAATCCGTGCATCGGTAAACGACATGGTCTGCATGGCTACTTCTGTTTGCTCGAAGGCATTAAGCTGACGAATCAGCGACCTGGAAGTAGAGGAGTTATCAAGATCCACTACAGCAATAGGTAAGTCTACCGGCAATCCCTCTTTCATCAACGACAAGAAAAACACCATGCAAAAAAGAGGGGCTACCAGCATACAGAATATATACAAAGGCTTGGCTACCAGGCGGCGCAGTTCACGTATGGCAACATTCTTAACACTTTGTATGCTTATCCTCAGTTGTGTCATGTTCATTTCTTTTTCATTATCACAGACATACCCGGACGCAAATCGGCAATCGGTGCATCGGGTTTAGCACGTACTTCGAATGTTTTAGAATCAAACTGGCCGTTGGTTTTCGTAGCTTTCCATGCAGCATACGATCCCATGTCCTTCATATAGGTGACTTTAAGTGTGACCTCCTTGTTGTTTAGTGCCGGAATAAACGCTTTGATTGAAGTTCCCATTTTAATATCCTTCAGCAGATCTTCGCGGATGCTGAATGTAACCCACATATCCGTAAGATCGGCTATATTAAGAATCGGAGCACCGGTACCTACCAGCTCACCTACTTCGGGAAACTGCTCGGATATCTCTCCATCAATAGGCGAAACCAAAGCCGACTCACGCATATACGACTCAACCTCATCCACAGCTCCCTGAGCCCGTTCCACCAATGCTGCCGCAGCATCCTTATCTTCACGTTCGGCTCCGTTTTTAGCCATATCGTACTGAGATCGTGCGGCTTTCTCTGTGGCAACCATAGCCTTGTAATTAGCTTCGGCTTCATCACGCTTCTGAGCAGATATCACCCCTTTGGAAAAAAGATTCTGGATACGGTCGTACGACTTTTTAGCAATTTCCAATCCGGCCTGCGACTTCTGCCACATCTCGTAGGCTGCCGTAATCTGCTCCGTTCTCGCACCTTTTATAGCCTTTCTGTTTTGCGCCTGTGCAGCACTCATCGCTGCTTCGGCCTGTCTGAACTTGGCCTGCACTTCCGGAGTATCAAGGAAGACAAGGGTATCTCCCTTCATTACTTTTTCACCTTCATGGTAACGATAAGAGACTATTCGTCCCGGAACCTTTCCCGAAATCCTGATTTCGGTTGCTTCGGCCTGCCCCATAATCACCTCTTCGGGAGGAGTAAGCAAAAAGAATCCGGCCAATGCCACCAAACCAATCACGACTATCACCGTGATAAATGCCAACATCATGTTATTGATTGAAAATTTCTTATGCTCGTTCATCGCTCTATAGTTTTATCATTTATTATTTGTAGTTGAAGATAGCCGTCCAAGGGCCTTTGACAAATATACATCGGTAAGTTTAACCTCTATCTGTGCATCAATTAAATCAGACTGAGCCTCTACCCAGGCTGTCTGTGCCTCCATGAGATTAAGGGCAGGAATAACTCCTTCTTCGAAACCGATGGTAGCATGACGCAGATTTTCTTCGGCCTTTTCTTTATTGCGGGACGAGGCTGTTAATTTTTTACCGGCTTCGTTCACCTTGTAGACCGATTGATTTACCTGCAGCTCTATTTTTTCCTTTGCATCATCCAGCTCCAGTTGCTTAATGTGAGTCTCCGCCCGGGCAGCATTCCGTTTGTATGTGCCTTCCCACCATCCGGATATAGGAACCTGAACCGCTACACCTACATTAAACATACCACCAAAATCATTTTTGAAGCCATTAAACGAATTCGGATTGGTTACCAGGTAATTTGCCGTAAGCGCTACGCTGGGCAAATGTTCGGCCAAAGCAATCTTTTCTTTCTTTTTATAAATACGCACAGCATAATCCAGGCTCTTAAGCTCCTGGCGGTTTATAAAGGCCTCTTCCACACTAAAAGAACCTGATGAAGAGGCGCTTTCGGGCAGCGATTCAATATTTTCGTCGGCCAATGCAAGCGACTCTTCCAGTGGCAATCCACATAACTGTGCCAACGCCATACGCGAAAGAGCCAACCCATTATCTACTTTGGTCTGCGCCATCTCAGCCTGATTCAGCTTTACACGCACAGACATTCCATCTACCTGTGTAGCTACCCCCTCCTCTATCAAAGCCTGAACATCAGTATCCATTTTGCGGAGAAGGGAAACATACGAATCGGCCAACTTCTTCTTGTTAACCAGCGAAACCACCTGCCAGTATGCTTCGTCTGTTTTATAGATTACATCCTGCAGCTTCAGGTCGTTCATGGACTGGGCCAACTCCTTGGCATACTTTGTAATCTGGTTATAGGCGATTATCTTACCACCCATAAATACCGGTTGTACCAGCGAGACATTACCCAACCAAACATCCTGAATGTCAAGATGGGTAAACGCACCTACATCGATGGGCAACAATTTACCCAGACCGGCAACCGTCTTATCATCCAGCAAATTGATATCTTTCTGATTCCGCATGTAGGTACCCATTGCGGAAACCTGCGGAAAATACTTGGTCAGCGCCGCCTGTTTATCGTAACCTGCAACACGCACCTTCTCGCCGGCTATCTGTAATTCTTTGTTGTTTTGAATGGCCAGACTCCTGCACTCATCAAGCGTAAGTGTACGCTGACCGTACACGAAGGCAGAGGCCAATAATGCTAATGACAATACAAAGGCTCTTTTCATTTCATTCAAATTTTATTCTAATTGTTCAAATATACATATTCCGCCGCAAAATTACTTGATTGCGGGATAGAATAAATTGAAGTAATTCAATTTCGGATAAAATGGTGCAATAAAGAGAGTTATTGGAGGGTGTTAAACCTTGCCCGAATCGAAAAGACGTTTCTTGAGCTTGCAGTACCAGGCATTGCTGATACCCATAAAACGGGCGATATACTTATCTGGAACTCTGTTTACAATCCATATGTATTCATTGTAAAGGTATTCCATAAACCCTTCTGCCGTGTGGGATTGGCGGGCTGCATACATTGTATAGATCTTGGAAATAACCATCATCATCACCCGCTGATAGAAAGAGGCGAACAATGGATATCGGGACGATAACATTTCTATCTGGGTCCGCGAGATACAGATCAGCTCGGCATCTTCCATTGCCAGAATCTCGAAATCGGAAGGCGTTTGGGTAAAGTAGGAAATGGAAGAAAGAAAGGGATAGAAATTATCTACGGAAAATCCCATCACACTCTCGTTGCCCTGATCGTTGATAAACAGGTGCAGAAACAGGCCTTTATTTATAAAGTAACCCTCAGAGCAGACCTCACCCGCTCTGAGAAGGTAATCTCCTTTTTGTACCTTAAGCAATGTGGCGCTGTTCTTAAACTCGCTTACAAACTGTTCGTCGGCCAGCAGAGCTGCATCCAGATGCCCATACAGTTGTACGAAAGGATCGGTAGGATTCATCGTAACTACTCCTCCAGTACAAAGGTTTTCTTTCCGATATGATTGCCGTCGGCAAACACATCCACCCGGTAAGTACCCGGCGAAAGAAACTCCTCTATCTTCCAGTACACGGTTATCGGCAAATCTTCGCCTTCGTATTCAACCAGTTTCTTTATGGAGTAATTGATCTCTTTGTTTTCAAACACAAACACATCTGCACGGCTTTTCACCAATACATCGTCGTCCGGTTTCATTATACGGAGGTAAACTACCTTTTCGCCAACAGGAGCTGTTATATTTTTGGCCAGTTTAAAGTTAATAACAAACTGTTCCATCCGTTTAATCTTAGTCATCTTCTTTCCACGACTGTTGGTTGGGGTAACCGATATATCGGTAGCATCCAATCGTGAAGCCAATGTAACACGTTCTGCCAGTTTCTCTTTTTCTTCCTTTAGTTTGGTAGCCGAACTTGAAACCTGCTCGTATTTTTTAATTACCTGCTTGTTTTCTTCTTTCAGAATTTGATTGGCGGTATTCAATGAGTCAATCTGGATTACATAGTTGCGCATTACCTTACGTAATGTTTCCAATTCTTTTTTAAGCTGATTGATACGGCTGGCATTGGTAGCCTTAACGGTACGCAACTCTTCAAGCAGACGCTGAACCTTGCCCTGCTCTGTAGACAGCAGGGAAAGCAGGGAGTCGTTCCCTACACTGAACTTATACCCTTCGTACTGAAGAGACAGATCATTAAACTCGTCTTCGAGGGATTCCTTTTCAAGCACAAACGCTTGCGTCATCTCACTCATCTGTTGTTTTTGGTTATATATATAATATCCACCACCTGCTACAAGCAACAACAACACAACCACAGCCATTATAAGCAAAGTAAGCTTATTGATTCGTTTAATCTCTTTCTTTTCTGTATCCATAGTTCGTTATAAGAGTCACTAAAAAGATCATGCAAAGGTACACTTTAATCCATTGCAGAAAACTCTTTTGCCTTATATTTACACATTTTTAAGGACTTGTTAACAATTGCTTCCAACCTTAGCTTTAATTTGTGGTAAAGGAGTTTTTATGGTATCATTTTTTATTGCTAACTTTGCGCCACTCAATTAAACACTTATTGCATGCACGAGAAAATTATTATTCTTGATTTTGGCTCGCAAACAACTCAGCTGATCGGACGCAGACTCAGAGAGTTAAATATGTATTGTGAGATTGTTCCCTACAACCATTTCCCGGAAGATGCATCGGACGTGAAAGGGGTGATTCTTTCAGGTAGCCCTTACTCGGTAAATGACGAAACAGCGTTTAAGGCCGATTTATCTGGAATCAGAGGGAAATACCCGGTACTTGGCATTTGCTATGGCGCACAATTCTTAGCATATACATCGGGCGGAAAAGTAGAATCGGGCGACTCTCGTGAATACGGTCGGGCTAATCTTGGTTCTATTAACGGCAACGACCCATTATTAAAGGGTATTGAAGCAGGTTCGCAGGTTTGGATGTCGCACGGAGATACCATTACGGTTCTTCCCTCTTCATTCAAAATTGTAGCCAGCACAAACGACGTTCCGGCTGCAGCATATCACATTGAAGGCGAGCAGACCTGGGGTGTACAGTTCCATCCGGAAGTATTCCATACTACAGACGGTACTAAGATTCTGGACAACTTCCTTTCTATCTGCGGATGTGCAAAAGACTGGACTCCGGCTTCTTTCATCGAGTCTACTGTGGCCGATTTGAAAAAACAATTGGGAGACGACAAAGTGATTCTGGCATTGTCGGGCGGTGTGGATTCTTCTGTAACGGCTGTTCTGCTTAACAAGGCGATCGGAAAAAACCTTACCTGTATATTCGTTGACCACGGTTTGCTCCGTAAAAATGAATTTGAAAAGGTGATGGACGATTACGAACACCTGGGACTTAATGTTATCGGTGTTAATGCGAAAGAAAAATTCTACCGCGAACTGCATGGCGTAACCGATCCTGAACAAAAACGTAAGATTATTGGTAAAGGCTTTATCGACGTATTCGACGAAGAGGCCAAGAAGCTTAAAGATATCAAGTGGCTGGGACAAGGAACTATTTATCCGGACGTGATCGAATCTCTTTCAATCACCGGAACGGTAATTAAGAGTCACCATAACGTAGGTGGTCTGCCCGATACCATGAAACTTAAATTGGTTGAACCATTGCGACTGTTGTTTAAAGACGAAGTTCGTCGTGTGGGCAACGAGCTGGGTATGATGCCAAACCTAATTAAACGTCATCCATTCCCGGGACCGGGACTTGGAATCCGTGTATTGGGCGAAATCACTCCAGAGAAGATCGAAATCCTTCAGAATGCCGATGATATCTATATTTCATTGATGCGCGAATGGGGATTGTACGATAAGATCTGGCAGGCTGGCTCTATCTTGCTGCCGGTTCGTTCGGTAGGTGTAATGGGCGACGAGCGTACATACGATTATACAATCGCTTTACGTGCTGTAACTTCCACCGATGCCATGACGGCCGACTGGGCTCAGCTTCCTTACGATTTCCTTGCTAAAGTTTCGAACGAAATCATAAACAAGGTAAAAGGTGTAAACCGCGTTGTTTACGACATCAGCTCTAAACCTCCCGCAACAATCGAGTGGGAATAATACAAATGGCGCTGTAAGCAAACCAGACATACTTAAAATAGATAGAGAGGCTGAACACTTAAAAAAAGGTTCAGCCTCTCATTTTATTTCTGATTTTCGCAAAACTAAGTGTCATTTATCATTTTTATCACCCAACCACCTGAATGGCAGAGATATAACCAATGACAGATGGCGTTTTTACATCTGTCAGCATGTGTCATCTATCACATCCCCCAATCATGGAGCTGAAGCCGATTTCGTAACACAATACCACTTCTCAAGCCCCACTAGTGAGCAACTATAGATTTCTCCCTATCAATTAGTTCCTCCTCTTAAGACTTTTATTTTCTTCTCTTAGGAGAACTATTCATTCAACAATTGTGTACTTTGCGTTTGTCAGCTGTTGAACGCAAAGTACACAGCTGTTGAACTTGCATTCAACAGCTGTCAAACGAATAAGTATTCGTTAGCAAATAATTAGTTCATCGCAGGCTAACTATTACTTCCCTTAAGGAATTTAGATAAAGCACTGCTTAGCAATGAACGCTGTATAATTTATTTGATCTTATATACAGCAAGAACTTCAGAATCCTTCTTAAGTTCGAGCGTTGTACCAGTAACCTTATAGTTGTTGGCCAGTCCAAATACATTAAGCACGGCATCTTCCAGGTTCATAGCGTCCGGACAAAGCATCATGGTTGTTGCTACTTTATCGAATTTCAGCTTATTACCTTCAACAACGACCGAACCCATAATTCGGTTACAACCGGCAGAGCCACTCACCCTTCCCTGCAATATCGAAAGCGTGGGCTGCTGGTCTTCAGCCGGAGTAAGTTTGGTTGAACCATCTTTAGATTGTACGGAAACCAAACTCCATTCGCGACCTTCAATTGCAGTATTGTTCTTCATTTTGGATGTTGAACATCCGGGTGCTAAAATTAGCAACCCCAAACTCAGGGTAATAACAGATAAATTTACTTTCATTTTATTGCGTTTAATTTAACATACACCCATTAGGATGCATTATCCGCTAAAAACGTTGCATCAATAAGCAAAATCATACCCATTTCCATTTTGTTCGCCAACGAAAATAATGTTTCAAAAACATAAACAATTGTACAGAGAGCCTATGCATTTTTTGCTTTTTAGAGAAGAATTACCGAAGAACTTTATGTTTAATATATGGTTTTCATACATTTGTAAAACAATTCATATAGAGGGTGGTGATTTGTATGGATACTTAAACAATCTAAATAAGTAAACTAAAATGTTTTTTTACGATTTTCTTTTTTATGCGGCTTATAAACAAGGTATAAAAAGTCGGAATTATGCTGATATACCAATCTTAGGTGGAGTTTTTCCTGTCGCATTTTGTCTTGCCTCGAATCTGGTATCTCTTTGTATAATTGTTATCAAGCTATTTCATATTGAAAATTATCATTTGGGAACGTTCTCTAAGATAATATTTAGCTTTTCATTTGTTGGATTATTGTATTTTTATTATCGATATAATGAAAGATATAGCAGAATTATAGAGAAATACAATAAGAAGAGAGAGTTTTCCCGATTTTATAATATGCCATACGCACTTGTCCTATTTATGTATATTGCTATTGCAGCTTTAACCCTTGCAGCAGTTGCTTATCTATTCGTATATAAAAACATACGTTGAATGTATAACGAAAATTGAAAAGAACGCATAACTATTAAATATAATAATAAAGAGGGATATTTCCATTACATGAAACATCCCTCTTTTATTATCATTCTCATCAAAATATTGGTGTGCTAACCCAATAAAGGCGCTTGAATCTATTCAAAGACCATTCTTTCTGTTGGAGTCAATATTTTTGTAACAGCTGAAGCATTTTCTCATCCAACTGATGACCGTACCAGTCTTTGTATTTCACATCCTTTCGCTTAGAGTCGAGGATACCAAAATCGCCACGGAAATTCCATAATGCGTAACCAATCTGATGCTCTGTAAAGATACTTAGCTGATCTTCAAACCAACGAAGAAATACGTCGTGGGGTGTTTCGCGATAACAACCGCACTCGCCGCAATGAACTCCAACTCCGCTTTTTGCCAGATCGAGCCAGGGTTTGTAAAAAGCCTGCAACACCTCCCTGTTAAATGTTTCGCCGTTAATTACTCCGGGCCATTCAACCGCAGGCGAATCGTCCGGATTTTTCCAAACCCACGAAGCCCGGTAATGAGATATATAATGAGGATAGTAACCACGGCAACTTTGTGCCAAAGGTAGATCTGTCAGCTCCGGAACAACAAACGAGCCGCCTCCATTCCCGTCGGCAACAACTAGCCTGCTTTGGTTCTGCTCTTTAATTACACGCAGGCAACCTTCGGCAACTTGTCTGTAAATAGCTCCGTCTACCGGAGGCTTCTGGGTGTGCTGGTCGTTCATGTCCACCGGAGCACAGGGTTCGTTCAATAAATCAAAACTAAGTAGTTTGGACGAAATACCTTTATACCGCTTGGCCCACATTTCCCAATGGGCATACAGAGCTTTCTGCGCTTCTTTATCACGCCACAAATTATAGGGCTCATGAAAACCCGCATTGATGCAAAAACCGGGAGCGCGGTGGAGATTCAGACTTACATGTAAGCCGTGCTGGTTTGCTTTTGTTATCAGATGATCTACTCTTTCGATGGCAGATTCATCAAACAGAAGAACCTCCTCTTTTGTAATTCGTTTGTTAGGATCGCCTTTAGGATCAAACTGCAGATATGAGGGGTATGCCATCGGAATACGAACAAAATCAAAACCCCAGTCGGCCATCCATTTAAAATCATTTTCGGTAGTCAGAGATGCGTTCCTATCATTAGGTCCCCGTTTCACCGGCGAAAAGAAATCAAGCAAATTAAAACCTCTCCACCTGGGGAGTTTATTAACCTCCGAAAAAGTATTCATCACATCAGCAAATGCAAAATCAGGCTTAAGCGCTCCCACAACAGAGGCCGTACCTGCCATCTTTAAGAAATCTCTACGTGTTATCATACTAGCAATATAAAGTTAACCGGAAGTTACAAATCTAACCTATTTTAAATGGTTCTCCAAATAAAGTGGCTAATTATTATACTCTTAGCAATTTGTCCGGAGTCATTAATTTAAGTAAAAACTATATCTGACCTCCCTGATGTTACCGATGTAAAAACACCCTTCTGTATTTTTGGAGGAGGTAATTCAATCCAAATGATCAGCGGAATTGTTATACATAATATATAAGAGAATATGCACCCAATTAATTAACAATTCATGCACGGTATTATGAAAACTTTGAGCATAACGATTATTTTGTTGCTGGGTAGCTTGTACGTTTATCCGCAAAACACGCTTTCGAAAGCGATTGGAAAGAGTACGAATATGGAACAGACCTCCCGCCAAATGGGCCAAAAGGCGGATTTTGACGGACGGGACAACGATTGCGATGGAATGTTGGACAAAGAGAATGTTCCCAAAATCGTTTTCGAAGTTATCGAGTTGGAACCGGTAGTAATCGAATGGGCATTTGATAATCAAGAGCAGGAAAACCTCTTCAGAAATGACTTGAAGATAGTAACCGCCCGCGATCACGCCAGCGGCATGGCTACCGGAAAACGACAACATAAGCCCATTACAATTACCAAAGAGTTTTCAAGCCAAACCATGCAAACCTACGGTATAATTGTTGAAAATGAAAACGGAGAAAAGGTGATAGCCCTCATTCCTGAAAATCTTTGGCTAAACATTGAAGCGGAAAGTATAAATACAAACAACTCCATGCCCAACCGTATCTCGATGAACGTAACGGTTCCCAAACAAACCCAGGGAGCCACCTTTGGTGAAAAGGTAAACCAAGGGCTTCAGAAAAAAGAGATGAATACGGACAGCAAAGAACTTTTTCCCGTTTCGCTTACAAGACAAATGGTAAAAGTAGCCCCCCAGACCTATAAAGTAGAAGGAACGATTCAAATTGAGGGAAAAACATATTCGATCAGCTCGGTGCTTAAAACAAAACACGACACCGTAAAGAACTCCATTAACAATGTCCGGTAATGGAGATTACGCTCTTATCCGGCCTGTCAACGCAAGCGTTTATTGATTTAGTACATGCAAGGTATGACAGGCTACAAGAGCGGCAGTCTCCGTTCTGAGTCGGCTCTCTCCTAAAGATATTGGTTCAAAGCCGTTATGCAGTGCCAATGTAACCTCTTCCGGACTGAAATCGCCTTCGGGTCCGATCAGGACCAGGGCAGATTCTCCCGGATTATAGATCTGTTTTATCAATGGCTTTTCGCCCTCATTACAATGAGCAATAAATTTGCGTCCGTCGAATGGTTGAGAAACAAACGTCTTAAAGTCGGTCATTCCGGTTAATACTGGTAATGTTGCTTTTTGCGATTGCTTCATAGCACTAACCAGTATCTTCTCGATACGGGCCGGCTTTACCTCCTTACGTTCCGAATAGCGGCAATTTAAACAGGTTATGGCATCAATACCTATCTCGGTTGCTTTTTCTGCAAACCATTCCAGCCTATCCATATTTTTGGTTGGGGCAACGGCTATATGCAATGTAAAGTCCCATAGTTTGCCTGGCGACCATTGTTCAAGTATATCAACACGACAATGCTTAGCGTTGGCAACAGCAATGGCAGCTTTATAAAATGTTCCTTTACCGTCTGTAAGTAGTATTTCGGCTCCTTCGTTTAGCCGGAGTACTCGAATGGCATGCTGCCCTTCTTCATCCGGCAACTCTGTATTTACAGCTATGTCCGGCGTATAAAATATTTGCATAAATCTCTTTTATCCTAAAATCATTCCTACCATAGTTGCCGACATTATGGAAACCAAAGCTCCGCCGATCATGGTTGGAATTCCTAGTTTGCTTATCAAATTTTGTTTATTGGGAGTAAGAACTCCAAGTCCTCCTAAAAGTATACCGATGGATGATATATTAGCAAATCCGCAAAGGATGTAGGTCGACATGATTATGGACTTTTCATATACAAATAACCCGGCATCTTTCCATTGCTGCAACTGAAAATAGGCAACAAATTCATTCAGAATTGTTTTCTGCCCCAATAAGGAACCTACCAGCATCATATCATCAAAAGGCACACCTATCAACCACATAAATGGAGAGAGGATTATTCCTAAGATAAATTGAAATGTGAAACCCTGCTGCTTGCCATCGGTAACGGATACCACCCAATCATTTAGTCCGGTGTATTTCCCTATAAGTCCTTCTGATACATAATTCAGAAGTGCAACCATAGAAATAAACACCAACAGCATCGCCGCAATGTTTACTACCAATTTTATTCCAACCGAAGTACCCGAGGCCAATGCTTCCAATATATTGTGATGTTGATTCTCTAAAGAAACCTTCACCTCCTGTTCGGTAACCGGCTCGGTTTGCGGACATAACATCTTGGCAATTACAATAGAGCCGGGGGCAGCCATCACCGAAGCCGACAATAAATGTTTGGCAAAAAGCAAACGAGCAGCCGGATCTCCTCCAGAAAGCATCCCGATATAGGTTGCCATCACCGAACCGGCTATCGTACCCATCCCTGCAACCATTACCAGAAATATTTCGGAACGATTCATTGAGGGCAGATAATTCTTGATCAATACAGGCGACTCGGTCATTCCCATAAAAATATTACCCGAAACAACCAGCCCTTCGGCACCGGATACATTCATAAATTTTCTGAGTACCCAGGAGAATGCACCAACTACACGCTGGATAATTCCCCAATGATAAAATAAAGAAACGATGGCTGTAAAGAAAATGATAACCGGCATCGAATGTATAAGGAAGATAAATCCATTGCTTTTTGTCGCATACGGGCCTAAAAGAAAACCAACACCGGCTTGCGTAAAGTCCATCAACTTGATAAATGCTTTGCCAAGGAGCTCGAAGAGTGTACCTACAAAAGGTACATAAAGAACGGATAATGCCAGGACAAACTGAATCAGGAGTCCGCTTCCCACCAGTTTCCAGTCAATTTTTTTACGGTTTGAGCTCATTAAATATGAAACTGCAAGCACTGTTATAATGCCTACTACACCTCGCAGGAGCGATTCAATTCCAAATCCGCCGGTTGATGCGACCATACATGTTTTGTTTATTCGGTTTCTTCCTTATCCTTTTTACGGCGACGTATCTCATCCTGATACATTTTGGCATGCTCGTAATTTTCATCCTGCACTGCCTCTTCAAGACGTTTGTTTAATTCTTCGTCATCAATTAATCCCAACCATCTTTTCAGGGCTTCATCATCCTTTATCTCATCCGGATCCATAGCCATCAGGTCATCGTCGTCGTCTTCAAAATCTTCATCAGCATTATCTTCTACATCTTCATCCAGTACAACTCCGGCTTCAATCATGATCGATTCAGATACATAAATATCACATTTAGCTCGTAAAGCGATGGCTATTGCATCCGATGTACGAGAATCTACCGGAATCTCTCGTTTACCGTCTGTAAACAGTAACTCTGAATAGAAAATGCCTTCTTCAAATTTATATATATAAACTTCTTTCAGTTTTATATCAAAAGCAGTAGCAAAACTTACAAATAAATCGTGCGTTAATGGACGGGGGGGAGTAATATACTCGAGAGCAATAGCAATCGATTGGGCTTCGGGAGTTCCTACAATCACAGGAATACGGCGATTGCCATCTTCTTCTGCTAGTATTAATGCATAAGCTCCTGATTGAACCTGACTGTTAGTTAATCCCTGAACACGTAATTTGATTTTTTTTTCCACAACTTTATCGTTTAAATTCTAAAATGTATCTACAAAAGTAATATTATTTTGCGATATCCTTTAAACGTTCGATTAAAAAGGAGAAAAAGATGGTGGATTCTGTATAAATCTGTATAAAAAAAGAAAAGGTTGTCATCCCGACAACCAATCTTCATTGCTAACCTTAAATCTAATACCATGAAAAACACAGTGCAAAGATAAGGTATTTATGTTGTACAACATACATTTGCAGCTCAAATTCGCTATATTTAACTTTATTTCACCATTAAAGGCCTAAATAATGCTTCAAAGGGCGCAGGTAGACAATCTTATCCTTTGCCCGGCTACGCTCGGCAGCAAAAGCAATAAGGTGACTTTCCAGCGAATCTTCCAGTGGTGTAGACATCAATGAAGAATCTTGTTTACGTACAGCCTCAATCCAATCCCTGATCATACCGGTATCTCCTCCCCCATGTCCTACACCTTCGTAATTGAGGGCATCCATCGCGTGGGCATCATAGGTTACAGATTTACCGGAAGCAAAATCAGTGTGTACAAATTGTTCCATATCTCCCACTATGTCTCCACGAGTTCCCATAATCCGGGTACGTCTGCCACTGTAGGATGTGAAAGCCTCTATGGAGAAATTAACCGTCACTCCACCATCAAATTCCAGAAGCATTGTGTAATGATCGGGCTGATTATTATTGCAATGATATACACACTTTCCGTAGTTACCATTTTTAAGATTTTCGAGAATAACGTCTCCCTGCTTATCCGGATCCACGGGCAGATCAAAAACATAAAGCCAGGTACGGTCGCGGTAATATATTTTTAATGCAGAAAACGGGCAGTCTGCTTCAACCGGACAACCGTCTGTGCAACGTTGTGGAGCTCCTTGAGGTGCATTAGCAGCCTTGAAGTGTGCTAAATCGCCGAAAGCAACTACTTTCTTACATGGTTTACCTACAATCCAATGTAATATATCCAGATCATGACTTGATTTAGCCAATACCAATGGGGTACTGGCCTTGGAATCTCTCCAGCTTCCCCGTACATACGAATGGCTCATGTGCACATGATCAACCGGCTCGAAGTGCTGAATACTTACCAAATCACCAATTTTTTTGCTGTCAACCATCTCCTTAAGCATCAAAAAGTAAGGAGAATAGCGTAACACATGGGTAAGTCCCACTATTTTACCGGTCTGGCGGGCATAATCCACCAGCTTTCGGCATTCTTCTTCGGTTTGTGCGATTGGTTTTTCTAATAAGATATCGTATCCCAGCTCCAACGCTTTCATACAAGGTGCGTAATGCAGGTGATCCGGAGTGGCAATAATCACTGCATCTGCAAATTTGGGTCTAGCAAGCATTTCCTCCCAGGTTGCCAACCGGTTCTCTACTGGAACATGGTACTTATCTCCATACATTTCCCTTCGTAAAGGCACAGGTTCCGCAATTCCTACAATCAATAAATCTTCGGGGTGTTCCAGCGAATAATCTCCATAAAGTTTTCCTCTTCCACTTGCTCCCAATACAACTGCTGTTACAGCATTAAGTTTTTTCACATCGGTATTCATTATAAATCTCTTTATATTAATAGATTAAATATTGGCATTTCACAAAGATAGTTATTTCTTATTCACAGACAATATTCACTTAACTAAAAAAGGGAGCGAAATACTCCCTTATATAAAAACTGTGACTTCATCTTTCATGTTATTGCTGATACATATAAACCTATATAAATCGAGTAGGAGGAAAACAAAAGTAGTTTTCTTCCTACTTTTGTTTTCCGACCTCTCCCACCACCGTACATGCCGTTCGGCATACGGCGGTTCTTTAATTACGATGCAGACGGCGATATAATCTCATTATTTGTGGATAACCTGCTCGGTCAAGACTCTCATCTGTAATTGCCCGATGCAGCACCCAGCTGTTGGCTATGTGCCAGTATCCTTTACGGGTATTAGCCCATTGCCAAGCCTGATGTTTGTTTATACCACATTTCTGGAGATTATGTGATTTGGTGCTGATTTTCTTCCAACTCTTCCATATATACGTCCTTAGCCTGCGACGATACCAACCATCCGTCTTTTGGATAAATTGGTTCATGTCTGCTAAACGGTAGTAAGTTAGCCAGCCTCGTATGTATTGTGACAATCGTTGCTTTAGCCATGCATATCCTTTTCCATTGTTTCGTTTGGTTATTTGTTTGAGCGTGCGTTTGAACTTTTCTTGACTTGTACGGTGGGTGCGTAGACCGCACTTGCCTTTGGACCTTCAGTAGAATGAGTAGCCAAGGTATTTCATGCCTCGAACATCTCCAATGATGGTCTTTTCCATATTCACTTTAAGGAAGAGTTTCTTCTCTAAATAGGTGGATATACTGTCTCGTACTCGTTCTGTGGCTCGCTTGCTTTTAACCAAAATCAGACAATCGTCTGCGTAGCGTACAAATGGATGACCTCGGCGAGACAACTCTTTATCAAGCTCATTCAGCAAGATATTGCTTAGAATCGGGCTTAACGGACCCCCTTGAGGAACTCCCTCCTCGGTTGATTCATACTTATGAGCAACCATTACGCCGGCTTTGAGATAGTGATGGATAAGTGAAATTACCCGTCCATCTTTGATTGTCCGTGACAACACCTCTATCAGCTTGCTATGGTTTACTGTATCGAAGAATCGTTCCAAGTCAAGGTTTATGCAGTAATGATACCCATTGTCTGCATATTCCTGCACCCGCTTCAGCGCATCGTGGGCGCTGCGGTTTGGGCGGAAGCCAAAACTGTTGTCATTGAACTCTCGTTCGTATATCGGTATCAACACTTGGCTTATAGCCTGTTGGATGAACCGGTCAACAACCGTAGGGATACCGAGTTGACGTGCCTTGCCGTTGTCCTTGGGGATATCGACACGACGGACCGGATTGGGCCGGTACTTACCCTTTAGTAGCTGCTCTATCAATTCGTCTTTGTGGAGGTTTAGGTATGGCAACAGTTCGCTCGTTCCCATCTTATCGACACCTCCGGATCCGTCATTCCCTATTACTTGCCGATAAGATCGATTTAAGTTTTCGGGACTCAGGATAAGTTCCAACAAATTGGTTGTGCCTATCTGCACTTCCACTAGGTTTTCACCTATTATCCTCATAAAAGTCTGCGCTCCATCATACCCTTCGGATTCCGTCCTATTCATCTGATGGCAGCCAACAGATTCTGTTGTTTGCTGCATTGTTTCTTCCATTTGGTAATAATGTAATAATTCCAGTTTAATTAAAGTTCAGTCCTTCACCAGGTTGTCGATGTTTTTTTTTCCTTGCCCGGCTACTATGACCTCTGCTGACTTCTCACGGTTCGTTGTTACTGCTCGGATGACCTCGCCCGTGAGATCTCCCCAGTTATGGACGTATTCTTTCAATCTTATACCTGCTTGATTTACTCCAAGTGTTCCGAACAGCTATAGGACTTTGTTTTGTATTGCAAACTAATCCACACTCGTGAGCCTTGGTATCAAGTTTCTGTTCGTCAGGCCAGATCTTTGCCGAAGACTTCCTTCAGATTACACCTCGCGATGAACACCCTTGTCGTTGGCTGGACGCTTCCCGCTGTTAGGGCGCGTTGGGGACTTACACCCGTTAGAATACGTTCGTGCTGGGCGAACAATAAAAAAGGGCATCCGTAGATGCCCTTTTCGCAATAAAAGAATTCTATTATTTCCAAGGTTCCGGCTGAACCAGATAAGGTTTACCACTTTCGTCGTTACCCATGGTTTGAATCTGACCATCTGGTACTGGGAACATTGTTCTTGCAGCTTGCAGATAAGATGCGGCAGCAAATTTTGGAATATATTGTTTTTCAAAATCAACATATGCCTTCAACTCAGTAGCCATAACACTACCACCCCATCTCTGTAAGTCGAACCAACGTTGTCCTTCCATAGCCAATTCCAACTTACGTTCCATACGTACAGCTTTGATACAGGTAGCTTTATCTGTAAAGGCAGCATGGTTTTGCGGATAAGTCGAAATCTTGTAATTGGCAGCAGGTTGACCAGCGGCATTTTTAATGACGTTAACCGGAAGAGCTGCACGTGTACGAATCTGGTTTACAAGATCCATTGCACCCTTTAAATCGCCATCATTAGCCAAACACTCAGCATACATCAAGATGCAGTCGCGCAAGCTTAGGTATTGTAAATTCATGGTTGATCCGGGAGCCCAACCATCGTGGTTTGCCACTTGACCAGCATCTTTTTCAGCCAAACTATATACATGCTTTTTAGGCAAGAAAATACCTCCGTTTACAGGGTTACGTACCCAGTCATTCTTAGGTAATCCCCAATCTTTGTATGGTATTCCGTAACGACCGATTGCGAAATCCAAGCGTGGATCTACAGGGTCATTACTGTTCAACGAAATAGGTGCTCCATCTGTCGTACTCGGATTAACATAAGAAACAGAGGTTCCGTTACGATACGAATTATCAAGCAATGGAAGACCATTAGCGTCTACTTTAAATGAATTGGCCAATTCGTAAGAAGGTTGATAAAAACCGCAGCAACCACCTGGGCCTGAATTATGTGGATAACATAAAGACATACCTGAGTTACCATTATCTTCTGTGTCATTAGAGAACTGTACTGCAAATATGGATTCTTTTCCATTTTCGGTAAGTGCACTCCAGTTGTTATTCAAATTATCTTCCAAACCATATTTTAAGCCATTGGATGTTTTACCATTTTCAATTACGTCTTTCAAAATAGGTTTAGCAGCAGTCATATCACCTTTTTGCATTAAAATTTTTGCTTTCAATGCTTTTGCAGCCCATACATTGGCTCTACCAACTTCGGGTTGAGTAGCCGGTAATTTAGCGATTGCAGCATCAACATCGGCAAGAATGTTTGGATAAATATCCTTGTCGTTGTGAACCTTTGGATCGTTTTCTGCAAAAGTTTCATCAATGTAAGGAATAAACGGACCGAATATCTTTACAGATTCGAAATAGAACATAGCGCGTAAGAAATACAGTTCACCCATTCTGACTTCTTTCAACGCAGCATCCATGTCTGTTGTAGCAGCAATAATCTGCATTGCGATTGAAACTCGCTTTGAACCTTTGTACGTCCACACCCATTTTTCATTGAGATAACCATTGGTAGATGCCGTATTATACATCTCCATTTCGTTCAATACGGACTGGTCGCCCGGGTCGGAACCCTTATTAGCATCACCACCGTACATACCACCGAATGTCCAGTTAAAAGGAGTTGCTCCCCATCCATTTTCAGTTAAATTGGCATACGCATTCGCAACAACCAACTCCACACCTGTTGCATTTTGCAAAGCATTCTGGTCGATACTACCCTGTGGAGCCTTGTAAAGAAAATCTTCACCACAAGAGCCGAAGGTTAATAAAGTAGCAAAACCAAATATTGCTATAAGATTATGTTTCATAATTCTTTGATTTAAAATAATTAATTAGATTTAAACGTTCCTTAAAATGCGAAATTTACACCGAATAAGAAACGCATGGTTGACGGCCAACCTCCCATATCAACTCCTCTGCGAAGGTCGTTACCACTATCTGCGTTTAAGCTTGCATTGGTATATTCAGGATCCAGACCAGAATAACCTGTGATTGTCAGAATATTTTCTGCCTGCAAATACACTCTTAAATTAGATATTGTAGCTTTTTGCAACATGGCTTTTGGGAATGTGTAACCCAAAACAACATTTTTCAATCTTAAGAAAGAAGCATCCTCTACATAATATGAGTTGGAGTTTGTTCCGGAATAACTATCACCATAATCAAGAACAGGTAGTACAGCCTTACTATTGTCTGCTCCAGCCTTCCATGATTTATCGCGCATAGTTGTGGAACGGTTTCCTTCAAACAACCAGAAATCAGTAAAATATTTATTGTTATTAAATAAATCGTTACCAATAGTTGAATACCAGAACATCGTAAAGTCGAAATTCTTATACGTAACTGTTGCATTCAAACCAGCAATCAAATCAGGATGAGGTGAACCAATAAAGGTACGGTCGTCTGTAGTTACTTTACCGTCGTTGTTAACATCAGCAAATTTAAATTTACCAATCCATGCATTCGGCTTAATGGAAGCTCTGTCTGCAACACCCAGAGGTACAGGAGAAGCTGCTAAATCAGCTTCGCTTTCATAGAAACCTACCACTTTATATCCGTAGAATTCTGAAATTGGATGACCTTTGGTTGTACGCGTTGCATTACCACTAATACGTACTCCTGCTCCCCAGAAAGAGGCATCGTCGGCCTCGGCCAAACGAACAACTTCGTTTTTATAATGAGATAGGTTCAAGCCTAAATCCCAACTCCAATCACCAGCATTATCTCTATAGTTAAAGGTTACATCAAATCCTTTATTTTTCATATCACCAAAGTTGATGTAAGGCTTTGCAGCTTCACCCGCCAAAGCAGAATAAGAGGCCTGTACCAACATATCTGATGTCTTTTTGGTGTACCATTCAACACCTGCAGTAAATTTACCATTCAGGAATGTAGCATCCAAACCTACGTTAAACATATCGGTTGACTCCCATTTGGTATCTTCGTTACCAAATCTGTTCAATTTATATCCTGTATAAGTTGTACCATTGGTACCTCCTAAGTCGTAACCGGTAGTTGTTGGTTCAGTAGAGAATTCGTAGGCAAAGTTCGTAGCACGAGGAACTTCAGCATTACCTGTCTGTCCATAACCAACACGAAGTTTCAAGTCGTCCAACCAATCTTGTGTGCTTTCCATGAAATCTTCTTCAGAAATACGCCATCCTAAAGATACAGATGGGAATGTTCCGTAACGATTTGATTTAGAGAAACGGGAAACACCGTCTCGGCGAACTATCACTGTTGCTAAATATTTATCCTGGTATGCGTAATCGGCACGACCAAACATTCCAAACAATGCAAACTCTCCATTATACCATGAATTGTTAACACGAGTCAAGTCATTAACACCCATTGATAACACCCAAGTGTCTGTATTATTTTCGTACAAATAACCGTAACGCTGACCACTTAAACCACGGCCTAATCCATCGCGGATAGCTTCTGTACCTAATAATACTTTCAAGGAATGATCTTCTCCAAATTTTGTATCAAAGGCCAATGTATTGGTCCATACCCAACGGAAGTTGAATGTTGATTGTTCAAACAGGTCGTTTGTTCCACGGGTTTCAGAGAATTCAAGATTCTTTTTGCTCATACGATATTGATAAGCACTTGTGTAGTCCATACCAAAGTTGGTTCTGAAAGTAAGACCTTTCATAAAGTCTATTTCTCCCCACAAGTTACCAAATATACGTGAATTGGTGTAATAATTGTCAACATTACGTTTCTGTTGAGCTACCACGTTCTGGAAGTTACCGGTACCTGCAATCTTAGATCCTGCAAAATTTCCAGCGATATCATATACAGGAACGTAAGGAGAGGCACGATATGTCCAAGAGTAAGGATTGTCCTCTGCTCCTGAACTTGTAAGTCCCTGATCTTTAGTCCATGCATAGGTCAGGTTTTCTCCAAAACGCAACCAGGGACGTACATTGAATGAAGAGTTGGCACGAACCTGATATCTTGTATAATAGGATTCGATTACAGTACCTCTCTGATCGAAGTAGTTGGCACTTAAGTTATACTGGCCTTTGTCTGTACCTCCTGATAAGCCAACTTGGTGGTTCTGCATTGGTGCTACACGGTCAACTTCGTCCCACCAATCTGTATTAGAGAATGGTACCATAGTATTGCCAGGATAGCTATAAGTATTAGGATCAATATTCTGACTACCTCCGGCACCTGCTTGTGTTAGATAATTCGGAATTACAGGCTTTGCTCCTGTTCCAAACTGAACGTGTGAAGGCAATTTATTAACGCCGTTGATGGCATAATTGTTTGCTTTAGCTTCCCATTCAAGGTTCAAGCGATCTGTTGAGTTTAATACATCGTATTTCTTTCCGGTTTTTTGGATTCCAAAGTAACCATCATAAGTTAGTTTAGGTTGACCAGACTGTGTTCCTTTTTTGGTTGTAATCAAAATTACACCATTGGCAGCCTGGGCACCATAAATAGCAGCTGCTGATGCGTCTTTCAACACCTGCATACTTTCAATATCATTCGGGTTTAAACTGCTCAGGTTCTGGTTACGAGTTGATACTCCGTCGATAACATATAGAGGTCCGTTATCGTTTACAGTGTTGATACCACGAATACGTACCATGGTGGAAGCACCGGGAGAACCGTTCTGTCCGATATAAACACCGGCAGCTTTTCCCTGAAGCTGTTGAGTAGCAGAAGATCCACTGGATGCTAGAAGGTCTTTAGTGTCCACTACAGCCACAGATCCGGTAATGTCTTTCTTGGCCTGCGTTCCGTAACCTACAACAACAACTTCGTCCAGATTTCTGGCATCTTCCTTCATTACAATATCCATTACCCTACCCGTAACAGGAACTGCCTGGGTAACATAACCGATATAAGAAAATTCAAGAATAGCGTTCGAGGGAACCTCGAGAGAATACTTACCATCAAGGTCTGTAATGGTACCATTGGTCGTCCCCTTCACCACAACGTTCACGCCTAAAAGAGTTTCTCCTTTAGCGTCTTTTACCGTACCGGTAACTGTTCTAGCTTGTTGGTTTACTGACACTTCAGTGTTGGCGGCATACAAAGGAGGTGTATTACCCGCACCCACTAGCAAAAAGCAGAGCGCCAAACCAAGCCCGCTTTTAACAAAAGCTAACTGTTTGTTCATCATAACTAAAAAATAGGTTAACATTAATTAATAGGCTCACTCTTGAGCACTTCGCAAATGTATATAATTAAAATTAGTTCGCACAAAATTATTTTAATTATTTTTTTCATTCTAGCGCAGTTTTTTACATAAATCAAGGATAATTAGCAGTTTTTGCAAATATATGTTATAAAACAATTTTGTATAACATGTTTATTTAATCATATCAATGATTAATCAATGAAGGCAACGAAAAATGTAAAGAGAAAAATGGATTAGAATTTGGAAATCACAATAATAAAAAAAAGAGATTACTTTATGTAATCTCTTTTTATTCAAATAATTATCCTTGTCTGAAGTCCTTAAGTTCCTTTTGTAGCTCTTGTCTTGCAAAGAAAATCCGACTTTTTACAGTTCCAAGTGGAACTCCCAGTTTGTCGGCTATCTCGTTGTATTTATAACCACTTAGGAACATAGAGAAAGGCACCTTCAACTCATTATTCAAGCTATTGATTGCTTTCGTTATTTCCTGAATCTGATATGCACCATCCGGTGAATCAAAACCTGAATCATTAACTACATTCAAATTATAGAGGTCCACTCCCTGATCAACGACCGTTTGTGTTCGTACTATTTTATGATAGTTGTTAATAAATATATTTCGCATTACTGTCAGAACCCATCCTTTAAAGTTTATATTGTCAACAAACTTCTCCTGATTGTCCAACACCTTTAGTGTTGTATCCTGCATCAAATCCTGCGCGTCGTCCCTGTTCGCTGTGAGCATTAAAGCAAAATTCATCATGTTTTCCTGCATGCCCAATAATTTTTTCTGAAATTGCAATGCGTTCATACCACACGTATATAAAGTTAAACATCGGTTAATTAATCCTTTACCCCTCGTTAGGAGTTTTGACAAATATATGTATTATTTTTTAATTAAACAATTGTTTGAGAAAAATTAATAATAAAAATCACAACTTAAGAAATTAATGTAACTTTACAGCAGTTGTAACGAATTAATCAAACAATATCAATATGAAAACATTCCTTTCGCTTTTGCTGGCAGGATTGATTGCTCCGCTATTTCTTCTAAATGCGCAAAATAAAAACATTCCGCTTATCTACACTATTAATATAAATAAGGAAATAGATAATGCTGCAAGAATTTATTTAAGTAAAGGATTGACTGAAGCAAACCAGCTGAACGCTCGGGCTGTAATCATCCACATGAATACATACGGCGGACTTCTTGAAGCCGCCGATTCCATGCGGACCGCAATCCTATACAGCAAGGTTCCTGTGCATGTTTTTATTGATAACAATGCTGCTTCGGCAGGTGCTCTGATCTCAATTGCTTGTAAAAAGATATATATGCGAAAAGGGGCAAATATAGGTGCGGCTACAGTAGTTAATCAGACAGGTGAAGCTCTGCCGGACAAATATCAGTCTTATATGCGGTCGATGATCAGGTCGACAGCCGAAGCTCACGGAAAAGATACAATAGTACAAGGAAACGATACAATCTATAAGTGGAAAAGAGATCCTCGTATTGCCGAGGCGATGGTGGACGACCGAATAGCAATCCCTAATTTGATTGACAGCGGAAAGGTACTTACATTCACAGCTGATGAGGCAGTTACCTGGGGGTATTGTGATGGGATTGCCGAATCGGTAGACGAAGTCGTCACCTCTTATCTGGGATACAAGAACTACGAATTAAAAACGTATAAACCCTCTTTTGCTGATAAAATTAAAGGGTTTTTAATGAATCCTTTTATACAATCCTTATTGATAATGTGCATCATCGGTGGTATCTATTTCGAAATGCAATCACCGGGCATCGGTTTCCCATTGGCTGCAGCAGTTACCGGTGCTATTCTTTATTTTGCCCCTCTTTATATTGACGGTTTGGCTCAAAATTGGGAAATATTGGTCTTCGTAGCCGGACTGATATTAATTGCGGTGGAACTTTTTATTATTCCGGGGTTTGGAGTAACCGGTATTACCGGAATTGTATTTATTGTTGGGGGACTTACGCTCAGCTTGCTTAACAACACAGATTTCGACTTTAGAGGTATAAGTGGTACCGACTCGGGGAAGGCTGTGCTTACAGTTCTAATGGGGATTGGAGGCAGTTTTGTTTTAATGATTTGGCTTTCAAATAAGATAGGGGAAAAGGGATTATTGAAGAATGTAGCTCTTGCAACCGATCTGGAACAGTCACTGTCTACACCCGAATTAAATGCTTTTATTGGTAAAACAGGAAAGACCACAACCGTTCTGCGGCCTTCGGGGAAAATTGAAATTGATAATGCTCAATTTGATGCGGTTTCAGAATCGGGATTTATTGAGAAAGGGACAAATGTGAAGGTGATACGTTTTGAGAATAGCCAGCTGTATGTAGAGAAGCTTGAATCCTGATTCATAAAAACAATAATCCCCGTCTATTTTTCTGCAGACGGGGATTATTGTTTTTATTTTTTCAACTCTTGTTGAAGTAACTCGGGATAGTCTGTCGTAATATAATCGACTCCAAGAGCAATCATTTCCTGCATTTGCTCAGCCGTATTGACTGTCCACACATTAACTGTCAGGTCTAAATCTTTAGCCTCCTTAACCCATTCCGGGTGTTTCTTAATTACATTGTAATTATAATCAAGACCTGCAAATCCTAACGATTTCAATTCTTTTGGGGAAAGTTCGCCGTTAAGATAGGATACTTTTGCCTTTTTATCCAAACGAATGATCTCTTTGGCTGCTTCCAGACTAAAGGCGATGTATTCTGTCTTCTTCTGGAGCTTGTATTCTTTGATTTTGTTTAATATGAAAGCAGCAGCCTCTCTGTCTCGCTGAGGTGTGGCGTGAGACTTTAATTCAAATATCAGCTTCGCTTTCTTTAATTTTTTACCTTTTTGCAAATATTGATCTAAAGTGGGGATCTTTTCGCCATTGGCAAGTTGAATATCTTTCAGCTTGTCGTAATTTACTTCCTGAACTTTGATATCGTT
Organism: Macellibacteroides fermentans; assembly: GCF_013409575.1. Lineage (NCBI taxonomy): Bacteria > Pseudomonadati > Bacteroidota > Bacteroidia > Bacteroidales > Porphyromonadaceae > Macellibacteroides > Macellibacteroides fermentans. The sequence goes on along the minus strand of NZ_JACCCY010000002.1, from coordinate 819,374 downwards.
TACTTTATTGTCGTGAAACACAATTGCCTCATTATCGGCTGTAAGGTGGACATCAAATTCAGAGCCGTACACCTCAATACGATCAGCCTCTTCAAGAGATTTAATCGAGTTCTGAGCCGAGCCTTCAATTTTCCAATACCCCCTGTGTGCAATTACTTTTGTTTTATTTTTTGCCCCGGCAGAAAGACCAAGGGATAAACAAAGAAGAATGAGAAAGAAATTTTTAATTTTCATGGTACTTTTGAGATTTAAGTATTTATATAAAAGAGAGGGAGACTGTTTCAGGCAGTCTCCCATAATAAAATTTTACTTACCAAGTTCTGAAAGATAACGTTCGGCTTCCATAGCGGCCTTACAACCACTTCCGGCAGCGGTAATAGCCTGGCGGTAATGGGGATCGGCCACATCGCCGGCAGCAAACACTCCCGGAACATTTGTACGAGGTGTATCAGGAATTGTTTTAATATATCCTACAGAATCTGTTTCAATCCAGGGTTTAAAAATATCTGAATTAGGCGTGTGTCCTATTGCAAGGAAGAAACCATCAATGGCGATGTCGACTTTTTCTTCGTCTGCTTCCCCCATTCTTTTAACCAGATGTGCTCCTTCAACTCCGTTTTCGCCAAATAGCCCAAGGGTATTATGTTCGAACAATACGGTAATGTTTTCGGCCTTGAAAACACGCTCCTGCATTACTTTTGATGCACGTAGGAAGGGTTTACGGACAATCAGATAAACATGTTTAGCTAATCCTGCGAGGTAAAGCGCTTCTTCACAAGCGGTATCTCCTCCCCCAACTACTGCTACCGTTTTTTTACGATAAAAGAATCCGTCACATGTAGCACAAGCAGATACTCCCATACCTGCATATTTCTGCTCGTCCGGCAATCCCAGGTATTTGGCTGTAGCTCCTGTTGAAATAATGATTGTTTCGGCCTCTATCACTTTTTCACCATCAATGGTTACTTTATATGGGGCAGCCGACAAATCGGTAGCTGTTGCGTGTCCATAACGAACATCTGTCCCAAAGCGAACGGCCTGTTTTTTAAGATCTTCCATTAATTCCGGACCGGTGATTCCTTCAGGATAACCGGGGAAGTTTTCTACTTCGGTTGTCGTTGTAAGCTGTCCTCCCGGTTGAATTCCTTCATATAGGACAGGTGAAAGATTTGCTCTGGACGCATAGATTGCCGCAGTGTAACCCGCAGGTCCTGATCCGATAATCAGGCAACGTACTTTTTCGTTTACAGTATCACTCATATTCAAATATTATTTATGTTATGTTTTATCTAAGATCGATAATTTCTGCATTTGGAAACTTTCTCTGATCGAAAACAAATACGGATGCAGATTGGTTTACTCCCGTTACCAATTTACTAATAAGAATAGTATTGCTTACTCCGTTTTTATTAGTAACTGTTATGGATGCAGGAAAATTGGTTATTTTATCAATCCTCAGATCGATTTTACTGATATCGCTTTTTCTGTTCTTTGGAACAAGCGTAATATCAAATACCTTCTTACCGCTTTGATTGGTACTTTCGCCTTTGTGTTTGGCTGTAAATCCTTTTTTGTATGTATTAAGTAATACAACCGGATTGGTAAACTGTAATTCGTCGCCTTCCGGCTTACTGACATTTACCTCTTCGGTTTGCTCCATATACACCCATTGAGTTGCTCCATCATACCATGTATAGGATTGAGGAGTCTTTAAGGTGAATTTATCACCTTTCATCTGTATGCTACCCTCTATCACCTCTGCTTTCTGATTCGCTTTAGAACGAATCTGCAAATTAAACACGGCAGATATACCGTTTGATTCTTTGTATTTCTGAGACGCTTTATCTAAAACGGCTTCTGCTTGCTGAGCAAAAACAGCACCCGACAAACCCAATAGCAAAGCTATAACAAATAATGCGATTCGTCCCATCTGTTTTTTATTATTCATCTTCATATTTTCTGTCTATTTAAGTGAATTTAAAAGACGTTCTAAATTATATTCATCTTGTATCAGTACTTGTCTGGCTTTACTTCCTTCAAACGGGCCCACAATCCCTGCGGCTTCGAGCTGATCCATCAAACGACCGGCGCGATTGTAGCCAATGGCAAACTTACGCTGGATTAGAGAGGTAGATCCTTGTTGCTGAATAACCAACAAACGGGCAGCTTCATCAAACAGAGGATCACGATCTGACAAGTCAACGGCTCCGGGCATTTTATCTCCATCATTTTCACCAACGTATTCGGGTAACTGGAATGCCGTGGGATATCCTTGTTGTGAACCGATAAATGAGGCTACTTGTTCAACTTCGGGGGTATCTACAAACGCACACTGAACTCGAATCATGTCGTTACCCTGCGAGAAAAGAAGGTCACCTCGTCCAATAAGCTGATTAGCACCCGGCGAATCTAAAATGGTACGCGAGTCAATCATAGAGGATACCCTGAAAGCTAAACGTGCCGGGAAGTTCGCTTTAATGGTTCCGGTGATAATATTGGTTGAAGGACGCTGGGTGGCAATCACCATATGAATACCTACAGCTCTGGCTTTCTGAGCAATACGTGCAATAGGAAGTTCTATTTCTTTTCCTGCAGTCATGATCAAATCTCCAAACTCGTCTATAATCACCACAATATAAGGCATGTATTTATGCCCCTTTTCCGGATTCAGGCGTCTTTTAATAAATTTTTCATTGTACTCCTTTATGTTTCGGGTATGGGCTTTCATCAACAGATCGTACCGGTCGTCCATCTCTTTACAAAGCGAATTCAATGTCTGGATCACCTTCGTAAAATCGGTGATGATGGCCTTATCAGCATCAGGCAACTTGGCCAGATAATGCCGCTCGATCTCAGAATAGATACTAAATTCAACCATTTTGGGATCGACCAGGACAAACTTCAATTCTGAAGGATGTTTCTTATAAAGCAATGACGTGATAATAGCATTCAGACCAACAGATTTACCTTGTCCGGTGGCCCCGGCAACCAGAAGGTGAGGCATTTTACAAAGATCGAACATGTAAATTTCGTTGGTGATAGTCTTACCTAATGCAACCGGTAGATCGTATTTGCACTCCTGGAACTTGCGGGATGCAATGACAGATTGCATAGATACAATCTGAGGATCTTTATTAGGCACTTCAATACCAATAGTTCCTTTCCCTGGCATGGGAGCAATGATACGGATCCCTAAGGCCGACAAACTTAATGCAATATCATCTTCCAGATTTCTGATTTTGGAAATACGGACACCTGCTTCGGGAATTACTTCATACAGCGTAAGCGTAGGTCCTACAGTCGCTTTAATTGAGGCAATGTTGATACCAAAGTTCTCAAGCGTTGTTTTAATACGTGTCTGGTTTGCTTTTTGCTCTTCCATATCCACCTGATGATCTCCAACATCGTATTTTTTTAGTAAGTCGGTAGTCGGGTACCGGTATTGCGAAAGATCAAGTTTAGGATCGTACTCTCCCATTGACGAGCCATCATACACGTCGTCGTCTCCAGTAGGAACATCTATGGTAAATAACACATCATCTACCACTTCCGACGGCCGGACAGGTTCTGCAAAACTCTCGTAAACCTCCTCTCCCTGAGGTACATTAATCTCGAAGGAATCTTCTTCAATCGCGTCTGCATAGGTAAGACGAACAGTTTTTTCGGCAGGAGCTTTGTTTTCAAATTGAGATTCGGCCTCCTCCAACTCCTTCTCCGTATCAAATTCGGCAATTAAGTCTCCGGATTCTTCTTCCACTGTTCCAGACATAGAAGTTTTCTTTCTATCAAATCGTTCTCTGAACCAAGAGAACGAGAATAATTTCTGAAGAAATGGAATTGTCCTCTTGCTGCAAAAGACAGCTATAATAAGAAAGGTTCCCAAAATAAAAAGGAAAGTCCCGGGTACCCCTATATTGTTAATCATTTTTTCGGAAAGGTAATATCCGTGTTGCCCCCCCAGATAAATAAAAGTGTCTTCATATCCTTTTAAAAAGACAAAAGCAAAAAACAGAGATCCCCAGATCAATAACGTAGCACTGAATATAAAACGTCTTAGTAACGATACATTGTTTAGATTCATCAGCTTGGCTCCCAAGGATCCTAAAAAGAATAAAATGACAAAAGAGGAGATTCCAAACCAGCGATTCATTAGTAAATCAGCTAAATACGCACCTCTCACCCCCGTCCAGTTTGAAACAGAACCCTTGTTCAACACTAAATCCCCCAATGGTACATTGTCAATTTTACTTTGATCAATCCCTCCTGTAAAGAAAAAGGATATAAGTGAAAGGCCTACATATACTGTAACAAAGGATATAATCAGCCCGCTTATAAAACGGGTACGTTCATTGGTAAAGAACTCCTTTAGTAAAGTAAAGAAACCAGGTGTAACAGTTGTTTGCTTCGTATTGCTCTTTTTTGCCATAAAATTCTAAATTAAGAGATCTATTTTATCTCACAATGCAAAAGTAATAAAAACAAAGTGTGATAGGGAAATAATTATTTCCTATTTTTGCAAATTATATTTAGACGTTGAACGAACAAGAGCGTATGGAGAACGAAAACAGTCCTGTTTATAACAGGAATACCATTGAATTTGTAACAGTTGCACTTGAGTTCTGTTCTTTTGTTGAATCTGCAGGTAAATTATCCAGTTTTGAATTTACAGACAAGGCAACCAAATTATTGCCTCTGCTCTATATTAAAGCTTCACTTTTACCTGAAATTGAAGAAACAGAGGAGATTGAACCCGAATTTACAGTTACTGAGGATATGTACGAATTGGTACGTAACCAAATTGCGACGCTACTAGGCGAAAGTGATACCTATCTGGAAACCTTTCATCCGGACATGCAATATAGTGACACCCCGGTTGCGGCATTCATTTCAGAGAATCTTGCAGATGTATACCAGGATACAGGTAATTTCGTATCGGTTTTCAGGCAAGGGAATGAGGAGGTAATGGCTGAAGCTGTTGGATTATGTCGCGAAAACTTTCAGAAGTTTTGGGGTCAGCAATTATTAAACGCTCTGAAGGCATTACATGCTATCAGATATGACGAGGAGACTAATTTAGCGATCAACGAGGAGGTATGATGGATTTTTTACAAACCATAAATAAAGAAGATTTGTCTCTGTTACCCATCGAGGAATTTCCTGGCAGGGTGATTGTTGTAGATACGGAAAGGGATACTGAAAAAGCAATATCTTATCTCTCTACATTCAAGGAAGTTGGTTTTGATACGGAGACCAGACCAAATTTTAGAAAAGGGCAATCTAATAAAATATCCCTGATGCAAATATCAACGGAAGATACCTGTTTTCTTTTCAGGCTAAATCATATTGGAATCCCAGAGGCGTTGGAACATTTTTTATCTGATGCGTCCATTCAAAAAATCGGACTTTCACTAAGAGATGACTTTAATGCTATTCAGAAACGGAGCAAACTTGAACCAAAAGGATTTCTGGATCTGCAAAATTACGTTGGAAAGTATGGCATAAAAGATGCGAGCCTGCAAAAGATTTATGCAATCATTTTCAATAAAAAAATATCAAAGGGTCAACGTCTCAGTAATTGGGAAGCAGATATTTTGTCTGAAGGGCAAAAGAAGTACGCTTCATTGGACGCCTGGGCCTGCCTTAAAATTTACAAACAATTGAAAGCATTATAAATGAACTATTGCAAAGTTATTCTCAAACCCAAAAAGGAAGAATCGTTGTTACGTTTTCATCCGTGGGTATTCTCGGGCGCGATACAATCCATCCAGGGAAAACCTGCCGAAGGAGACATCGTAGAGATTTTTGGATCAAACAACCAGTTTCTGGCATTGGGGCACTACCAGATAGGTAGCATTGCCGTACGCATACTCTCTTTCAAGCAAATACCTATCGACATCCATTTCTGGGTAGAGCGGATTGAAGTAGCTTATTCCATTCGGAAATCATTAGGTTTGGCTGGTACTGATTACAACAACACGTATCGTTTGATTCATGGAGAAGGGGATAATCTGCCCGGATTGGTAATTGATGTTTACGCTCATACAGCTGTAGTACAAGCGCATTCCGTTGGAATGCATCATGCCAGATCAATCATAGTGGAAGCTCTGAAAAAGGTAATGGGAGAAAGCTTACGTAATGTTTATTACAAATCCGAATCCACCTTACCTTTCAAGGCAAACCTGGGAACAGAGGATGGTTATTTATATGGCGGCGAAATTGAAGAAATAGCCGTCGAAAACGGATTGAAGTTTTATGTTGACTGGCTTAAGGGGCAGAAAACAGGCTTCTTTGTAGACCAACGTGAAAATCGTACGTTGTTACAACAATATGCGAAAGACAGATCTGTGCTTAACATGTTCTGTTACACCGGAGGCTTTTCTTTTTATGCCATGCGGGGCGGTGCAAAAGTGGTTCACTCGGTAGACAGTTCGGCCAGAGCTATTGCTTTAACAAATAAAAATGTGGAGGCTAATTTCCCAAATGATCCCCGGCACGAGGCTTATGCCGAAGATGCCTTCAAATATTTGGAAAAAATGGGCAGCAATTACGACTTGATCATTCTGGACCCTCCAGCTTTCGCAAAACATAAGGATGTTTTACGTAACGCTCTGCAAGGATACAGAAAACTTAATGCGATTGCCTTTGAGAAAATCAAACCAGGCGGTATCATCTTTACCTTCTCCTGCTCTCAGGTTGTAAGCAAAGAGAATTTCCGTTTGGCTGTATTCAGTGCGGCAGCTCAATCGGGCCGTAACGTACGGATATTGCATCAGCTTACTCAACCAGCCGACCATCCTATAAACATCTATCATCCCGAAGGTGAATATCTTAAAGGTTTAGTGTTGCACGTTGAATAATAATTCTGTTTGGGGTTCATATTTTTTATGAAGTTTGGAGCAGAAATATATATGGAAATATTTCTTTAATTCACAAAGAGATTGTAACTTTGTGTCGGTTCAAATAGAGATGGATTTTATTTCGTAAAACAATAAAAATTATTTATTATGTCTAAAGTAACAGTTGTTGGCGCCGGTAACGTAGGTGCTACATGCGCAAATGTTCTTGCATTCAATGAAGTAGCTGATGAAATTGTAATGCTTGATGTAAAAGAAGGCGTTTCAGAAGGTAAGGCAATGGATATGATGCAGACTGCTCAATTGCTTGGTTTCGATTCAACAGTAGTAGGTTGCACAAACGACTATGCTCAAACAGCCAATTCAGACGTTGTGGTTATCACATCTGGTATTCCACGTAAGCCTGGTATGACTCGCGAAGAGTTGATCGGCGTTAACGCAGGCATTGTTAAAAGCGTAGCTACCAACGTTCTTACATATTCTCCAAATGCCATCATCGTGGTTATTTCTAACCCTATGGACACAATGACGTATCTATCTCTTAAGTCGTTAGGTATTCCTAAAAACCGTATCATCGGTATGGGTGGTGCTTTGGATAGCTCTCGTTTCAAATATTATCTGTCTCAGGCTTTAGGTTGCAATGCAAACGAAGTTGAAGGTATGGTAATTGGTGGTCACGGTGATACTACTATGATTCCTTTGGCTCGCCTTGCTACTTACAAAGGTATTCCTGTAAGCGAATTGTTGAGTGCCGAAGAATTAGAAAAGGTAGTTAAAGCTACAATGGTAGGTGGTGCTACACTGACTGGTTTATTGGGTACATCTGCATGGTATGCTCCGGGTGCTGCTGGTGCTTTCGTTGTTGAATCAATCATCAAAAACCAGAAGAAACTTATTCCTTCTTGTGTTGCTCTTGAAGGCGAATATGGTCAAAACGACATCTGTATCGGTGTTCCAACAATCATTGGTCGCAATGGTGTTGAAAAAATCGTTGAAGTAGAACTTAATGCAGCCGAAAAAGCATTGTTCGTTGCCAGTGCAGATGCTGTACGCAAAACAAACGATGTATTGAAAGAAATCAATGTTCTTTAATTATCAGAACAGAATTTATACTAAAAAAGGGAGGTGCATCAACACTTCCCTTTTTTTATTTCATCCTGACATCTGCTCCCCACATTAATTTATCACGCAGGGTTTTATAGAATGTATGGTTGTATCGTTTGATAACCTTCGTTGTATAGTCGGCTTTGCTTATAATTAATTCGATGCCTGTAGGAAAAACTTCCGACCTGCCATCCAAGGCTATAAGGAAATTCTTACTTCTGCTCTCAACCCCTAAGGTTATAACATAAGTATCTGGTATTACCAATGGCCTCACATTAAGACTATGGGGAGCAACCGGACTTAAAACCATGCTGTTACTTTGAGGAATGATTATTGGTCCGTTTACACTCATGGAATAAGCCGTAGAACCTGTTGGAGTAGCAATTACAAGTCCGTCTGCTTCATAAGAAGCAAGATACTCATTATTCAATGAGGTATGGATCGTAATCATTGAAGAGGTATCTCTCTTCAAGATGGCAATTTCATTTAATGCGTAATTATAACCCCGGTATGCCCTTTCTTCTGTATGAAGCCGTAACAAGGTTCGCTCTTCAATTTTATAATAGTTTTTAAAAAGCTCTTCCAAGGTATCTTCCAATTCATTATTAGATACATCGGCCAAAAAGCCTAACCGCCCGGTATTAATCCCTAAAATGGGTATATCCTGCTTATTTACACGGGCCGCCGTACGTAGGAATGTTCCGTCTCCCCCTACACTCAATGCTACATCCAGGTCGAAATCATCATCAAACAACTCACCCTTAATGGGCGGACTGTAATTCAAAACATCCGTCAGAAAGATATGAAAACGATAATCCACATAAATTTCCGCCTCCTTTTCGATCAGTTTCTCAAAAAGCCGCTTAATCACATTTTGCTTTTCTTCCTGATATTCGCTCCCAAATACGCCAACTTTCATAGGGTGATAATTACATGTTGATGTAGTACATTAATTCGCTCATTCGCTGCTCAAGTAAATCGTCGACCATACCTTTTTTCATAAAATAAAAGAGAACAGTGTAGTTGAATCGTTCGAAACTACGTATAACAGGAGAAGCATCTTCCAAATCTATTTTAATTGAGATGATAAGTCTTCCCGTAATACTATCCATATGGGATAGCAAGCTCAATACATGGGCATGATTTGATTCTATGACACGGGCAATATCTGAAAGTGAATAATCCTGCGGGAGCATCTCCAGCATAACGATACTTCCTTCTGATTCAGCATGCGTTGTATCAGACAATGCATTTAACAGACGATCGGCAGTGAGTCCGCCCATATATTCGCCAGTCTGAGATATCACCGGTAAAAAGCTCAATCTATATCTTGCAACAAGAGACAAGGCCTCAAGCAAATGGCCGTTTTCCGTTACTGATGGTGCAAAAACGACTGCCTCTCCAACCGTAGAATTACTACCGGTTAGAGATAACAATTCTTTTTCGGATACCAGACAACGATACAAACCATCCTCCGTGAGAGGAAGATGCTTGATTTTAAAGTCATCCATTAATCCTAATCCATATTCAACCGTATCAAAACTTTTTAACACGGGAATGTCTTTTGTTAAGAAATCTTTTACCAACATTGTTCTGTTAATTCCCTAAATACTATTAAATTTGCAGGAACTTTTTGCAAATGTAGCGAAAGTAAGAAGAAGAATATACAAACAATGACAAATTTAAGTGTAAATATTAATAAGGTTGCCACCATTCGTAATGCACGTGGAGGTAATATGCCCAATATACTAACAGTTGCTCAGGACTGCGAGAAATTTGGGGCACAAGGCATCACAGTCCATCCTCGTCCGGACGAACGACATATACGATACTCGGATGTATACGGACTAAAGCCTCTTATTAAAACAGAGTTTAATATTGAAGGATACCCCTGCGAAAAATTCGTTGACCTCGTTCTTAAGGTAAAACCAACGCAAGTTACGTTGGTTCCGGACAGTCCGGATGCAATTACATCGAATGCCGGATGGGATGTAAAATCCAATTTTGAACTTCTTAGCGAACTTGCAGATACATTTAATTCGAATGGCATCCGCACTTCAATCTTTGTAGGGACTGATCTTGAAAATATCTCGTTTGCTGCTAAAACAGGAGCCGACAGGATCGAATTATATACTGAGCCTTATGCTACAAACTATCCGATAAATAAAGAAAATGCTATCGCTCCGTTTATTGAAGCGGCTCAATATGCCAAAGGATTGGGATTGGGAGTTAATGCAGGTCATGACTTAAGCCTTGAAAATCTGGCATACTTCAGCAAATGTATTCCCTGGATAGAAGAAGTGTCCATCGGGCATGCACTTATCTGCGATGCCCTTTATTTTGGATTGCAACAAACAATTTCTCTTTACAAAGCCTGTTTACAGCAATAGGACTTTTAATTATTACTAAACCATAAAGTAGAAACACATGAGCATCTTACTTTCATTACAATCAGTAGCCTCTCAAACCGCAGAACAAATGCCTGATCTAACAGGTGTAACTGTTCCAACAGAAGCACAAATCAACATCATAGACCTTGCTATTAAAGGGGGATGGATTATGATCGTACTATTGGTACTATCATTAATTGCCACATATATTTTTATCCAACGGCTAATGGTTATCCGCCGCGCCGGAAAAGAGGATGAAACTTTTATGAATCGTATTAAAGACTATATACATGAAGGTAAAGTAGATTCTGCCTTAAAGTTATGCAGAAGCATGAATACACCTTCAGCACGGATGATTGAGAAAGGCATAAGCCGCCTGGGCCGTCCTATGAACGACGTACTTGTAGCGATTGAAAACGTTGGTAATCTGGAGATCGCCAAACTTGAGAAAGGGTTTCCTTTAATAGCGACTACTGCTGCCGGAGCCCCTATGTTAGGATTTTTAGGTACTGTTACAGGTATGGTACGAGCCTTTTTCGATATGGCTAATGCTGGTACGAACGTAGATGTATCTCTGCTTTCAGGAGGTATTTATGAAGCCCTGGTTACTACTGTTGGAGGATTGGTTGTTGGTATTATAGCTTTATTTGCTTACAACTACCTGGTTTCGCAAGTAGATAATGTTGTAAACAAAATGGAAGCTCGTACCATGGAGTTTATGGACTTGTTGAACGAACCAGCTAATTAACATTCAACCATGGCATTAAAAAGAAGAACAAAAATAAATGAAAACTACAGTATGGCGTCGATGACAGATGTTATCTTCCTGCTGCTGATTTTCTTTATGATATCAAGTACGGTTGTAATTCCAAACGCGATAAAAGTCACGTTGCCACAGTCGCAGAAGCAGACTGCAGCAAAACCGCTTACCAGACTTACCATCGACGCGGGATTAAATTATTATGTTGCCTTTGGAAATCAACGGGAAGTACAGGTAAGTTACGATGAAATCACTCCCTTTTTACAGGAAAGCTATTCGAAGGAACCTGAGATGTTTGTGGCCTTGTATGCCGACGAAACTGTTCCTTATAAAGAGATTGTAAAAATTCTGAACATTGCGAACGCGAATAAATTCAAAATGGTGCTTGCTACCCGTCCGCAAAGATAAAAAGGTATGAAATTTAATAAAGATGATCTATATAGCCTATTAGGTTCCGTTGGATTTCACCTGCTGATATTGTTGGTTTTATCGCTGACAATTCTTAGCACGGTAGTTCCGGAAGAGGATAGCGGCGTACTGGTAAACTTCGGCAATGTTGACGAGGCCGCCGGTACATTCGAGCCGCTAAATACCGGGCAGGAGCCTATGGAAGAAACAACTCCCCCTCCTCCACCTACGCCTGCTGTAGAAACAGCAAAAGAGGAACTTGTTACTCAGGATGTGGAAGAAAGCGTTGCTCTTGCAGAAGCAAAAAAGAAAAAGGAAGAACAAAGGAAGAAAGAGGAAGCCATCAAACGTGAACAGGATCGCATCCAAAAGGAAAAATTAGAACAACAACGCTTGGCAGATGCCCAACGTCAAAAAGAACTTGCTATCAAAAACAAAGTTGCCGGTGCTTTTGGTGCCGGGAGTGCCGCTGGTAGTAGTCAGGGTTCAGGAGAAACCGGATCTGGAAATCAGGGAAGTCCTTTTGGAAACTCAGACCACGGAGCAAACGATGGTGTAGGAGGTTATGGTTCGTTTTCACTGAATGGCCGTTCGATCGGCGCCGGTGGTTTACCCCGTCCAGCTTACACAATACAAGAAGAAGGCCGTATTGTTATAAACATAACAGTAGACCCGAAAGGAAATGTGATTTTTGCAGAAATTGGCAAAGGGACAAATATTGATAATGCTTCTATGAGAAAAAGTGCTCTGGAAGCAGCCAGAAGAGCTAAATTTAATAGTATTTCCGGAAGTAATAACCAAAGTGGAAGTATCACTTACCGATATTCACTTAGATAATTTGATTTAATATGAAAAAAGCAGTTGTTTTTATAGCCACAGGCTTTGAGGAGATTGAAGCAATCGGTACGATCGACGTATTACGCAGGGGTGGTATTGATGTTACTATTTCTTCTATCACAGGATCTAAAACAATTACAGGTGCCCACGGGATCTCTATGAAATCGGATGTTCTATTCAATGAAATGGATTACAACGATTTTGATGCATTTATTTTACCCGGAGGAATGCCCGGAGCGACAAACCTGAATGCTCATGTTCCACTGAAAGAATTACTTATAAACCAATACAAAGAGGGTAAAGTTATCGCGGCCATATGCGCTGCTCCTTTGGTTTTAGGCGGTTTAGGTTTATTACGGGGCAAATCGGTTACCTGTTATCCCGGATTTGAGCCTAAACTTATTGAAGCCACTCCGTCCGGAGGTCCGGTTGAAGTGGATGGCAATGTAATTACAGGCAAAGGTCCCGGACTTGTATTTCATTTTGCACTATCCATACTTAAAGCTCTTAAGGGAGATGCTGTTGCAGAAGAAGTTGCATCCGGTTTACTGCTGTAATACAGAAAATAATTAAATAATTGATTTTCTTTTTTTGGCAACTCATCCACATTATTAGAAGTATAAATATGATATACAAAGAACGACCATTGAGCCAGATGCTTCTCATAAACACCAAAGAAGATCTGATTCGAATGGCTGAGATATTGGGTATCAGAATTGTTAAAAGTAAGTAGAAGGCTGAGTTGTCTAAGATTTTTGCCGATGTAATTTTGTTACAACCTTTGGTGTTGTTGACTAAGCTGTCCGCTAAAGAAGTTTCAAAACTAAATGAAATAGTCCTTTCGGAAAAACATTGTGCAATACACAATCCGGATAGTTTATCCGATTCTTTATACAAGATATGAATCCCCAAAAGCATCGTGGGTGAAGGATAATCCTACCAGGTGAAACAAAAAGTGAAAGATATCTGATAAAAAGTGAAGGATATTCGCCTCCGCAACTCCGGTATCTATCTGATAAAGTGCACACTACATCAAATAGTGAAGGATGTGAAGGATTTTTTTGCAAAATAAAATTAGAAATGGTGCAAGTAAAACATATTGCACAATTTGTTAGTACTAATTGTTCAAAAAGTATATACTTTTTGCCTCGAAAGATATATCTTTTTTCATCCAATCTAATAAAGAATGACTCGTACTGAATAGCTTTTTCGATGATAAGCACCCAACCAAAATCAGAGATGCATGCGTGGATGAGTTTTACCACTTCAGAATGTTATGCATTCTGAATACTCCAACTATTAATTCTTAGACAAAACAAATACAAAAAAAAGACAATCTTATCTTCGGGAATACAACTAAAGAAATCTAGCTGTATATTTGCTGTGACTCAGTAACAACACACTTTATGCCCTTCCAATAATCCGGAAGGGCATATCTATTTTACACTATTTCTTTTCTATCCTATTTTTTTCTCTTTGTTTTACCTTTAAATAAAAAGACATGAAAAAGTACATCGCAGAAATGATTGGTACGATGGTCCTCGTCCTTATGGGATGCGGGAGTGCAGTAATTGCCGGAGGGGCAGCTGAAGCTGTTGGAAGCGGCGTTGGAACACTTGGTGTCGCAATTGCCTTCGGGCTCTCTGTTGTAGCTATGGCTTATGCCATTGGCGGAATATCTGGTTGTCATATCAATCCAGCCATTACTTTAGGGGTTTTACTGGCCGGAAGGATAAAAGTTAACGAAGCTGTCTTATACATGCTTTTTCAGGTGATCGGAGCACTATTGGGATCGTTTATCCTATTATCAATCTCATCCGGAATGGGCTTAAGTGGCTATGGAGCAAACAGCTTTGCCGAAGGGAATCTCATTCCGGCCTTTATTACTGAAACCGTATTCACCTTTATCTTTGTTTTAGTGGTTCTTGGAGCCACAAGCAAAAAATCCCCCGAAGGATTTGGTGGACTGGCAATCGGACTTACTTTGGTTTTAATCCACATTGTGTGTATTCCAATAACCGGAACTTCAGTAAATCCGGCACGAAGTATAGGTCCGGCTTTAGTTGGAGGAGGAATCGCATTAACGCAGTTATGGCTTTTCATTGTTGCACCTTTTATAGGAGCAGCCATCTCCGCCATTGTCTGGAAATACTTCGAAAGCAATGAAAAAGCGGTAAAATAATGACTACTTCAATTAGCGATATTCTTAATAAGAGAATATGTGGCAATGAATGAAGTAAGAGCGCTATCTTAAACACCCGACCTATTTCCTGTCACGACTTTCATGCATGCGGGAAATCGGGTGTTTAAAATTTTGTACAATGCAATACAAATAAGAATCATAAGAACAGGAGCACCCCAATAAATTAACAATAGCACCAACTCCGAATGTGGGAGCTGTAAAACAGCAAGTTTCTTTATTAGTTTTAAGCCGGGCTCATGCATTGCAAAAACGAAAAAACTGGCCGAAGAAAGTGTATTATTTACTTTCATCCCTCTTTTTAACCAGATGGATACAACCGATATCAAACAAATTCCTCCAACAACAACAGTCGCTTTATGTAAGTAGACAGCATATGGTTGATCCATCAGTAAGAGATCACAGATTGCCATTAACGGATATAATAGAACTACCGGATAATATATCTTACCGAAAACCTGCGTAAAATCAGTCTTGCTTATGCTAAAAAAAGCTCCTGATCCAAAAAAGAACAACGAACTCAATAGAAACAGATTATAGGGCAATCTATCTTCAAATAGCCAAAGAACCCCTAAAAGAAGAATTCCGTAACCTTTAGTGCTCCTTATAAAATAGAAAATCAAAAGAGCAGCCACCACCAGAATAATAAGATCTCTTAAGAACCAAAATTGGTAATTGATTGGAAAATCGCTGCCAATCCCAAATGCATGTAAATAATCAACCACAGAGAAATCGGCAATCCGTTCTTTTTCTCCAGAAAACAGGGCATTGATGTCTGGTATTTTCTGAGCAAAGTAGTATAGCGCTAACAGGAATATATTCCATATCAGATAAGGTATAAGAAGGGACTGTATCCGGCTCTTTACCTTTTTAGCATAGGTAATGCCATTGAAATCAGTTTTATAATAAAACAGAAAACCGGAAAAGAAGAAAAAAAGAGGAACAGATACTCTGACTAGAATATTAGAAACGAATTCATTCACGACATAGAAAACCGGATAATCTGAGGCCGTTATATTAACAAAATCGGAAGACAGGTGGGCGTGAATAAAGACAACGCCTACTATCAATGGGAATCTAAGAAAATGGATGGTATCCGATTGCAAATCCGAATGTGACATTCCTCTGTTATTTATTCGTTGATGGTAATTGATATAACGCAGATTACGCTGTTTTAGTCTTATTCCAATAAAAAGGAATAAAGATGTGTATATAGAGAAAGCATAAAACGCAAAAAGGCGATTCCACAAAGAGAATCGCCTTTGACTATAACATACAGGATTAAATCATATATAAGTACAATAAAAGAATTTCACAAATTCCTTTCAATTACTTTCTGAACGGAGTCTTCACCACAGTTGCTTTCAGACTTCTGTTTCTAACTTTAATAAAGATTTCGGTACCCACTTTAGCGAACTCAGGTTTGACATATCCCATACCAATTCCAGATTTAAGAACAGGCGACATTGTTCCTGATGTTACAACGCCGATAATCTGATCGTTTGCATCAGCTATTTCATATCCGTGACGAGGAACACCTTTGTCGGACAATTCAAAAGCACACAACTTGCGGGTTACTCCTTCAGTTTTTTGCTTTTCAAGATAAGCCCGGTTCGTAAAATCTTTACCTTCTGCAAACTTGGTAATCCAACCCAGTCCAGCTTCAATAGGAGAAGTAGTATCGTCCAGATCGTTACCATACAGGCAGAATCCCATTTCCAAGCGAAGTGTATCTCTTGCACCCAGACCAATAGGTTTAATGCCTTCCGGTTTGCCTGCTTCAAATATGGCATTCCAAATCTTCATGCCATCCTCATTGTAAAAGTAAAGCTCAAAACCGCCGGCACCGGTATAGCCTGTATTCGAAATAATCACATTCTTACATCCGGCAAATTCACCAGTTGTAAAGCTATAATAAGGAATTGCCGAAAGATCGACCGAAGTAAGCCGTTGCAGCACTTCCGTAGCCTTTGGTCCCTGTATAGCAAGCTGGGCAGTACGATCAGAAGAGTTTTCCAATTCTGCTCCCACGCTATTATGAGATACACACCACTCCCAATCCTTAGCTATATTTCCGGCATTAACAACCAGCAGATATTTTTCGGGCTCATAATGATATACCAGCAAGTCATCTACTATACCACCCGTTTCATTTGGGAAACAGGTATACTGTGCTTTGCCCAAGGGCAAAACGGAAGCATCATTGGATGTGATACCCTGAATAAATTCGAGAGCTTTCGGTCCTTTCACCCAAAACTCACCCATGTGAGACACATCAAAAACTCCTACCCCGTTACAAACGGTAAGGTGTTCGTCGATAATTCCGGTATACTCGATAGGCATGTTAAAACCGGCAAACTCATGCATCTTGGCTCCAAGAGCAATGTGCACATCGGTAAATGGCGTTGTTTTCATGTTATATGTAATTTAAGATTTCTGAGCGGTTAACTCAGTTATTTTAATGATAGTTTCCATACTTTTCTCCAACGATTTTACAGGCAGGAATTCATATCTGCCATGGAAGTTAAGTCCCCCGGCAAAGATGTTAGGGCATGGTAATCCCATAAAGGATAAACGAGCTCCATCCGTTCCTCCGCGTATAGGTTTCACTAAAGGCTTAACACCTACGGCAGTCATCGCCTCAAAGGCTATATCGATAATGTGCTTTTGAGGCTCCACTACTTCACGCATATTATAATACTGATCCCGTATTTCCAGGCGGGTACTTTCGGGATGCATTCCATTCATACGGTCCACCAACAATTGTAGGAGCTGCTTCTTCTGTTCGAACAAGTTCCTCTCATGATCGCGTACAATGTAAGAAAGCGTAGCTTCCTCTACCGAGCCGGTCATATTTGTGAGATGGAAAAATCCTTCATAACCGGTTGTATTCTCAGGTCTTTGAGCAGAAGGAAGCCATGAAGCAAAATCAAGAGCCAACAAAGAGGCATTCACCATTTTATCCTTCGCATATCCGGGATGAACATTAAGACCTTTAAAGATTATTTTAGCTCCGGCAGCATTAAAGTTTTCAAACTCCAGCTCTCCTATTTGTCCGCCGTCAATGGTATACCCCCATTGGCAACCAAATTTTGCCACATCAAAATGATCGGCACCCTGACCAATCTCTTCATCCGGAGTAAAGCCGATACGAATCTTTCCGTGCTTTATTTCCGGATGTTCCTTAAGATATTGCATTGCCCCCATAATGGCTGCCACTCCGGCTTTATCGTCGGCTCCAAGCAATGTTTTCCCATCAGTAACAATCAGTTCCTGTCCTACGTAGTCGTTCAACTCCGGAAACATAGCCGGCGAAAGGACAACATTATCCTCTTTATTCAAGATAATATCTCCTCCCTGATACGAAACGATACGTGGATTCACGTCTTTGCCGGACATATCCGGACTTGTATCCAGGTGAGCGATAAAACCGATGACAGGAGTTTCTTCACTATCCGTATTAGACGGCAATGTGGCCATTACGTACGAATGTTCATCAATTGAGATATCTTCCAATCCCAAAGCCTCAAGCTCATTTACCAATGCTTCGGCAAAAACCCGTTGCCCCGGCGTACTGGGAGTTGTTCCTGTCTCTTCGCTCGATTTTGTATCGAACGTTACGTATTTCAAAAATCTGTCTGTTACTGTTAGTCCCATAATATATGTATTTAAAAACAGCTTGAGCCGTCGTAACAATGCGTACAAACGCACTCTTTAGGCAAGCCGATGGATTCAATTAAATCTTCAACTGTATTGAATTTAAGAGTGGTTATATTAAGCTTCTCCCGGATACATTCCACCAGTTTGTTATACTGTTCGCTGCCTGTAGTCGAATATTTATCCAGGTCTTTGTTTTCATCACCCTCCAGTTCTTTAACAATTCGGCGGGCAATAAGTTCGAGATCCGATTTAGAAGCAGAGAATCCGAGGAAGGGACACGAATACATAATAGGAGGACATCCGATACGCATGTGGACCTCTTTAGCTCCGTAACCATAAAGAATATTTACGTTGTCGCG
Organism: Macellibacteroides fermentans; assembly: GCF_013409575.1. Taxonomy (NCBI): domain Bacteria; kingdom Pseudomonadati; phylum Bacteroidota; class Bacteroidia; order Bacteroidales; family Porphyromonadaceae; genus Macellibacteroides; species Macellibacteroides fermentans. The sequence continues at coordinate 800,802 of NZ_JACCCY010000002.1, read as the reverse complement.
TAACTGAGTACCCCGAACAATCGAATCATCACAAAAAACAACTCTTTTATCTTTAAGAAGCTGGCGGTTAGGGATCAGTTTCATTCTAGCCACCAGATTTCGTACCATCTGATTGGATGGAGTAAAACTTCTTGGCCATGTAGGTGTATATTTTACGATGGCACGACGGTAAGGAATCTGCTTTCCTTCGGCATATCCCAAAGCCATTCCGATACCTGAATCAGGAATACCGGAAACATAATCGGCCTCCACATTGTCTTTCTTTGCCATGGCCCTTCCGCTTGCAAAGCGAACATGATCAACGTTCACTCCTTCGTAATCGGAAACCGGATAACCATAATAGACCCATAGGAAGGAACAAACCTGCATCTTTTCATTTGGTTTACGAAGCTGCGTCATTGTGTCGGGGGTAAGAAAAACAACCTCACCGGGACCTACATTATATTCGAGTTCAAAATCAAGATTCGGAAAACTGCAAGGCTCGCTTGTAGCCGCATATGCCCCCTCTTTTTTCCCAATAAGCAAAGGTGTACGCCCCCATTTATCCCGGGCAGCAATCAAACCCTCTTCCGTAAGAATCAGCATCGTACAAGAACCTTTTATTTTCTCGTACACCAGTTCTATTCCCTCAACAAAAGTTTTTCCCTGGGATATCAATAAAGAAATCAACTCCGTCTGATTGGTCATACCCGAACTCAATTCGGAAAAGTGGCATCCCTTTAACAGAAGCTCGGTTTCAAGCTCCTTCATATTATTAACTTTGGCTACGGTAACCAGAGCGTATTTACCCAAATGAGAATTAACAAAGATAGGTTGCGCATCCGTGTCGCTTATAATCCCGATTCCGGAATTACCTTCAAACTTATTCAATTCACTTTCAAACCGGGTTCTGAAGTAAGAGTTTTCCAAGTTATGAATCGACCGGATAAAAACACCGTTATTATTTGTAACCATCCCGCCTCTGCGAGTTCCTAAGTGAGAATTATAGTCTGTGCCGTAAAAAAGGTCTGTAGCACAAGCCGAATTAGAAATTGTTCCAAAAAAACCACCCATTGTCTTTTGTTGTTTACGATTATATAGGTCACAAAGGTAATTAAAATCGGTTTAGAGCAAATGTAAATCGAATGAATAATACAATTCTTTTTTCAACAAAAACGTTCTCTTATCATTTCTAAAATAGCAATCATAATCCCCACTCTTTTCTTTCCCAGTCAGAGCTGATACACTAAACTTCCAAAGCCCAAAGTATGTTTTATAAGTAAATACCCACGCTACTTATTATATCCTGTTTTGAAGAAAATATAGTTCAAACTATTTTTATTACATTTATTTTCTTTTGGAAATTTGTTTGTATTAAAATAATATATATCTTTGCAACATATTTCTAGTGGATAATATTATCTAAAGAAATTTTAATAAGGAAATAAACAATAATTGAATATCAAACAATGAAACGAGCAGGAGAAATACTAAAAGAACAGGTATTAGCCATCATCGGAATAATACTTGGAGCCATAGGCGGATACCTTTACTGGCATTACATCGGATGTGTTAGCGGGACGTGTCCCATTACCTCTTCGCCCATAATGAGCACAATCTGGGGAGCTTTACTGGGTGGTTTACTGTTAAGCATGTTCAAAAAAGATAAAAAGGAATCAAAATGAGACTATCCAAATTACGTAAGGCTGGTCTGTTTGCAGCAGCGATAATGTTATCATATACATTAAGTGCGCAGACCGAAGTTCGCAAACTTCTATTGAATGAAGCCATTCAACTGGCAGAAGAAAATAACAAGACATTGAAAGAGTCGGAGTTGAACAAGAACATTGCCTCCGAAAAATATAATCAGTCGGCTGCCATTTTTATGCCTCAGGTAGATTTATCCTATACAGCCTTGTTTACAGACAACCCCTTGAATGCATTCGGATTCAATCTGCAACAGGGAATCGTAACAGCAGCCGACTTTAATCCGGCCACTCTTAATAATCCGAATATGACCAAAGACTTTAGTCCGAAAGTTGAAATGATGATGCCTCTGGTTAATCCGGATCTTATCTATCAGCGTAAGGCGGCTAAAAAAGGGAAAGAAATCGCCGGATTAAAGCAGGTGCGAACCACCGAATATGTAACCTTTCAGGTAAAGCAAGCTTACATGGAACTTGCTTTGGCATACGAAGCCAGGGAGGTGATAAGCCGGGCGTTGGCAACCTCTGCCGAAGGATTGAAAAGAGCACAGGCTTTTTATGACGAAGGGTTGATTCAGCGCACCGATTTATTAGATGCACAAGTATTTAACAGCAAGTTGGAAACCGATTTATCGCAGGCAACAAACTCTATCAAGGATATCTCTGATAAGCTGAGCCTGATTATGGGAACGGAGACAGGTGTACAATATTCTGTGGATAAAATTACCGAAACGGCTGCTTCCGAGTATGCATATAACGATCACAGAACCGACTTTATTGCCATGAGTAAAGCCATCGAAGCGCAGACATTCATGAGGCAATCGGCAAAAATGAATTTTCTTCCTAAGCTGAACGCTTTTGGAAGTTATCAGTACAATGACTCCCGGTTTGCCGAATTCGACAAAGGCAGCTATCTGGTAGGTGTTAAGTTATCATGGAATATTTTTAACGGAATGCGCGATAAGCGGACCATCCATATTGCCAATTACGAGATACAAAAGCTGACAAATCAGCTTGAACAGCAAAAAGACGAGGCAAAGGCAGAACTTATGAAAAGTACCCGTGCCCTGGAGACCCTCAGACTGGAGACAACTAAAAACGAGCAGATGGCAGAACAGGCAAAAGAAGCCTTACGTATCCTGCAAGACAGATATGAAGAGGGACTGGTATCTACAACAGATCTGCTCCGTTCGCAAACTCAATTGGCGCAGACTGAGCTGGCATTAGCGCAATCTGTATTCAAAAGAAACGTCACGAAAGCCTATATCGAATTATTAACAGAAACAAATCGTAAATAAATAAAGCCATATATCGTATGAAAAAGATGAGATCAATCCTATCAATCATTGCAGGAATAGCCGCATTAGGTATTGCAACCTCCTGTTCGTCGGATGCAGAACGGAAGCAAACTTCCACAGCCGTAAAGGTAACTACGGTCAACCCCACCGTGCAACAGAACGACGGAATCGTAGCCAACGGACAAATTCGTTCGCTTGATGTAGCCAATATCGGCACACGTATTATGGGAACGGTAAACAAAGTACATGTACGTGTGGGACAAAAGGTGGCTAAAGGCGCCCCGCTGGTATCCATTCAGGACGACGAACTGGCAGCTAAAGAAGGTCAGACCAGCGCTATGATTGCCGAAGCCAAGGCTGCTTTGGAGATTGCCGAAAAAGATTACAAACGCTATCAAACCTTGTTTGAAAAGAAAAGCGTATCTCGCAAGGAGCTGGAAAACGTAACCCTCAATTACCAATCTATACAGGCCAAATACAATGCAGCGCTGAATATGCAGAAAGAGGTTGCCGCCCACAGGGGATACACTCAGCTCAGAGCCCCCTTCGATGGCGTAGTTACACAGGTCAGCGCCGACAATGGCATGCTTGCCAGTCCGGGTATGCCTCTTGTAGTTATTGAGAAACCCGGAACGCTGGAAGTCATCGCCAGTGTTACCGAAAGTGATATCCCATATATCTCTGAAGGGATGCAGGCACATATCACTGTCAAATCAATGAACAAAACCTTTGCAACCACCGTTCGCGAGAAGAGTCCCTCGTCCACCACTACCGGCGGTCAGTATATAATCAAGCTATCCCTTCCCGATTCGGTGAAGACAGGTGTATATACCGGGATGTATGTTCATGTGTTTATTCCGGTGGCAAAGAAAGAAACAGCTTCCAAAGGATTGCTTATTCCGCAATCGGCCCTTATTGAAAAAGACCAGTTGAAAGGAGTTTATATCGTTACAACCGACAATAAGGCACTGCTCCGCTGGGTACGTTTGGGAAAACAATGGGGCGACCAGGTGGAAGTTCTTTCGGGTCTGAGTCCTCAGGACAAAGTAGTTACCTCTTCCCAGGGTAGATTGTATAACAGTTGTTTAATAGCAGAATAAGGATATGAGTAACAGACAAGGATTATCAGGATCGATAGCAGGAGCTTTTTTACAAAGTAAATTGTCTATTCTGCTTATGGTAGCCTTCCTGCTTGTTGGGATATTCAGCACCATGCTGATTCCCCGGGAAGAAGAACCTCAGATTGAAGTTCCGGTAGCAGATATATTTATCGGCATGCCCGGTGCTACTCCCCAGGAGATGGATTCGCGCGTGGTTGCTCCACTTGAAAAGATAATATCCAACATAAAAGGGGTCGAATATGTATACTCCAATGCCATGCACGACCAGGCCATGCTTACCGTACAGTTTTACGTAGGCGACAACCTGGAAAACTCACTGGTGTTGCTATACAACGAACTGATGAAGGGTATGGACAAAATGCCCGAAGGTGCCACCATGCCCCTTATTAAAACCCGTTCGATCGACGATGTGCCGGCTCTTTCTCTCACGTTGTGGAGCGAAAACTACAGCGACTATAGTCTGAAGCAACAGGCCGAAGTACTGCGCAGCGAACTTAAAAAGATACCGGACGTATCGTATGTAGACATTCTGGGCGGACGAAGCCGTCAGGTGAAGGTTACGGTGGATAAAGACAAGATGGCCGGCAATAACCTAGATTTCACATCGGTTGCCAATTACATCAAGGGATCCAACATACAGATGCAGGCAGGTAAGTTGTATGCCAACAACGAGATGTTTACGGTAGAGACGGGAAACTTCCTGCATTCGGCCGACGATGTGGCAAACCTCATTGTTGGGATGAACAACAATCAACCAGTCTACATGCACCAGATTGCCACCGTAGAGGAAGGTCCGGAGAATCCTTCGCAATACGTCTCCTTTGGATACGGCAAGATTGAATCCGGTAAATCGGAGCAATTCCCTTCGGATTACGAAGCGGTAACCCTTGCCATCTCCAAAAGACAGGGAACAGACGCCATGAAGTTGTCGGAAAAGATCCTGGAAAAGGTAGATCATCTTAAAACGGAGCTGATTCCATCCGACGTACAAGTTAGCGTAACGCGCAACTACGGCAATACAGCCTCACATAAAGTTGACGAGCTGTTGTTGCACCTGTTCGGCGCAATTATTGCGGTTACATTGTTTGTAATGACCGCCATGGGATGGCGCGGGGGACTGGTGGTATTTCTATCCGTACCGGTAACCTTTGCTCTTACACTGTTTGCCTACTACGCGATGGATTATACCCTCAACCGAATCACGTTATTCGCCCTCGTGTTTGTAACCGGGATTGTGGTGGACGACTCCATCATTATTGCCGAAAACATGCACAGGCACTTCAAGATGAAGCTGTTGCCCTTCCGTCAGGCTGCTCTGTTTGCCATAAACGAAGTGGGTAACCCAACCATTTTAGCAACCTTTACCGTTATTGCCGCCGTTCTGCCCATGGCATTCGTGTCGGGTTTAATGGGACCGTATATGAGTCCGATGCCCATCGGTGCCTCCATCGCCATGGCATTCTCGCTACTGGTTGCCTTAACCATCACCCCTTACCTGGGTTACCTGTTCTTACGTGAGAAGGATAAAAAGAGCTCCTTGTCTAACGAAGATAAAGTAGGTTCCGGCGTAGTGGTGGAAGAAAACAAGGAGCAGACCGAAGTACAACAAGGCAAAGTATACCGCCTCTATGAGAAGTTGGTATCACCCATGCTGGAATCCAGAAAACTGCGCTGGGGATTTATGATCGGCACAACTGTGTTGCTATTGATATCCATGTCGTTCTTCTACTTCAAGCTGGTACCTGTAAAGATGTTGCCTTTCGACAATAAGAATGAGTTTCAGGTGGTGATCGATATGCCCGAAGGAACATCGCTGGAGCAGACTGCAGCGGTAACCAAGGAAATAGCAGCCTTTATAGCAAATCAGGAGAATGTAACAGATTACCAGACCTATGTGGGTACATCGGCACCCATCAGCTTCAACGGGTTGATGCGTCACTACGACTTGCGTAAGGGAGATAATGTGGCAGACATCCAGGTAAACCTCACCGATAAAGGAGAGCGTTCTATCCAGAGTCACGACATAGCCAAGAAGATGCGTAAACCTATCCAGGACATCGCCCGCAAGTACAATGCCAATGCCAAAGTGGTGGAAGTTCCTCCCGGTCCCCCGGTATTATCTACCCTGGTAGCCGAGATTTACGGTCCGGATTACGAAACACAAATCCAGCTGGCCCGACAGGTAAAAGACATCTTTGCCAAAACCACCGATGTGGTGGATGTAGACTGGATGATGGAAGACGATCACGACCGTTACCGCTTTGAGGTTGATAAGGAAAAGGCTATGCAAAGAGGTGTAGTACCCGCTATGGTTACTGCCAATATCCGCGCAGCATTGTCCGGTATGCCCGTAGGTATAATGCACGATGCACAGGCAGAGAACCCGGTTAACATCGTACTGCAGCTTTCGGATATGGATAAAGCCAGCATTGAGGAGATAAAGAATATCAAGGTGATCAACCAGATGGGCCAACCGGTTGCCATTGGCGACATTGCCGTGGTAAAGAAGGAGTTGAAAGAAAAGAGCATTGCCCGTAAAAACCAGAAGCGGGTGGTGTACGTTACCGGAGATATGGCCGGAGCATTGGAAAGTCCGGTTTATGCCCTGATGAATATGAACAAGGAACTGGAAAAGGTGCAATTGCCCGAAGGATACAGTCTGACTGTACTGAACAGCGAACAGCCTGAAAACGAAACGGATTACTCCCTGAAATGGGACGGCGAATGGCAGATTACCTACGAAGTGTTCCGCGACCTGGGTATAGCCTTCCTGGTGGCCATCATCATTATCTACATGCTGATAGTGGGCTGGTTCCAAAGCTTCTCCTCTCCCATCGTGATGCTTGCAGCCATTCCCCTCTCGCTGATCGGTATCATATTGGGTCACTGGATTATGGGAGCATACTTCAGCGCCACCTCCATGATCGGGTTTATTGCTCTGGCCGGTGTGATGGTACGTAATTCGCTGCTGCTGATCGACTTTATAAACATTCGATTGAAGGAAGGTGTTCCTATCAAGCAGGCCATCATCGAATCGGGGGCTGTACGCAGCATACCCATTATCCTTACGGCCGGTACGGTGGTTATCGGTGCGATTGTGATACTGTTCGACCCCTTGTTCCAGGGACTGGCTATCTCGCTGATGGGAGGAACCATCACCTCTACGCTTCTAACGCTTGTGGTTGTTCCTTTGTTATATTATAAACTGGTACGTAACAAGTACGCCGATAACGAAAAAAAATAAACTGCATATGAAACTAATCGTGGTTATGTCGGTCGAGGATGTGAAAGATTCCATCCTCGCCATTCTTCAGAAAGCTTCCGTGCCGGTATTAAGCATGGTCGACACCAAAGGCATGAAGCCTGCCGTATCGCTTGCCTTTGCCGCCAGCTGGCTTGGAAAAGAAAAACAGATCTACAATTCGCTGCTTTACTTTTCGTTTACCGACGAAGAGAAGGCCAACCGGGTTGTCTCTCTTATCGATGAATACAACAACCAGGAAAAATGTATTTTTCCGGCTCATGCATTTGTATTGCCTGTGGAGAATTCATCTTTAAAATAAATGTATTAATTTTGTAAACAAAACGAATTGATATGGATACATTGTGCTTAATACGAGATATATACCGATCCATCGGAGATTTTGAAGCTAATTTTCAGCAGACACACGACCTTTGTCTAAACGAAGGGATGCTGTTGTGTACGTTGCAGAAAGGCAAGCTCTCTTCCGGCGAGATTGCCGCAGCCCTCGGACTCACCCATTCCAATGCCTCTAAGGTAATTAAATCGGTAGAAGATAAGGGGTTGGTAGACCGTGTACTGGGTGATAAGGATAAACGACAGATGTATTTCTCTCTTTCGGAAGAGGGAAAAAAACGGCTTTCGTCTATTAAATGCGACCGGGTGGAAATTCCGGAACTGCTTAAGAATGTCCTTCCCAAGGAATAAACAGAATAAAAAGAGGGTGAAAATCACCCTCTTTTTTTATGCTATACCAACGTAGCCCTTGCCTGGCGATCGGGATCGTTTTTCACTTCACACACATCGTTCAGCACCATCACTTCACCCTTTTCCGACGTAAACCGGGGCCATTGTGGCAAAGCTCCTCCGTTGGGGTCTCCCTTCTTCATAAAATTCAGCAGAGCATCCGCCATCTTTACAGATAATTTACGGGGACGGGCACCGCCGCCTGTATGGGTAAGCATCAAGTCTGTATTCTTGAACCAGAAGCAGATATCCAGACAGTGGAAGGCGCGCATACGGTTGTCGAACAACGGGGGCTCCCATCCGAACCAGGCCATATATACCGGTGCATTCTGCTTAAGCTTGGCTTCGGCCGTAGATACCGCACCCTGACGGGAAGAGATGATCAAAGCAAAGAGTTCGATGGGTTTTGCCTTGGGAAATGCTTTTGCATACGCATCTACAATAACCGGAGCTTTATCCCCTTTCATGGCTTTAATCCGTTCCAGCAGTCCGTCCATCGTCATCTTTTCTATCTCCGGATCGGTACGGCTTGGCGACCATTCGTGGAAGGTAGTGCATATCATCAACGGGATAGAAGATGAGAAGCTGGTGGGATCCGAATAAAAAATATCTGCTGGCAGGTGGAATCCATCGGCCACGGGAGCAAATCCGCCGCGCATCATACCGGATACACCGGTCTCCTTATTCAGGCGTGTCATTGCAGCATTGGCGATGGAGAGGTACTCGCGCCACGGAATGTTTTGAAGTTCGTCTATCTCCGCCCGTGTTACACCGGCTTCCTGCAGGATATATTCGCCCAGTTTGCGGGAGTAATCCTGACTTAAGGCCTTGGTTGTACTTCCGCTGAGGGCAACGCCCTTATGTACCAGTCCCTGTGCCTCGGGCATGGCCAGAACGGTGCATACTTTAGCTCCGCCGCCCGACTGACCGATTATGGTTACATTGCCGGGATCGCCGCCAAAGTTGGCTATGTTTTTATTGATCCATTTGAGGGATGCTATGATATCGAGCATACCTACATTGCCCGAATCCTTGTATTTCTCGCCACCAACAGCAGATAAATCGGAGAACCCGATAGGTCCCAGCCGGTGATTGATGGAGCAGAAAACAATGTTACCGTACTTGCTTATATTCCCGCCATGGTATCCGTCTTGTTCGATACCGTTACCGTTGGTATAACCTCCACCGTGCAACCATACCAGAACCGGGCGCTTGCCGGCATCGTTTATACCGGGCGTCCACACATTGATAGTGAGACAGTTCTCGCTTACATCGTCGTAATTCCAGTGATCGGCAAAGGTGCTGTAACTGTTGGGGAACCTGTTGTCCATAATCTGCGGAGCAGAGTTGCCATAGTATACGGCCGGCTTGATCCCCTCCCAGGGTTCCGGCTCTGCAGGGGGCATAAAGCGGTTCTTGCCCGACGTATCCGCGCCGTAAGGCATACCCAGAAAAGTATATACATCCCGCAGTATATAGCCCTTCACCTTTCCGTACACCGTATCGGCAATGGCTATATTGTCGCCTATAAACAATACCTGTTCGTCGTCTTCCTTCTGCTGGGAAGATAAAGAGGAGGCTTGAGAAACAAAAGGAACGGAACCTAATCCCAGCGCAGCAGTACCGGCTCCAACAGTCTTAAAGAATTTTCGTCTGTCTATTTTCATACCAATAAATATTAGATAAGGAGGGTATTAAATTAAAGGATCACAAATAAACAGGATAAAAATAGCAATTTTAGACATATAGGGTTTATTCTTAGCCTATTAGTTTAAAGAAACTTCCTAAAACAGCTATCTATTTGATTAAAATCAAGTCACCTCACTCAAAGGTATACGGGTATTCCGGCACGGATCTACAGTAAATAAAGCAATATTAAAGGGATTATAAAGCGGAAAGTATATACAATTAAGTCTGAAAGATACCGGGTTGGCGGCTTGCGCCCATGGGCCCGATCAAATGCCTCCATGGGCGCGTTTGAACGGGCCCATGGAGGCATTTGAGGAAACCTGCTATAAATAAGATTAAATTAAACGGGATTAAACCTTAGTCTTCATCTGAATGGGAGTTATAATCAGCCTATCTTCTATTCTTTCAGGTAGGCTGTCTCCACCTTCAACAGGCGGTTACGCAATTTATCGGCTTCGCTTTTGCGGATGCGGAGGGTCATCTCGCAGTTCATGTCGAACGACTGCGACAGCACCTCGGGGTTGTCTTCCTTTATGATACGCATGATTCCGTTCATAAAGGGATATTCAAACTGCACGGTAATCTCTTCGTCTACTGTACGCTCTTCTATCTCGGCAAGCGAAAGCGCCTCAGCCGCCGCTGCGCGGTAAGCGACAATCAGTCCCCCGGTACCCAGCTTGATTCCTCCGAAGTAGCGGATCACCACCACCAGAATATCGGTAAGTTCCAGCGAATTAATTTGTCCCAGGATAGGTTTGCCGGCAGTGCCCGAAGGTTCTCCGTCGTCATTGGCACGAAAGGTGGAGCGATCCGGTCCCAGCATGTAAGCCCAGCAAACATGGCGGGCGTCGTAATATTGTTTTCTAAACTTATCAACCTGTTCTTTTACCTCCTCTACGGTGCGAACCGGAACAGCATAGGCTATAAAGCGGCTTCGCTTCTCGGTATAGCAGCTATCCACCACTCCGGTAATCGTTTTATAGGTATCGTCTGCCATCATCAATCGGGTATTTTAGTCTGCTGTTCCTTCAAAAATGCGTGGAAATCATTCTTGATCTCTTGTACCTCTTCAATAAAATAGGGGTCTTTCACCTTATCTTTTACGGCTTCATAATACGCCTCGATGGCAGCCAGGGCACAAACATCCTGACCTCGAAGTACGAAGTAGGGTTCGTCCTTCTCCACACATTGCTTAATCATTACAATGGGATTCTTCATCTTCTGTATATTTCGGAATGTTTCGTTACTTTAATTTACTTTTAAGCTCTTCTTTCAGGAAGGGAGCCGTAAAGCTGTTGATTTCCGGCTGAATCATAGCTTCGGGAGTTCCGGCAAAAAGAAGCTGTCCCCCTCGCCTTCCCCCTTCGGGCCCCATGTCTATGATATAGTCGGCGCTCTTGATCACATCCAGGTTATGTTCGATTACAATGATCGTGTTGCCTTTGTCTACCAACTTATTAAGTACTCCCAGCAACACCCGGATGTCTTCAAAATGCAGACCGGTTGTAGGTTCGTCCAGTACGTACAGGGTTTTGCCCGTATCCCGCTTGGCAAGTTCGGTGGCCAGCTTCACACGCTGACTCTCGCCTCCCGACAAGGTGGTGGAGGGCTGTCCCAGCTTGATGTATCCCAATCCCACATCCTGCAGAACCTTGATCTTGTACAATATGGAAGGAATGTTTTCGAAGAATTCAACCGCCATATTGATAGTCATATCCAATATATCGGCTATGGATTTCCCCCTGAAACGCACCTCCAGTGTTTCGCGGTTGTAGCGTTTGCCGTGGCACTCCTCGCAGGGAACGAGCACATCCGGCAGGAAGTTCATCTCGATGGTCTTGTAACCGTTCCCTTTACAGGTCTCGCACCGGCCTCCCGATACGTTGAAGGAGAAGCGGCCGGGTTTGTATCCCCTTATCTTGGCTTCGGGCAGATCCACAAACAAACTGCGGATGTCCGAAAAGACACCCGTATAGGTTGCCGGATTGCTTCGGGGTGATCTGCCGATGGGCGACTGGTCTACGTTTACCACTTTATCTACATGCTCGATACCGTCGATGGAATCGTAGGGCAACGGATCTTCCAGCGAACGATAGAAATGCTGACTAAGTATGGGTTGCAGTGTGCGGTTTATCAGCGACGACTTACCGCTACCGGATACGCCGGTCACGCAGATCATGGTGCCCAGCGGGAAGGTTGCATCCACCTTTTTCAGGTTATTTCCGCGAGCTCCGTGTATGGTGATAAACTTACCGTTACCTTTGCGCCGCTCAACCGGAACGGCTATCTCCTGCAGTCCGTTAAGGTATGCCGCCGTTAGGGTGTTGGCTTGCAGCATCTCGGCGGGAGTTCCTGCAAATACTACCTCGCCACCCAGGCGTCCGGCCTTGGGACCCATATCGATAACATAGTCGGCTTCCAGCATCATGTCTTTATCGTGCTCTACCACTACTACCGAGTTGCCCGTATCCCGCAGTTGCTTGAGCGAGTTGATCAGGCGCACGTTATCGCGCTGATGTAGTCCGATACTGGGCTCGTCGAGGATATAGAGTACGTTTACAAGCTGACTCCCGATCTGGGTTGCCAGACGGATACGCTGACTCTCGCCTCCCGACAGCGAAGCGGATGCCCTGTTCATGGACAGGTAATCCAATCCCACATCCAGCATGAAGTTGAGGCGTGAACGGATCTCTTTCAAAATCTCGGTAGCTATCTGTTGTTGCTTGGAAGAGAGCTTGTTGTGCAGAGAATCCACCCACTCGCTTAATTCGGATATATCCAGTCCGGATATATCGGCTATGTTTTTACCTGCTATCTTATAATGCAGGGCTTCTTTGTTTAACCGCTGACCGTTACACTCGGGACAGGCAGACATCTTGATGAATTGTCCGGCCCACTTCTGGGCGGAAGCAGAGGCTTCGGATTCTTGCTGCATCAAGATATATTTGGATACGCCTTCGTAGGTAAGGAAATAGTTGGAGTTACCCAGCGACTCGTTCTTGATCTGCAGCCGTTCGTCGGTTCCGTTCAGTATTTCGTCCATCGCCTCTTCGGGAATGTCGCGGATCGGCGTCTTTACGGTCACCCCGTATTTGTCGCATATAGCTTCGATCTGCCAGAATATCAACGCATTCTTGTATTTACCCAAGGGAGCGATACCGCCCTGGTAGATAGTCTGACTGCTGTCCGGAACAATCTTTTCCATATCCAGCAGGTTTACCTCGCCCAACCCTTTGCACTTGTGACAAGCACCGTGGGGCGAGTTAAAAGAAAAATTATGGGGTGCGGGTTCGCCGTAAGATAATCCTGTAACAGGACACATCAGCCTTTTACTGAAATGGCGGGCTTCGTTGGTTTCGGCATCCAGCACCACCACCAATCCGTCGCCCTGTTTCATGGCTATACGGAGACTTTCCTTCAACCGCCGCTCGTCGGTTGCCGAAACTACCAGCTTATCAATCACCACTTCGATGTTATGGTTCTTGTAGCGGTCCAGTTTCATTCCGTGAAATATCTCCCTCAGCTCGCCGTCCACACGCACATTAAGGTAGCCCTTCTTGCGTATTTGCTCGAAAAGTTCCTTGTAGTGTCCTTTACGGCTGCGTACAACCGGTGCAAGCAGGTAGGTTTTCTTTCCGGCATAGCGGGTCAGGATCAGATCCAGAATCTGCTCTTCGGTGAACTTGACCATCTTCTCGCCCGATAAGTAGGAATAGGCTTCGCCCGCGCGGGCATAAAGCAGACGGAAAAAGTCGTATATCTCGGTAGTGGTACCCACCGTAGAGCGCGGATTCTTGTTGGTTGTTTTCTGCTCGATGGAGATAACCGGACTCAATCCGGAAATCTTATCCACATCCGGACGTTCCATGTTGCCCAGAAAGTTTCGGGCATAGGCCGAAAAGGTCTCCACATACCGGCGTTGACCTTCTGCAAAGATCGTATCAAACGCCAGGGATGATTTCCCGCTACCGCTCATACCGGTTATTACCGTAAGTTTGTTGCGCGGAATATCAACATCTATATTCTTTAAGTTGTGCACCCGGGCTCCTAAAACGGATATCAGGCCAGTCTCTACATGTTTCTTGTCACTCATTTTCTGTCAATTCAATGCTTGTAAATCCAGCTAAGCCAATACAATCAGATTTGTACGCTGCTTTAATCAATCACCCAACGGGAGTCGTGCACCTTTGTATTGGGCTTCTTGTAATACAGTTCGCTCTCTTTAGGAATCAGAATCTTGTATGTCTTTCCTGCGGTAGTAAGTTTACGGTCTCTCAACCATAAGTTGAACTGTTTCAAATCGGCATAGGTTACATTATGCTCTGCAGCAAAAGCAGCCAGATCCTCTATGTTTGACGAAACCTCCACCTCTTTGCATTCGATGGGTTTGTACAGGTTTTCGGCCTTCAACACAAATCCGTACTTGTATGGATTCTCAAATATCTGCTTGATAGCCATTATGCGGTAAACGTAGCGCGATGTCTCCTCCACCAACCACAGGTCGAAGGTTGACTCGGCATTCTGCTTAGACAATTCGCCGGATATACGACCCATGCCCCCATTATAGGAAGCCGCCACCGCAGCCCAGCTACCATACTTTTTGTAAGCCGACTTTATATACTTACAGGCCACCTCCGTAGCCTTTTCAATATGATAACGTTCGTCCACCTCCTTCTCTACCGTTAACCCGTATTGCTTGGCCGTTCCCGGCAAAAGCTGCCAGAAGCCTGCGGCATTAGCTCCGGAAAGAGCTCTAATATCCAGGTTACTCTCTATAACCGCCAGATACTTAAAGTCGTCCGGCACTCCATTTGCCTTTAAAATGGGCTCGATAACCGGGAAATAGCGGTTGGCTCTTTTAAAATGCAACATGGTTGTAGAGTGAAAGTAGATGAAACTGGTCAGCTCCCGGTCAAATCCCTCATGCATATTGTATCGGGTAAGATCAATCTTTTCACCACAAAACATGACTTCGTCGGGAATCTCGGGCGACGAAGTCATCGACGCCACCAAGGGTTTCTCTTTTTTTGCCTTTTCCGAATCAGACGAACCTAACGATAAACAAGCTGTAAGACATATAATTCCGCTCACAACCAAACCAACAATCTTTTGTAATCTATTCATTCTGCACATTTTTTGAACGAAGGATGTTGATGTCGCCTTTCCGTTTGTATGACACACCATCAGATCCTTCGGCCTCTATAATATAAAAGTAAACTCCGGGAGGGACATATTTTCCTCCCTTTTTGCCGTCCCATCCCTGTGATGGATCGGTCCATGTAAATAATTCCACCCCCCAACGGTTGAAAATCGTTCCCTTAAAGCGGACAAGCGATTTGTACGCCACCCTGAACTCGTCGTTTACACCCGGAGATGTACCGGGAGAAAAGGCGTTGGGTATCTCCAGCGACGACTCAACTATTTTAATATCCCGCGAGAAAGATTGATCTGTACAGGATAAGCTGCGGTTACTTACCTCCAGTTCGGCAACGTATTCGCCAAATTTATCGAAGGTGTAAACCAGTTCTTCACCGGTAAATCGGACCAGCAACTTTTCCGGACCATCCTCTTTCCTGTATATTTTCCATATATATTGAGCTGCCACCGGGTCGTTGGCAACGGCTTTAAATCTGATATCCACCGGAGCAGAGCCACCTAAGTCGGCCGCTTCATAACTAACAACGTTCGGGGCGTCACTGTTCAATTTATCGGCGAAGCCGTGAACTTCTATTGCCACTGCCTGATAAAGGGACGAAGCAATACTTTTTTCTATCCCAAAATGGCGGGCAAACAAGTCCCCCGCAATGCGGACATCGGTATCGCACAGGGGTGCATCCAGGGTTTGTCCCGAAGGATTGCCATCAACCACCTTTTTTATCTCTTTTTGAGAGAATAATGCCGTAGATTCGGTCCATTCCAGGGTCTTATAGGTTACCTCAAACTGCCGTTTCAATTCGGTCAGTATTCCATTGGGGGTATGATACATCAACTTCTCCATGGCCATATCGCCCGAGAGTTTCAGATAAGCACAGGGATCGGGTTGTTCTGATAAATCAAGACTCCGTAGTTCCACCGGATACCGGCTGTAATCTATTACCCATACATACCGGGCTAACTCGCCGGCTACTTCTGCAAAGTAACCGTATCCCTCTTCCGGGTTGGAAACGACTGATACATTCCCTTGCTGTGTAGCTGCCACAGGCTCGGCATTCAATGCGCTGTTCTTATACCTGTACCATTTGTGGGGAAGCGAAGAGGTGGAGGTATAACGGATTTCCGACTGCCCCATTCCGTTGAGCAGATACACCTGAAGTCTGTTATAGGTATCATCCTTGGCCAACAGCGGAACTCCGCGACCGCCAGACACACTATATTGTGCCTGCAAACCAAATCCCAGCAACAGCAAGCAGCAAATAAAATGAACTTTTATGCACATTCTCTGAATCATACTCCTCCTAATTAGCATCCAAAATTAGTATTTTATACCGACATACGCTACCATTGCACCGAATAATCCGAAAAATTATATGGCGCCGACTTTATATCAGAAGCCTGCCCGAAAGGGATAAATCTGAAATTCTTATCCCATAATATCCCGGTGGATTCGGCCTTAGATAAACTATTCTTAACATAGAAACGGAATTTGATCCAATTTCTGATTCCAAAACATCAAATATTGTATATATAATACATTGATTTTGTAATTATGAAACGTTTATTAATTAAATTGAAGCTATTTTTGCTTTACATATTCGTACGCAGAAGTTGAAGGTATCCTGCTAAAAGAAACAACCACACGTACCTTTATTTGCAACATTGGAAATGAATTAACGACACTATGGGATGGCAATAATTTTTCACTAATTTAATATCTTTTATATGATGAGAAAATTTAATTTTATGCTTTTGATGCTTGCATCGGTCTATACTTTGGGATCGTGCTCTTCAAACAACGATGACCCTGTTTCAACTAATCCCTTCGACAACATCACTGAGAGTAGCAACAAAGAACGGGATAAGATTGTTATTATCAGCGATTTGCATCTGGGCAACGATTTAACATACTCTGAGAACGTAAAACACCTGAAACGGTTAGAGGAATTTCTGGGTGAGGTACGATCGTCCGGCACAGTCAAAGAGCTTGTAATTGGTGGTGATATGTTCGACGAATGGTACATCCCAACCAGATTAGATTCTTATCCCAATGGTTCGCAGGCCGACTTTATCAAAAAATCTGTCAAGGCTAACCAGGGGGTATTCGACCTGCTGAATGGTATCATCAAGGATGGAAAGATAAAGCTGACGTACGTTCCGGGGAATCACGACATGGGTTTTACTCCCGAAAATGTTAACCTGGCGTTACCCGGAGTGAATCAGGCGCGCGACCCAAAAGATAAGTTTGGCATTGGTACATATCGTCCCGACGACTATCCGCAAATCGCCATCGAACATGGACACCGGTACGATTTCTTCAACGCTATAGCTCCCAAAGCTAATGAAGCGGAAGCACCAGGTGCCACTTTGCCTCCCGGCTACTTCTTCGCCCGTATCGCTGCCAACTCCTTTACAGACCCAACTACCAAGGAAGCTGCAACTAAAGTGCCGGAGGTAAAACTTCAAGACCCAAGCAATCCGGAACAGTATAGTAAAAATGTTTATTACACATTATGGCAGTATGTTTTGGGAGAGCTTATCTTCGTAAAAGATAATTTCAGCGAACCAATCATAAAAACCAATGTGGGTAATTTCACAAAAACCTATTCGATTAATGATATTTTGCCAACAAACAATCCGGCAGATGGCAGCATCCAAATGAAACTGTACAATAATTTATTCACTCAAGCCAATTGGGATGCGCGTACTAAGTACAACAATGTACCTTTTCCAACAAACATCAATACGGCGATAGCTGGTAGTTTGAATACAGAATTTCTCGATGATCAATCAGATGTACAGTACTTTAAGAACCCAACATCCAATACCCGTATCGTGGTTTTCGGTCACACGCACAAACCCATGATTAAAACTTTCACGAACGTGTTGGGGCAAGAGTGTATCTATGCCAATTCCGGAACCTGGGAAGATCAGAAGACACGCGACAAGAATGCAGCGATTGATCAGGATAACCTGAAGATGGACTTTGTTGTAATTTCACCAGTTAAGTCGGATAGCAAGAAACTTCAGGTATCACTGCTTAAATACCATGGGGGAAAACATGTACCGGTAGATAGCAAATCATTGGATCTGTAATATCAACTGCCGTCACACGACAATCCATGTTTGAAACAAGACTATCCACCCCGGAGCTCTTACTATATGTATGAGTATCTGCTTCGGGAGGGATAGTCAGTCTTTAATATTAAATACCGGACCTTCATCCATTATATCGGAACGAATATCTGGCTAATGTATTCTTACGCATTGCCGGCAGTGATTTCTTTTATATGAATGCAATCCTATCATAGAAGCCCTTTCTTTTCTGCCTGCTGGTATCTCATCCTCAATTACAGAAACTTCATCTATATCCAATAAGTAGTTTGAATCAATATTACCAATGGCAGGAATATGGGTTCAGGGCTATTAATTTGTGATTGCACAAATTGGTTAATTTCAACTATGACTCTCCATTATTCCGCTCCTTCCATTTTTCTTTTTATCTTTGCATCAAATAATCCAATCAGTATATGAATAAGATTAGCACATATATCATCGCTTTAATCCTGGCAATCGGCTGCTCAGCTGTTCAGGCTCAAAACAACAAAACAACAGCTATCATAACCCACGAAAGAGACAGCAACCTATTTTACCATACTATCCAGCGGGGGGAAACGGTTTACTCCATTGCTACAATGTATGGTGTAAAGGTAAACGACATCTATAAACTGAATCCGGAGAGTAAGGAAGGAATTAAGGTGGGATTCAAATTAATGATTCCGCAACTTACACCTGACGCTACGGGTAAATCCAACGGCGCAGCCAATTACTTGTTTCATACGATAAAAGCGAAAGAGACCCTTTATTCGGTATCGAGGTTATACACGGTTCCTGCCGATCAGATTGCAGATGCCAACCCCGGCTTATCTGCCGAAACCTTCTCAATCGGTAAAACCATACGTATTCCACGCAATCCGCACGAAGAACCTTCGGTGGAACAGGTGCAGACTGTTACAAAGGATGTACCTTATACTATCCAGAAAAAGGAAACTTTGTTTAGGATAAGCAAAAAGTTCGATGTATCCTCTACCGAACTTATCAAGCGTAATCCATCGCTGAAAGATGGAGTAAAGGCAGGGGCTGTAATCTATATCCCGGTAAAGGAGGAGCAAAAGGTACTTGTGTCGACCGAAATTACGGACGAAAAAGAGGTAAACGCATTGCTATCTCGTAAAAAAGATTCTAAGAAACTTCCGGTGGTGAATGTATCCCTGTTGTTGCCGTTTATGACAGAAGAGGCTTATCCTTCGTCAAACACATCAAGGTTTATAGAATATTATGAAGGATTCCTGCTGGCGGTTGACAGTATGCGAAACCAGGGCTGCTCTATCAACCTGTCGGTTTTCGATACTGGAAACGGTACAGAGAAGATTAATGATATATTAAAGAATCCGGCGGTGAAGGAGGCCGACCTTCTGATCGGTGCTGTTCAGAACGAACAAATACATCCTGTGGCTAAGTTTGCGGAAAAGAACAAAATAAGATATGTCATTCCATTCACCTCCAAAAACGACGATGTGCTATCCAACCCCTATGTGTTTCAGGTAAACACCCCTCAATCCTATCTGTATTCGAAAGCTGCACAGGCTGGATGCGAGCTGTTTAAGAATTACAATATCATTATTCTGAAGGTTAATGATCCGCAGGACGATAAGAAAGAGTTTATACAGGAATTAAAAACCGAACTGAAACAGAAGAAGGTTAGCTACAAGGAATACACATACAATGCGGAGACATTTGCTACAGAGATTGAATCGCAGTTTGTGACGGACAAACCCAATGTGATTATTCCTACATCGGGAACACTCAACGCATTGAATAAGATTAAGACTCCCTTGGTTACCATTTCCTCCAACAGGCCCGATTACCAGCTCACCTTGTTCGGATATCCGGAATGGCAGACCTACACACGCGATTGCCTGGAAGAGTTTTATGCATTGAATACCTATATATACAGCAACTTCTATGCAGACAATCTAAGCGACGGAGTAAAGAACTTTTATCAGAAGTATAAAACATGGTTCAGCAAGAACCCGATCAATACATTCCCTAAATACGGTATGCTTGGATTTGATACCGGAATGTATTTCTTCAAAGGGGTGTGGACCTATGGCTCGAATATGGAGAATAACCTGAAGAGAACAGGACATAACAGTATTCAGACCGGATTCAACTTTGAGAGGGTAAACAACTGGGGTGGATTTATCAATACCAACCTGTTTATTGTCCGTTACAATAAAGACTTTACCATCTCGCGCATACAATTAAACGAATTATAAACGTCCCTATACAACGTATATACAGGTAATGAATACGATTAGCTTGAAAAGAAGATTTTACGGATCTATGGCGGGGATACTGCTGACTGCCACATTGTTTTCGCAGGAAACATTCAAACCGGAGCTGGCTGTAGGCGCTTCGTTCGGTACAACATTCTCGTCCGTCAGCTTTACCCCGAAGGTTCAACAAGGGATGCTTATGGGATACACTGCCGGAGTTACGGCACGAT
Organism: Macellibacteroides fermentans; assembly: GCF_013409575.1. Taxonomy (NCBI): domain Bacteria; kingdom Pseudomonadati; phylum Bacteroidota; class Bacteroidia; order Bacteroidales; family Porphyromonadaceae; genus Macellibacteroides; species Macellibacteroides fermentans. The sequence continues at coordinate 780,298 of NZ_JACCCY010000002.1, read as the reverse complement.
ACAATACTGAAAAGAATGTAGGATTGCAGGCAGAACTGAACTATGTGCAACAAGGATGGAAAGAACAGTTTGATCTGAATCCGGAGTTTACCTATAGCCGTACAATCAACTACTTAGAGTTACCTGTGTTCACCCATATCTATTTCGGGGGGAAGAATGCCAAATTCTATATTAATCTTGGTCCGAAGATAGGCTACGCCCTCAACGAAAAGACCGAAAGCAATTTGGGTGACGCAACTCCGAATACGACAAACGACCAACATGATATGCCCATCGATAAGAAATTTGACTGGGGACTTTGTGGAGGTCCGGGACTGGAAATACGGACGGGTGTAGGTTATTTTCTGTTGGAAGGCAGGTATTATTATGCTTTAGGAGACATGTACAACAGCAAGAAGGCAGATATTTTTCCTAAATCGTCGGCACAGGTGCTTTCAGTAAAACTTACTTACCTGCTTCCTTTATTCAAATAAGCATCAATAAACAAACCATAAAATAGAAAGGGACCGATTCTGAATAAATCGGTCCCTTTCTATTTTATGATAGCGCTCGCTATTATCTTAATCTTTCCAATGATCTTACTAAAGCCTCGTCGGCACCGATGTTACGGATAGCCAGATAAGTAAGAATCAGATTAACCAATGGAAATGCAAGGGCAATCTCAATTCCGAAATGGGTTGCCGAATACTTGCCATAGGTGATCCATACAAAAAAGCCAAATAACAGATAAAAACAGATCAATAGAATAGCATTGAATATGCAAAAACGGATCTGCAACATTCTTTTCTTGTACAAGAAAATGGTAATAAAAGGTAACAACGTACTGATTCCGGTAAGTACAGCCAGGCTCCAGGTACGGTATACCTGCTCACTTTGAGCATTTACTCCGGCATTTAACCCGAATATGTCGAATGTGAACAAGTCGGCTCCGGCTTGCATATTGGCCAACGGCAGAAAGAACAAAGCAAGACCAAGCGCTGTAACAATAAATAAATAAACGGTTTGAATTCTTTGTAACATAATCGTATTATTTTAAACACAAAGGCCGATCCGCAAAGAATCAGCCTTTATGTTGAACGTTTCGTATTTCTTAGAAATTACTTTTTTCTTTGAGCGGATTTTTGTGATAAACTTTCCCGTCTTCATATTCCTGAGCTGCAATCAACGTAGGTTTAGGCAGCTTTTCATAGTAACGCGAAATTTCAATTTGCTCTCTGTTTTCAAAAACCTCTTCAAGATTATCGTTGTAAGAAGCAAATTCCTGAAGTTTCTTCTCCAAATCCTGCTTCATTTCAACACTAATCTGATTGGCTCTCTTACCAATTACCATCACAGTTTCGTATACATTACCTGTATCCTCCGACAATCTCATCATGTCGCGGGTGATCGTGTTTGTTGGAGCGTTAGACTTTCTGTAATCCATCTTTCTATTTATTGATTATAATCGTTAATACGCATCATTAATTCTCTTGCTGGCATAGTCGTAAAACTTCTTAACCTGTTTTACGTACTTACCTTCGGGATATTCATTCATGTAGTTATAATACTCGTCCACCACATCGCGGTAACGGCCCTGCAGCTTTTCTTCCACACTAACCATTGCCAGTTCGTATTTAGACTGTATCACATAATACATAAACTCTTCTCTGTATTTGGAGTATGGATAATTCTTCAACGCATTCTGAGCGGTAATTACCGACGATTGAAAATTATTACCCATATAAGTTCCTAAGTTATAATACAAACGGGTGGCAAGTAATTCCTTAAATGCCAGCTTTTCCTGCAACTCGAACATAATGTTCTGTGCCTCCTTAGCCCGTTCACTTTGCGGATAGTACTCCAGATAAAGCTGTAACTCGGCAATTGCCTTGTAAGTCTGGGTCTGATCCAGTCTGGGATCCGGCGAATCCAGGTAAAGACCATAACCCGAATAATAACGGGCCAACTCCGTGTACTCACCCTTTGGATACGTTGTATAATACGTATTGAAATACTGCGATGCCGTTAAATAATCCTTCTGACCGTAATAACTTTGCGCCAGCAGATAAAGCGACTCTTCCGCAGAAGCTGTTCCCTTGTAAATGGGTACCAGTTCTTCCAACAGGGTTGCCGACTTGGTAAATTCCTTCATATTGAAGTATTTCTTAGCATACGAATACTTAAGCTCGTAATCAGTACTCTTCAATATCTTGTTATACTCCCCGCAGGAAGAAAACAAGACTGCAATCATCATTATAAATAGAACCTTTTTCATTCACATACTTTTAGCGCGCAAAGTTAACTCAAAAGAGTTAATTTACGAAACACAAAACGTTAATAATTACAACTTATATAAATCACTTGCCGCTAAAAGCTCCAATTTGTTCGCTTTCAGCACTTCAGCACACTTTTCTACGTTATCCGGACGAATAATCACATTGGCTGCCTCACCTTGCGAAAAGGCATACATGTACTCGATAAAGATACCTTCGGAGGTGATAATATCCATGGCTTTAGCCAATGCTCCGGGCTGATTGGGGCAATGAAGGCACACCACATTGGCCACGCTTACCGCATAGAGTTTATCACGAAGTACTTTAATCGCTTTGTCCGTATCCGAAACAATCAGACGAAGAATACCAAAATCCGAATTTTCAGCCACAGTAAAGGCAGACATGTTAACACCAGCTTCGCCAAGCAACTTGGCTACTTCGGTAAAACGGCCTTTTTTATTTTCCAAAAAAATAGACAACTGCTTAATTAACATAGTTCTTTATCATTTAGATTATAGCAACTTCCGGTTGTCGATAACACGTTTTGCTTTTCCCTGGCTGCGTTCAATACTACGGGGCTCAACAATACGTACATCGGGAGTCAACCCGAGTACACTCTGCAAACGATGTGTTATCTTTTTCTTTAAAGCAAGCATTTTATTCATCTCGTCCGAATAAAACTCCTGCCTAACCTCCACCTGAACCTGCAACGAATCGGTATTGTTAACCCGATCCACCACCAACAGGTAATGAGGTTCAAATTCTTCAAGCTCCAATATAACAGATTCGACCTGAGAAGGAAATACATTCACACCTCTGATGATCAGCATATCGTCGCTTCTGCCCAGAATCCGGCTCATACGAACCGCGGTACGTCCACATTCGCAAACTTCATAATTCAATGAAGTAAGGTCTCTGGTACGGTAACGCAACATAGGCATCCCCTCTTTGGTAAGCGTAGTGAATACCAGTTCGCCCGGCTGCCCCGGCTCTACGGGTTCAAGCGTTACGGGATCCACAATCTCGGGAAAGAAATGATCTTCCCATAAGTGGGTTCCGTTCTGGCTTTGACATTCGCATCCCACACCCGGACCGATAATTTCGGTAAGCCCATAAATATCGTAGGCCTTAATGCCTAGCTTCTCTTCGAGCTCCTTCCGCATATTCTCTGTCCACGGCTCAGCTCCAAAGATACCTGTTTTTAATTGAAATTCCTCTCTTTTGATACCAGAATCTTTAATTGCCTCTGCTAAAAAAAGCGCATACGAGGGAGTACAAGCCAAAGCCTTTGCTCCGAAGTCGTGCATCAGCTGAATTTGCTTCTGTGTATTTCCACTACTGATGGGGATAACGGTACCACCCAGTGTTTCTACTCCGTAGTGTAATCCGAGTCCCCCTGTAAACAGTCCGTAGCCGTAGGAAACCTGCACCGAGTCGTTGCGCGTTAAACCGTAAGCACTCAGACAGCGGGCCACCACTTCTCCCCACACCGAAAGATCCTTGCGGGTATATCCTACCACGATAGGTTTACCGGTTGTTCCGGACGAGGCATGCAGACGGACAATTTCCGACATGGGCACAGCCATTAATCCAAAGGGGTAATTATCGCGTAAATCCTGTTTTACGGTAAAGGGTAGCTTAACGATATCATCGATAGAGTTGATATCTCCGGGAGTAATTCCTATTTCCTGCATCTTCTTGCGATAGAAGGGAGTGTTATGGTAAGCATGTTCAACGACACGCTTTAAACGTATGCCCTGAAGTTTACGCATGTCTTCCCTACCCATGCATTCGATTGTCTCATTCCAAATCATGATCGTATAGTGTTTTTGATAATTAGAAACAAATTAGCAACGCAAAGTAACAACTTTTTTTATTTTAATCCCATTCTGTTACTGATTAATTCCCTTTACCTTGCAAAAATTCGTATATTTGTATTCAAATTAAACAATAAAACAAACGCTTCTCTGCCAATGTCTTTCCGGAAGAACATAAGCCTGCTTTATCTCATAAAAATCTCCAAATGGTTCACCCTTGTAATGCCCGTCATCGTTCTTTTTTACGAATCGAACGGTCTGGGACTGAAGGATGTTTTTATTCTGAAAAGCGTCTATTCCATGGCTGCGGTTATTCTGGAAATTCCATCGGGTTATCTGGCCGACGTATGGGGACGGCGTAAATGTCTGATTCTGGGTTGTATTCTCTACTTTGGCGGATACCTGAGCTACTCTTTTACTGACACATTTACTGCGTTCTTATTTGCAGAGATCTTGCTCGGAGTGGGACAAACATTGGTTAACGGGGCAGACTCGGCCCTATTATACGATACAACGGTAGAGCATAACAAGGAACCTCTCTACCTCCGGTACGAAGGACGCATCACGATGATTGGCAATTTTGCCGAAGCCTTTGCCGGTATTTTAGGCGGACTGCTGGCTGTGTATTCCCTTCGTTTACCATTTTTCTTTCAGACCGCCATCGCCTTCATCGGTATTCCCGCAGCCATTGCCCTGAAGGAAGCAAAACAAAGAAACGTGATTAAGAGCCCTCTTCAAGAAATAGTCAAAATAATAAGATACTCGCTGTTCACCAACAAGCAGCTTTGCTACAACATTATGTACTCCGGTATCATCGGGGCGGCTACCCTCACCATGGCCTGGTTTGTACAACCATTGCTTATACACCTGAAGACTCCCACTTCGCTGTATGGAATAATCTGGACTGTCTTGAACCTCACCGTGGGCATTGCGGCACTGTATTCCGATAAAGTTGACCGGTTCTTCGGTGTGCGCAAAATGGGAATCATTATTCTATTCTTTATTGCCGGAGGCTACATTGCGCTGGCATTCAATCTTTCTTACGTCGGACTTTTTGTTCTTTTTATCTTTTATATCTTCCGTGGATTCGCTACCCCGATCCTGAAAGGCTATATCAATCAGATGACACTTTCGGAAATGCGCGCCACGGTTCTTTCCATCCGCAACTTCGTAATCCGACTTATGTTTGCGGCTATCGCCCCATTTATAGGATGGATGAATGATGTGTACTCGCTTCAAATCGCCTTGCTTACATCGGCGGCCATTATCTTTATACCCGGATTGCTGTTTCTCGTGCTTCAGTTCAGGGCAAATCCCCCAGTTCAATCTCCCTCCGAATAAAGCCGTTCAACTACCTTTTTTTGTTTTCTCTTCGCTGAGGATTTTTGCAATCTCCATAGATACTTCCCATGAATTAATCCACTTAATTTTATCAGATACTGACAAGTACAAATTAATGCTTATGAATTACAGATAGGTATCCCACAAACTACATCTTTGCCCGTATACTCTAACAATTTTCAATACGACAGGGCAGACGCATTAAAATTTCTCCACAGAAAGTATGCTTTGGAGAACGTCGTCAGACCATCCTGCTGATTTTCTTTTGCGAGCAATGCTACTTTTACTTTCATAGTGCTTTAACATAGATAAAGCTGTTTTAGAGACAAGCGAAAAGTTGACGGCAGCATTGTTCTTCTTTCTTCCGTAATCTTCATTAAACGAGACATCCAATTGCCAGTGTAAATTATTTTCCACAGACCAGTGTTTTCTGACAGAACTAGCGATTAATTCAGCATCTAAAGCTAATGAAGAAATATAGTATCTGGTTTCTTTTTGTTTACGAGGGCCTTTTTCGCCTGGAACGGTACGCTCTGTAATGACACAGGCAAATGTTTTCAAACCAGCCCATTGAGTGAAGTCTTTAGTATTTAACCAGTATAGGTTGTCACAGGCTATGCAAGTTCTTTTTTCCAAACGACCATGTCCAGTCTCGCTCTTCTCGTAAACGCTTACCCGGTTGGGCTTCTCAGCACTCCAAATGGTGAAAAAATGTTCTATTTCTTTGTATAAATGCATATGGTTGTTTTTCACAGCCAAAACGTAATCAGCTTCTTTGTCTATTATTTTAGATGCTATTGTCTTTTGACATCCCATAGCATCAATAGTGATTATACACTCTTTAATATCTAATGCTTCCAATAGTTCGGGGATAGCGGTAATTTCATTGGATTTTTCTTCTGTCTTGATTTGTCCAAGGCTTATTCCATTGTCTGCGGCCCAGGCACTTACCATGTGAAGTTTATATTTGGGACTCGATGGTTTTAAGTAGGTACCTCTGAATAATTTAGCCTCTTCAGACTCATATGCTCCGCATATTGTTTTGCCGTCGATAGCAACCACGCCTTTATACTTGCCACATATGGATTTAACCCATTCTCTGAATTGATTTTCAAAATATGAGGTATCCAAGACTGTGAAAAATCGGTTAAATGTATCATGTGAGGGTATTCCATTAAAAGAAGGGATCGTACGAGAGAAGAAATCAATTTTACAATGACCAAAGTCTTCTATTTCATTCCATGTCTCGGCCCCGCAAATAACGGCAGCTAACGTAATATAAATAATAGTTTCTGCAGAGTGAACCTTATTTCTGTCAAAACGATAATCTTCGATACTTGAAGCAAAAGCAAGCAATGTCATATTTTATGTATTTAAACTATTGATAATAAGGTAAATATACGATTTTTTACTGAGATATCAATGAGTTTAAGTGATTATTTTGAAGATTTATTATCTTTCTTTTCGTAGTTGTAATTACCGTTTTTGGGCTCTTTTTAGTAATGTCAATATGACTTCAAACTGAACTTAAATATTCTGATTAAAGTTTTAACTTAACAAAGTTGTCGTAGCAAAAAGATACATCCAATTTTTAGAGACGGTTATTATTTTTAAAGCAAATTTTATCACATACAATATGTACGATTAATATTAAATATGGCTATTTTAATCTTATTTTAAATTGACGATGTTTTGATACAATAAATTATGAACGTCAGATATGCTATGTTTAATATATTGAATATCTGCATTATATATATACACATTAAGTAATAATCCTTACTCTTTTAGCTCTAAAATAATATGCGTCTGCCCTGTTCAATACGAGAAACTAATCGTTGGACCATGGTCTACTTATTGTTGGACCATGGTCAACATATCGTTGGACCATGGTTAAGATATCGTTGGACCTAGGTCCAACGATTAGTTGTTCGTTATAAAAAAAATAGATTATCGTACTCTTATCTGTTAGCCTCCGTTTGAAAGGTTCTAATGAATCGTTGGAGGGTTCTACAAAGAGGCACGGCTGGAGTAAACGTTTACAGAGTAGGTCGTGCCGCACACGAAGCAACAGCAAAAAGCACAAAGGAGAAATACTTATATAAACAAATGATAATAAGGAAAATACATAGTAAAGGCGCATTACATGGAAGGGGGCCAGCGTGAACCCTGAAATGTAGCAGAAACGTATATACTAGTTTTTTGAACTAAAAAGCGAGATAGGAAATCTTAATACATAGAGAGGGCCTCTTCGCAAAGGCCCTCTCTATAGGTTTTTAATAGGTATTAGTCTTTAAGGCAAAAAGATTGTTTAGGTTATCTGGACACAAAGATGAAGCATAATTAGAGACTAAACAAATAAAAAAGGATATTATAAAACATATTTTTAAGAAAATCTTAATTTATTTACAGCTCCTGTATTATTTTAACACTTCATCCTTTTTGTTTAACTAAATCAGGTCCAAATTAACGATATTAATAAAAAATTACAAAACTATATTATGGAATGTTTTTTTGTAAATTCTATTATTTCGTCTATATAACCGAATGCCAGTCCCGTTACAGTATCCGCACAGCCATAATATACGGCAATACGTTTTGATTCGGGATCGTGCAGTGCAGCACAAGGGAATACAACGTTAGGAACATCACCCATACATTCGTAATCCTTCTGCGGAGACAACAGGTAAGGTCCGGAACGGAATTTCACTTTCCAGGGCTGATCAAGATCCAACAATGCAGAACCGAAACTATAAACAAAGCCGTTACATGAATGCAACACTCCGTGATAGATTAGCAACCACCCTTCGGAGGTCTCGATGGGTATTGGTCCCGCACCAATCTTGGTACATTGCCAGGCACTGTCTTCGAATGGAGCAGGAGACATTACATGACGGTGTTTACCCCAGAAGCACATATCCGGCGATTCACTGTAAAAAATATCGCCGAAAGGAGTATGACCGTTATCGCTGGGTCTGCTAAGCATGGCATAATTTCCGTTTATCTTGCGGGGAAACATTACACCGTTACGGTTAAAAGGCAGGTATGCATTTTCAAGCTGGTGGAACGTTTCGAAATCGAAGGTATAAGCCACCCCTATCGTGGGACCATGATATCCGTTACACCAGGTAACATAATAGCGGTCTTCTATGAAACACACGCGTGGATCGTAGGCATATACAAAATTACCGATCTCCTGGTCGTCGCAAACAAATTCAAGTTTGGTCTCTTTGATATCCCAATGAATGGCATCTTTACTGAAACCTACATGCAGACGCATACGGCGGTTGGTGTCGTCGCAACGAAACACGCCGGCATATCCATCTTTAAAAGGAACAACGGCGCTATTGAAAACGCTGTTGGAGGTAGGTATGATATTGCGGGGGATCACCGGGTTTTTAGAAAAACGCCACATCACCTCCTTGCATCCCTGGGGACGATCCTCCCAGGGCATTCCGGGCAACGAATCTCCTTTGATGATTAAATCTGACTTGCTCATACTTCTTTTTGCTTTTTATTTAACTAATTCAGAGTCCTCTTTATCTAAGTCCAACGTGCTCATAAGCGCATTGTATTCTTTTTCTTCACGATCCATCTTATCATACCAATTCTTTTTCAGAATCAGGGTGGTGATAACAAGTATCACAATAGATGTAAACAAGGGGAATCCCTCTTTTATAACAATATACATCGGTATAATGGTAAGACAACTTTGCCAGATAATACCAACGGCCACATTAAACATATCCCGTTTGAAGTTCCGGTTTCTGGTAACCTGCGGGTATTTTTCCATAGCCTTACGGGCAACCGGTCCCCAAAATCCCCACGGACGTACGCGGATATAGAAATTTATCAGCGTCTTCTCGTCGGTTGGAGCCGACAATAACGTACCTATTATACACCCTACAAAGGAAATAACCATCAGTACCGGGAAATAATACAAGGGTAACGTATTGGGGAAAAACAAGGGAACAACCATCGCTGCCAGAATACCGGCAAGCATTCCCCAGAAGTAACCTGTACCGTTAAAGCGCCACCAATGCCATTTCAGGAAATTGGCTGCGATATATCCACCATACAATGCCGAAACAATCCACTGAAGTACCGAATTTATATTCAGCACAAAGAAACCGATAACGGTGCTGATTACAACAACCAGAGCCGAAATGAGGTAACTTGCGCGTATCTGCGTCTGGGCTGATGCCTTGGGATTGATATATTTAAGGTATACATCATTAACCAGATAAGCCGGAGCCGCATTAACCGTAGAGGCGAAAGTAGACATGAATGCAGCCAGCAAGCCAGCCAACAACAGTCCGGCCAAGCCTACCGGAACAAATTGTCCGATTGCACGTGGAAGAATCGTCTCGAAATCGACTGCCGATCCCATAGCCCTGAAGTCTTCGCTAAAGAATACAATGGCAAGCACGGCAAAACCCATAATCATCAGGTACCGTGGAATCAACAGAATTACCGGTACAGAACCGCTCATAAGAGCCGCCTCTTTCGGAGACTTACAAGCCAGAATCTTTTGCATGTCGTAATTGGGTGCAGGACCAGCCATACTTAGGAAGACGCCTTTGAAAAGCATCATCATCACAAATATTGTAAACAAGCTGTATTGATCAGCAGCAATTTTATCCATTGCTACAGGCAGCAGGTTGCTCCAGTCCAGATCCAGCGTCCAGCCAAAGAAAGGAGAATCCCATCCAGCCGGAACATGGGCGGCAAGCATCTCAGGCGTAACGTTCGTCATTGCGATAACAGCAATCACCACACCGGCAACCGTCATTATACCAAATTGCACCACGTCTGTCCATACAATACTCAACATCCCCCCCAACATTACATAAAGTGTAGCAATAGTAGTGAAGAAGATACCGTAAACGTGGGGCACATACTGCGGAGCCACGTCGAAAGGCACATACTGCGACACCACTTCCCACGGGAAGAATATCTCCATAAACTTACCTATCCCGATAAACCCGTAACTTAAAAAGCCCAGTACACCTATTACAGCATAAAGAACTACAATGGTATGCGAGAGATTGGCGCCCCTTCCATAACCAAAGCGCGTACGGATCCACTCGGCTCCGGTGAGCACATTGGAACGGCGAAGCCAGATAGACAGATAGATCATTAAAAATATCTGATTAAACACCGGCCAGAGCCAGGGAATCCAAAGGCTCTTAAGACCATACACAAAGGCCAGATACACCATCCACATGGTTCCGGAGATGTCAAACATACCGGAAGCATTGGAGAGACCTAACATATAAAACGGAAGAGTCTTACCTCCCAGAAAGTAAGAATCGAGATTTTTGGAAGCTTTCTTCTTCAGCAGAAGTCCGATGACAATCATAATCACCAGATAAGCTGCGATGATAAGCACGTCCACTAACTGTAATTTCATGGTATACTCAATTTGTTAACGTAAAAACGTTCAAAGATAGAAAAAATATCAATTAAAAGGATAGATAGCAGAGATCATCCCTGTCTCCTGATAACCGGTAAGCGACCAGATCATCTTTCCATTCTTATCCACCTCAATCAATTTGGGAGTACCTTCTGCCTGCTCGCGGTTGTGTCCCTGCCAGTTACAGATAAATAGTCCGCCCCCATCAACAGGGAAGAGTTCGGCTACAAACGAAAGCGGTGCACCTTCAATCTGTTTCTCCTCAACCACACGCACAATCTTTTCTTTTTCGTAATCAAGTTCGATGTACTGATGCGCATCACCACAGGCAACCAATAAATTTCCGTTACGAAGAGTAACCGTCGAGAAAGGGTTTCCGGGCACCTTAACTGTTTTAATCAGTTTACCCTGAGGTGATACCTCACGGACGTCGGATGTAGCAAATACCGGAATCAGGTAATTCCCTTTTTTATTTTTGCTTACCTGACGGAACTGGGCATGCACCTGTTCCACACCTGTTTCATATTCGGTCTTCCGTATTGTCTTCCCTTTCTTGTCCACCTCAAGAATCGTAGCCGGTCGGCCGCACCATGCCAACAGATAATTCCCGTTGGGCAACACCTTGGCAGTCTGCATCTCGGCCCCTTCGGGAGCTGTTACATTCCAGATTTCTTTCTTATCGCGGGTAATAAGCTTGGCTCCTTTACTGTAGGAAAACAGCACATCGCCTTGCTTTGTTACGGCGACGGAATTACATTCCCAGCCCTTTTCCAAAGGATACTCCCACTCTATTTTTTTAGTTTCTTTGTCTAGTATGGCGATTTTGTTCCAACCCGATCCACCGATCAGCAACTTGGGACTCTTATTTTTGAACGAAAAAAACAATACGGACAAGGCTGCCAGGACGGTCAGCATATAAATTCGGTTCATCATTTTAAATGGTATTAATATGGTATAGAATAATAAGTAAGCAAGTGGCATAAAATAAGAAGGGTGCCAACATACGGTGGCACCCTCCAAAGTTAATTAGTCGGCAAGATCATTAAACATTTCAAAAGCTTGTTCGGTAGTAAGTCCTTCATGAACCACGCCTCGTACCGCGCGAATCATGGCTATCGGCTTTTCGCTTTGGAAAACATTCCTACCCATATCTACTCCGGCAGCACCTTCATTGATAGCCCGGTAACATAAATCCAGGGCCTCTTTTTCGGGTAACTTCTTTCCTCCGGCTATCACGATGGGAACCGGACAGGCATTAATAACCTTCGCAAAGTCCTGCTCGGTATAGTAAGTCTTTACAAAAGTCGCCCCGTTTTCGGCACAGATACGCGCTGCAGTCGCAAAATAGCGGGCATCGCGGGTCATCTGCTTACCAACAGCCGTAACCCCCATGGTAGGGATACCGTATGTATAACCGTAGTCGGCCGTACGAACCAGATTTTCGATGGTTTTAGCCTCGTAGGTATCGCCAATGGAAACCATTACTGCCAGTGCCGAAGCATTCAGGCGGATTGCATCCTTGATATCGAGTATACATTCATTGTTTAATTCGGTAAGCACGGAAGTGCCTGCAGAATAGCGCAAACAAACCGGTTTGTTGCATACAGGAGGAACAACCGACCGCAATGCACCTCTGGAACACATCAGTGAATCGGCATATTCGATAAGCGGAACGATCGACAAATCAAGTCTTTCGAGTCCTGATGTAGGGCCCATGATGTATCCGTGATCAAAAGCCAACATCACCGTGCGGCCCGTTTCGGGATTAAATATCCGGCTCATTCTGTCTTTAATTCCCCAGTCACAATGATCCAGTCCTTTTAAAAAGAAGGATTGCTTTTGCACAGGAATTCCAATTCCATAATCTTTGTCTTTGTTGGCAATGATGCCATCTAAATCTGCCATTTTCTTTTCTTTATAATAATAGTTGAACTCACACTGCCTCTGCAAACGAAGCAAACATACTAGACCACGAAGTTGCGCCCGAATCGGCATACCCGATGGATTGTTCGCCGTAATTGCGTGCTCTGCCAAAGTTTGCCTTCATCTGAACTGTAGATTGGGCTCCTTGCAAAGCCGCCTCAGCTGCTGCAACAAGCAATTCTTTTATATCCTGAGATGTTGATGCCTGCATGGCTTCGACCGCCGGGATCAATGCATCCATCATCGTCTTGTCACCCTTCTGAGCTTTCGTCTGCTTCCGTACATTTTCCAGTCCTCCGGCAAACATAGCTTTCATAGCGCCGGCATCCAGAGAAGTTCCGGCAGAATAATCGCTCATTCCCAGAAAGAAAGCACCAAGCAGGGTGCTGGTAGAACCGCTTGTTTGTAACATTACGGCAAAGCCCATATCGTTCAGCATCGATTTGAATTCGGTTCCCTTTTCAAGCGGATCCATCACACAAGAGAGAGCTGTAACAATTGCGGTACCATGATCGCCATCGCCAATAACCGCATCGAGCTTTGAAAACTCATCTTCCCTGAGCTTTACATGCATTAGCGCATTGCGCATCATTGCTTTAAAAATATCTATTGATAATACGTCCATGGTTTATTTGCCTATTGTAACCCAGTAAGGTGCATCTGCACGTTTGTTTTTTAAGTAATCGATATGATCTGCATCCAGTTTGGCGATGATCATCTGGAAACCTGCCTGTTCCTGTACCGTAAGGATTTCCTGAATGCGACCTTCGCATACTTCAAAGCCCTTTTCTTCAAGAACCATACAAGCTTTGCGGTAAACGATGCTTAATTCCATGTGAGTGGTAGCACCTACACCGTTTATAATAAGCAGCATCTTATCTCCTGCTGCAGGTTTCAACTGTTGCAGTAAAAGATCTACCATCTGTGCTGCTGTTTCATCTGCCGAAACCAAAGGCTGACGTCCGCCGCCGCCTTCGCCATGCTGACCCATACCGATTTCCATGATACCTTCGGGCAGGTCGGTAATAATTCCATTGTTTTGAGGGTGCGTACACGAGCGCATAGCAACTGCAAGGGTGGCTACATTCTGAGAGAAACGCTCACCGATCTCAAGCAATTCATCCAATGATTTGCCTTCCTCGGCAGCAGCACCTATAATCTTAAACAAAGGAACGCAACCAGCCAGACCGCGACGATCTTCATCCGGAGCACCGATACCGGCACTTATATCATCGTGTGTAAGCAGTTTCTTAACTTTGATACCCATCCGTTCGGCCAGCTGGCAAGCCATGTTGGCACTCATCACATCGCCGGAGTGGTTCAACACTACCAACAATATTCCGGCCTCTCTTTTAAACAGCTGCAATGCCTGAAAAAGTCGCTGTGCACCCGGAGCGGCAAAGATATCGCCTACTACAGAGCAATCTAACATACCTTCGCCTACGAATCCGCTTAAAGCCGGTTCGTGTCCGGAACCTCCCAAGGTTACAATCGCCACCTTATCTTCGCTTTTAGGTGTTGCGCGTACTACAATGTTCTCGCCGGCTAAAGCTACTTTATCTTTATAAGCCATTACATATCCTTCCAACAATTCCGAGGTAATCTGTTCCGGATTATTTATGAATTTTATTTTAGTTGCTGACATTTTACTATTCTCCTTTTTGTTTCTTGTTTATTTAATTTCCATTAATTCGATAGCAACACCCTCTTCTTCAATAAAAGCAATGGTAAGGTGTTCGTCGCATACGGCCGGACCAAATATTACTTTTTGTCCTTCCAGTGCTGTAGTCAGACAAGGTACCGTATAGGCAATATGAGCCGTTGTCTGTACCAGTTCGGGAAGGCACGAACCTTCTTCGAATTTCAGGAACTCAATCTTGTTCTCACTGTTGCTGATATCGGTCAGCCACACCTTCAGTCCTTCGTTTAATGTTGCGTCTTCTCTGATGTAATTTACAGGAACGCCAAAATGATGCAATGTTCTCATGATAATAAGGTTTAAATACGTATTATGATAATTAGAATTTATATTCGACAGGATACAATATGGACTTTTGTAGTACTAATTTCCGGATTAAAATCTATACTTTCTGAAGCATATATAGGACCGTATTCCAAGCAGAACAACTACAGCCAAAATAATATACAGGTATATGAAAATACCATGAATATTATCATTCTGACCATAAGAATGCATACCGCTAAGCAGGTAATTCACCCCGAAAAAGGTCATCATCACAGATGCAAAGGCTATAACGGAACCCATGTTAAGCGCCCATGCATTCTTACATGCCTTTAACATCCGCATGTGCAAGACGATCGCATAGATCACCACTGTAATTAATGCCCAGGTTTCTTTAGGATCCCATCCCCAATAACGGCCCCACGATTCGTTCGCCCACACAGCTCCCAGGAATGTACCTATAGTCATTAAGGTTAAACCAATCCAAAGAGACATTTCATTAACAAGGGATAATTCCCCCACTCTTGCCTTGATCACTTTGGCAGGTTTGCCTTTTCCAAAGTTCATAAGTACCAGATTAGTCAGCCCGATAAGGAAACTGATACCGAAGAATCCGTATGCTGCCACTATAACAGCCACATGAATCATAAGCCAGGGTGATTTGAGTACAGGAACAAGCGGATTTATCTCCGGATCCATCCAGTTAAGGCTGGACACAAATAATATTATTCCACCAAAAAGAGTAGCCAATGCAAACGTGAGTGAACTTCGTCTGCCGAACAGAATTCCTGCCAGCACCGTAGCCCAGGCTACATACACCATGGTTTCGTAGGAGTTTGACCACGGCGCATATCCTCCGATATACCATCTGAGCCCCATTCCGTACATATGGTAGACAAAGGCAGCAAGCACCAGAAGCATCAAACCTTTCAGGGTGTATTGCAGCCATTTACGCTGTTTAAACAGTGTTACGAAAGAAAAGACAAGGAGTAATCCTCCTAAAATAAGGTAGAATATTTTTGTAAAGCGAAAAACCTGTTGCTTGTTATATTTAATTTCGGATGCCAGCTTTTCATGATCAATAATCAGGGTTCCCGATTTTGCATCCTGATAAGTCGCAATCATACCTAATACTTCGTTGGCTTTGGTCCAGTCGGCCGACTTAAGCGCAGTTTGTACTTCGCTTATATACCAGTCCATCACACGCGACACAAACATGGAATCCTTACCGGCAAAAACCGACAGATCGTCTCCCGATGCATACCATGTATGGTTGGGGTCATCTTCCTTAGGAAACAGATTCAACATTTGCCCGTTAATCAGCTGATGCATGATGTTGACCTGTTCATCCAGTTTTAGTAAATCTTTATCAAAGCGGGATCGTTCGTTGGGCATTTTATTGTAAGCTCCTTCTACGCCTTCCTGCAGTTTGTAATTTCCATTGGAATCAAACATTTCAATATAGGCACTCTGACCTTCTGTCAGATTATAGAACCCTGCTAATTCACTATTAGATATAGCTATCAGGGGAACCCGCATCCACATATCGGGCATGGCTAACAAACTAAGCAGAAACTGATCGGAATTAAGAGAGCCTATCTTATCCGACTTGTGTAATTTGCGTAATATCTCTGAAGAGAAGGTATTGACAGGAATCATTCTTCCATTGGATGATTGAACAGGTAAAGCTCCGAACTTGTCTGCATGCTCCGTACTAACTGCAAACTTCTGAACGGCTTCGATCATGGGATTCTCTTTACTTTGGGCGTTTGTGGTAAGGGAGAAGCATAGTAAAACTAAAAGCGTGAGTTCTTTTTTATTGGAATCAATCAATTCTCTTAAACGGCGGTTTAATTTCATAAAACGGGAATTTCTGGTAACCAGGCTTAAAACAAGGCCTATCAACAAAAAGATGTAACCGGTATAGGTTATATTTCGTCCGGCAACATCTCGGTTTACCGATAGAACGGTACCCTGTTCATCGGCATCAAAAGAGGCCTGAAAGAAGCGATAGCCCTTCAGGTCCAACACATTATTCATATAAATCCGTTCGTGACGGGTCTTACCATCCACATGAACAAGCAACTCGCTCTCGTAAGACGAGGGGCTGGATGAACCGGGATAGCGGTGTAAGTTAAACTTCACTAGTTCAAGCGTAAAGGGAAGGGTATGAAAAGAGGTAGATTGCGAAGTACGGACAGCCATTACGTTGGTGCTTTCGCCCTCCCGAATGTGGACAATGCCCTCTTCGCCAAACAAATGTGAAACAAGTGCACCAAACAGGATGACAATAAATGCCAGATGGGTGATCAGTCCGGCCCATTTCTTCTTTTTATACAACCCTTTCTTTATAGCCAGCGCTATAAAATTTACAACAAGTAAAAATTGCAATAAAAAGAACAATGGAGAATAATATATCATGGCTTTGGCTGCCAATGTTCCATGATACTTTTCAATAAATGTGGCCAAAGCCAACCCTCCGGCATATATCACCATTAAGACAATCGTTGTGACTGCAGAATTGAAAAACCCACTGAATGATACTTTCATTTGTTATGCGAATATAAAACCGGATGGCAGCAGTTATACCGCCACCCGGTTGTTTATTTAATCTTCAATAATTACTCTGAAACCTACGTTATGAACGCGTTGCCACGGATAATAGGCTTTACGTTCGTAAGAAGTTGAGAATTTGGGACGGTCGATGTATGAACCTCCTCTTACTACTTTGTATTCGGAAGAAACTTTTGATTTATCCTTGTAAGGATAGGGAACATAGGATGATCTGGTCCATTCCGCAATATTACCATGCATACTGAACAATCCAAAAGGATTGGCTTCGTAATTTTTGGAATCTGTCTGAATCATGTTTCCATCATCCACACTTTCCTCCTTAGGCAAGAAGCTATAGTACTTATACCAGGGATTCTCCTTGCTCATAGGCTGCGGATCAATTCCACTCACGGCCATTTTATTAAGCTGTGCATCGGCCATATTTTCTTTTTTACTGAAATCTGAATTCAGATTACCAAACCAGAAATCGCTTTCGCTTCCGGCACGACATGCCCATTCCCATTGAGCCTCTGTCGGCAGGGTGATGGCAAGACCGGTCTTTTCACTCAATTGCTTGCAATAAGACATCGCATCCTCGTAGCTTACCCTGATTACAGGTTGATAGGGCAAGTTTGCGTCATATCCGGGACGAGTATGGTCTTTCCAGAACTGATCCACATAACGGCTATCATGTTCCGGGAAAATTACGTTGTATTGCGCATTGGTAACTTCAACCTCAGCCATCCAGAACGATTTTCCGATATTCACTTTAGAAGCCGGGCGATGGTCTGCCGTACCTTTATTGCCTCCCATTACAAACTGACCCGCCGGAATACGGACAAAAGTCATTTTAATTCCCGGAGCCAATACAACCTCTTTCTTCAGTTGCTTTTCGTTGGCAAGCATCGCTTTGATCTGATCCATACCGAATGGCCAGCCTTTAACCTTAACCTCCTTTGTTTTAGCCGGAGCAACCTTCTCTGGCATTACAGGTTTGATTTCACCTTTACCTTTCAGGTATTCAGCATAAGAGGCGATTTCTGACTTCCAGTCTACACCGGCGTTATTGTATTTGTCGGCCAACTCAATTCTACGGGCAATCTGGTCGAATCCATTCTGACGGGTAGCGTCAAACGAACCTTTATCCGGAGCATTGTAATCGATCCAGTTATACAGTGATTTCCATTCCGCATCCGTAAGTTTAACGTTATAATGTCCTTTTTTCAGGATACGGATCAATTCGCTGGTATTGGCATGATATTCGTAAGGCTGTAAAACAATCATATCCGCCTCGGGACCCTGACGGTGAACGTAGGGATGTAAATTCAGATACGATGTACCGTAACCACGCTTATCTTTTTTACCACCGCGTAAATCGAATGCCTTTTTCTCACCATTATGACAGGCGATACAAGCTCTGTCTAACACAGGTTGTACTTCCAGATCAAATGTGAACGAACGTACTCCGCCTTCGGGCAACTTCAGCTTAGCCGGAGCTTTTGAAGAGGCCATCACCTTTTTAGGCATCGGGATCTTATTCTGATCTTCGTGACATCCTACACACGAAACAACTTCACCGGGCATTCCGGTAAACCAGCTGCGCATCCATTGAACGGCACGCCCTTCGGCATCCAGGGGTTGAATTGAAACAGGTGTATTTGCCGGAATTTTAAACATTACAGACCCATCTTCTTCTACAGGAACCGTACCCAACAAACGCTTAATATCCCATCCGCTCTGGATTCCCTGAGCTACGTGGTCTGATTGTGTTTGCAGGTAAGCATATTCGTATCCGTGAAGTCGCAAGGATTTAACCGTACCTCTGGGCACACCACGCAGTCCTTCGCCTTCATAGATATCCTGAATAAATACGGTAGATTCCTTTTCATTCAGTTTCACTCTATCTGGAATAGCAGGAGGCGTCACGGTTTCACGTACCAACATCGGACTAATAAATCCTTCACCTTCAAATTGTGCCAAACAGGTTACATTATCGAAAACGTCGACCAGGTAAATACCCCATAAAGCATTGGGATCCAACTTTGCAGCCACTAAATAATAAGAATCGTCCAAAGGCATCGGCTTAACAAACTGAGGCCATACGCCATTTACCAGTTCGTCTTTAATTTCAGGGATAATCTGACGGTTCCGGTAAGGTATCTCCTGCAGCATACCTTCTACACCTTTTCTTGCTTTCGAAGGATCAAACAAAATGATCCTGCCCGAGCGGGCTACTCCATGGTGACCGGAAATAATTCCTACAAAAGCGGATGAATGTCCGGGCAGGGGTTGAATATCGAATGTACTGTTCGGGAACATTGCTCCACTGCCAAACAAAGCCTTGTTTTCGGTACCATCCGGATTCATATGCATGATGATACGCGAGAAGTAGTGCGTAAGATCCGTATATTCCCATCGGGTATACATTACACGTCCGTTGTGCATGATTACTGGATTCCAGTTCGCATCCTGATCGAAGGTAAGTCTGCGCAATCCTTTATCCTTAGGTGTGTACAAAACCATATTACCTACCGGATCGGCACCGCTTACACATGGAACTCCCTGATAACCGATATTTGAATTAGCAATAATCCTACCGTCGGGAAGATAGGTTCCGTCGTAAAATTCCAGATCAGGTTCAACAGTCTCAACCAAAGGCTTACAACCGGTTCCATCCAGCTTTACTTCGAAAACATTCCATCTTTTATCGGGCATGATTGAAGTGAACATCACTCTTTTTCCATCCCAGTGTAATTTTAGGTCGGCGATGGAAGCCGTAGTAGTAGGCTTGTAGACTGTCTTAAGCTTCAGATCTCCTCTTAAATTGGTAATTTCGACAATTTCGGCATCAAAGCCCATTCTTCTGGTAGACTGCTGGTTACTCCAGTTATTAGCCTGCGTACCTAAGCCGGGAGCCATGGCTTTACGTGCACCTAATCCCAATTTGAAGCGGGTAGCAATTACTTTATCGGCATCCAGCAACGGATTGCCAAGCAGAATAGCTCTTTTTAGAGAAATTGCTTTTTCTGCTTCGTTCACAGCCAACTCATTGCCCATGTAAATTCCTCCGAATCCTTTTTTAGTCAAAGATTCAAGTTCATTCATCATTGGCTGATATTTAGCTGTATCGAAACCTTTTCTTTTCTTCATGTCATTGAAAGCCAGACGAACCGCTTCCATATTCAACCAGGATAACTCCGCCTGAATTTTAAGAATCTTATGCATTTGTTCATACAAAAGGAGATATTCCTTAATCTGAACATCCACGCTCTTACCTGATTCTATTTGCTTTGCCTTTTGCAGAAAATAAGCACTATTCTTCAGCTCGCCGGCCAATTTTAATACTACATCTTTCTCGAAAGAGGCATCGGTTGCCGAAAGCCAGTTTTCGGTTCCGTCCACGTAGGACGCAAAAGGTTGAAGATCGTTGGGAAAGCGAGACATCAATTGTCTGGCTTCTTCTTTTGGAAATACGTTGAGTACTCTAAAATAGACACTACCTACCGCAGATTGGTCGTCGATACCAACTTCGGCTTCAAAACGTACAAATTCTTTATTTAGGTCGAACACCATCACACCATTGGCATGACACAAAACCCCGTGTTCGTACTTTTCTCCTCCTATTGAAAGAGGAGCATTATAAAGGTTCTTGTTCTTAACAACCGGACCAGATCCTGATACGGCATACGAAGGATCCAGTTCGTCCAGCCACACCCGCGAACCGTCTTTCTTTACAAGACTAGCATTCGCCCATACTCCCCAATCCCAGTCGTTTCCGTCGGGACCGGCAGTGGTTACCAGAACCAGCTTGTCCTGACCGGCAAGAGAAGCCGTAATTGGTGCGGACTTCATATCTGCTTTCATCCAGACCGACTGAACAGGCATTTTTGCACTGTTCAGTTGCGATCGGATGGCTGCTTTTTGTTTTACTGCGGCGTCTATCCAGTTATCGGACTCCGTTTTTTTAGGAGCAGCCGATACTATAAATGATGCTGACAGAAAAAGTGTTATTAATTTATTAAAGTTAGCCATGCGTTTATTAATATGGTATTAGAATATCCGGATTATAATGAAGCCTTCGTGTTAGTAAAACGTAATCCGGCATTGTCGTGGTAAGAAGCCCATTCTGAAACTACAGCTCCGCCAGGTCCGGCAATAAGGAAATGGAACGTTTCAATTTTCTTCAGGTGAACAATTTCACCAGCTTGTTGAACTACGAAATTCTTGCTGGTAATAAATCCTTTCTGGCTTTCTGGCAAAGCAGGAGGATTGGGAGTTTCTTCACCTACTGCAGAGAAGTTATAGCACATACCTTTTTGTACCATCCATGACTCAAATTTAGCGGGGAATTTGGTTTTCATGTGTGCATGTTCCGGAATCATCTGACTTGGAAGCAGGTAAATCTCGTGAGCAAAATAGCCATGTTCCTGATCATTCACCCAGAATATACCTCCCATACCCACATTCTCGAAATCGCCCAAACCAAAGTCGGTCACCCACATATCTTTTTCCATCAGCGGGGTGAATGGAACTCCGTAAAACTCGAACATGTCTTTAAATGCCTTCATGGCAACTTCCTGATCAAACTTGCCGTCTTTATAGAAATCGGCGTTGGTGTACTTTTTTGTGTAAGTCATTTCTTTATTCTTATTACAAACTGAATCTTTACTACAACATGTAGTATCTCCGGCACAAGACGTGTTGTCTTCCGATGTTTTTCCTGTACAAGCAACCATGGAGCTGACTAAAAGTCCCACGGCAAGTGTTTTTAATTTAAATTCTGTTCTCATTTTCTTATAAATGTATTTGTAAATAATAAAATCAACACTTGGCAATTCCTTCTATTTCAATCAATAGCTCGTCGCGGCACACATCGGCCCACATATACGATACAGGAACTGATAACTTGTACGCATCCATCAACTGTTCTGCTTCTTGTACAAAAGATTTATCTTTTAGGTAAACACGCAACATAGACACGATCCCTTTATTTCCAATTAATTCGGCTATATTTTCCATGGTGATCTCCAGTTGCCGGGATAATCCGACCTCCTTCAGGCTCTCCTCTCCACGGATAGCTGCCGTGCCAGATATATAAATCAACCCTTTATCTTCAATCGAGAGCAGTTTTGCCCTTTCAAATTTTGGCGTTGCCTTTTGTTTGTGGCTTACAGCAAGCACCCGCTCCGAATATGCATGGGCAGCGACCTGCAATTTATTGTCTATGGGCAAGACCGAGCAATTTTCCTTTTTTAAGATTACTGCATCCAGATCTACGACAATCCCCCCCCAATCAGTACCTATCCCTGTTGCTGCCGGATAACCCTCTGGCCAGGTTGTCTTTTCGTAAAAAGCAGCTCTGGCATCGTTAAATGCCTGATAGTTCTGATAATCGTCTTTACTTTCGGTTATTCTTTCAATGTAATTCCACTGACGTACAATACTGTTTATCGGAAAACCTTCCTTTATAAGTAAACGATCTATCTGATGGAATACAGCTTCAGATTGTTCTTCAATACTCTCATTTAAAAAATCAGCCTGAAAACCACCTCCAAAAAGAAAACGTCCCTCCTCATTATCTACAATTACATAAGGCATTCCATCAACTGACCTATAATAAACAGCATCTTTAGCGTCGCTTTTATAACTATGAATCTCAAGCAGCAGCGCCCCACGCAAAGGAGGTTGAGCCACATAACTTAAAGACGGACAATGCTCGCCGAAATATGCTTTAACTTTTTCATAAATAATCTTTCTTCTCAGATCGTATATTTCGTTGGATTGTGGCATACCAATAAACACCAACCGGAGTATCTTCTCATCTGCAGGAAGTCCGGATAACAGGGTATCTACCATCTCTTCAAATCCGGCACATTCGGCAGAAAGTATTCTATATTGTATTTTATCGCAATAATTCATCATAACAGATTATAAGGAGTTTACATACTCCGTTAATGCTTCAATTTCCTTTTTTGATATTTTTTTATCAATACCATGTTTGTGAACCTCAAATACTTCTTGCATTGTTGCGGCTCTTCCATCAAACAAATAGGGGGCTGTACGCCATACTTCAATAAGTGTCGGGGTATCCCAGCCTTTTTCAAATTCTACATTTTCGCCAATGCGATGCATTTTCTGGTCTGTGAAGTATGGACCGCTATGACATTCTCCGCACTGAAGTTTCTCAAAGACTTTAAGTCCTTCTTTGGCTTTCTCACTTAATCCTCCATTGACAAGCAGGGGACTCGGAACCGGTCGGAGCGATTTCAGGTACGCATCCACACATTGTGCATTCTCTTCCTGAACATCGTAAAACTGAATAAACTTGAAACCAGCCCTTACAGCCCATTCGGCTGTTTCCCGAATACCTGAAATCATGCTTGGAGCCGTTACATGCGAATACAGCATACTTTTGCAATTCTTAGCATTTCCTACTCCATCATTCATAAGATCCCAATTCATCCCATCGGTTCTTGCATCTCCCGGATGACATCCGTTACAAGATTGCCAACCCTGGAAACATTGGGTTGCATCGTTAAAAAAACGTTCACCCGCATTCTCTTTTGACTCCACTCTGCCGGGATTCATATTTACGGAAGTCACCGACAAGGTATTAATATCAACTTTATTGAGAACATCGGCAAAATAGGTAGGAACAAGCAACTCATTTCCTCTTAAATAAAGAAGTCGGGGACCGTTTCCTTCCAGCTGCACACGTTTACGTATGCCATATAAAAAATGCAGGTCGTAACTCAGGTTTTCTTTTTGTGGATAACTTTCAAGCTTCTTTCGCAAAGCCGGATGGTCAATCACACTCACCTCATGTGTCCCTGAATGAATCACAAATAAATTTTTTTCCGTACATGCAAGATTCCAGATACCTCCGGCCCCTTTTTCGGGCTCGTCTACAACTACAGAACCTACATAAGAAAGTGCGGCTACATCGATTACACTGAAAGCACTCGTATTCATCCATCCCTGCTGAAGCTGCGATGTCGGAACAGTAAACCGTCCCAGGTTATGCGATACATACACATACTTTCCATCGGGAGTTATACATATGGAATGCAGGGCATTGCTTCCGCTTGCCAATTTTATATCTTTAATCTTAGTGAATTTCTTCATATCGATTACAGACACGCAAGCAGCTACTATATCTACGTCGGCACGTTGTTGGGGAAGGAAATTAGCAACGAACATATACCGGCCATCCTTGCTTATTACGGCCGATTTAGGTTCTCGCAACACATTGGCTGTGCGGACAACTTTTCTTGTAAGTAAGTCAATTTCAGAAACGATGTTAGAGAATTGATTGCATACATACAACTTCTTTTTATCAGCACTAAGTAAAGGATAACATGCACCTGAGCCTACAGGAACCGTTGCTTCGACTTTAGCTGATTCCAATGAAACAATCTGAAGCTTACCGGCCTTTTTAAATGTAGTTACATACGCTTTAGCATCATCAACAGTCAGCCCGGTCGGCTCATCATCTAAACTGATTGAACGTAATAAGCTGGAACCGTCCCGGGAAAACACATCCAATCTTTTAAGATTCTTCTGCGTAAAAAGCAATTCACCTTTATCCGTTTGAGCAATACCGGTTGAAAATAATGGAGGATTACCAGCCGCTGCCATCATTGAAACAAAGCAGGCCATTGTCAATCCTATAATCCTCTTGTATATGTGTGTGTATTTCATGTTTATCTGTTTTCTGTTAACAATCGGCTATAGCCAAGTTCGAACGAAATAAGTTGAGCAATTCTTTTTATATGGCCGGAAGAGGAACGTATAACGTCTTTCGTCAGTCTGTCTTTGGGGCCCGATATCCAGATGGCTCCGCAAGGATATCCGGTGTAGTTAAATATAGGAGCTCCAATACAAATTACGCCGGTCATTTCCTCTTCATTATCCATAGCAATACCTGTTTTGCGTACTGTATCAAGCTCTGCCAGGTATTCATCTTTCGATATTATAGTTCTGTTATTAAAACGTTCGAAAGCCATGTAAGTCAAATAACGGTCGCGCACTGTGTTAGGCAAATAAGCCATAATGGCTTTGCCCGGGGCGGAACAATGCAATTCGAACGGTTTACCAGGCGATAACATAAATCTGAATGTATGATGTCCCTGAGCCTGTTCGATAAAAATTCCCTTTTCGTTGCCTAAAACGCCGAAACAAGCTGTTTCACTTACCAAATCACGCAAATCCCTTAAGCGGGGCAAAACCGTTTCGAGCAGATTATGCTCATTCAACGCTCTAAAACCAAGTGTAAGCAATTTACGCGATAACTTATAGCGCTTCGTATCCTCGTTGTAGGTAAGATAATCCAGCCGCACAAGCGTATTTAATATACGATAAGCGGTAGTCTGCGAAATATCAAGTGTATCCTTAATAGCCTGCAGGGTATCTCCCTGAGAACGAAGCGAAAGATACTCCATAACCGCAATCCCCTTTTCGAGATTCGGCACCTTGTAATTTTCTTCTGCTTTTTCCATATTTGGATTGACACTTTCCATATTTGAAATAATGTTTCAGATTTGAATCAAATATAAACGTGTCTTTTAATAATTATATACGTTATTTGTAAAATTTCGTTAAGTATGTTATGTAACATAACATTAATAAGATAGAATCAAGTCAGACGCCCATTCATAAACTGTTGTAGAATAATCTGCGTATGCAAAGATATTAATTCAGGACGGAAAGAAAACACGCCGCAGCAATAAATAGTATGTTAATCACGAATCCGATTATTTTATGTAATTTTGCCCTACCTAAGCAGGTTCCCGAAACTTTACAAAATCAATATCAGTTGTTTTGTTTCGGCAAAAAAGATTAAGCATAATATAACTAGTATACAAGGTGATATATCCTCAAAATTTTGAGCAGAAAACAGGCTTCGACAAAGTTCGTCAGCTTATTAGTGACAAGTGTCTGAGCCCTCTTGGACAGGAAAGGGTTATTGATATGGGATTTGAATCCGAAATGGACACTGTAAGTAACCGTCTTGCCCAAACCGAAGAATTTGTGAGAATCTTACATGGTGATAAAGAATTTCCATCCAGTTATTTCTTTGATGTACGTTATTCACTCAAACGGATCCGACCGGAAGGAACCTATCTGGACGAAAAAGAGTTATACGACTTAAAGCGATCATTACAGACCATCAATGATATTGTCCGTTTTTTCCATCCTGGAAACAGCGAATCCGACGAGATCCTTTACCCCGCACTCACCCGGCTGGCTGGCGATGTGCTGGTGTTTCCTCAGTTAGTAGGAAAAATTGATAGTATCCTTGATAAATATGGCAGGGTGAAAGACAATGCATCTCCTGTTCTCATGCAGATCCGGAGAGAGATAACCGTCACAATGAGCGGTATTTCAAAAAGTCTGCAGTCCATTCTCCGCGCCGCACAATCAGAAGGGGTTGTTGACAAAGATGTAACTCCTACCATGCGAGACGGCCGATTGGTTATTCCCGTCGCTCCTGCCTTTAAAAGAAAGATCAGAGGTATTGTGCATGATGAGTCCGCAAGTGGCCGAACCGTATTTATTGAACCTGCCGAAGTGGTGGAAGCCAACAACCGCATCCGCGAGCTTGAAGGTGACGAGCGTCGTGAAATAATCCGTATACTGACTGAATTTACTAATCTGGTTAGACCCATGGTTCCGGATATTCTATATTCGTACGAATTTATGGCGGAAATCGATTTTATACGAGCCAAAGCCCTTTTTGCAGATCAGATAAAAGGTATCAGACCCATCGTTGAAGACAAACAACAAGTGGATTGGGCACGTGCCATTCACCCGTTGTTATATCTGTCTCTGCAAAAACAACACAAAGAGGTAATCCCTCTGGACATCGAATTAAATACAGATAAAAGAATACTCATCATATCCGGGCCCAATGCAGGAGGAAAATCTGTCTGTCTGAAAACAGTGGGACTTCTTCAATATATGTTGCAATGCGGATTACTTATTCCGATTCACGAAAGTTCGCGTACCGGAATATTTAAAAGCATATTCATCGATATCGGCGACGAGCAATCCATCGAGAACGATCTTAGTACCTACAGCTCGCACCTAACCAATATGAAACACTTCGTACGGAATTGCGATGAAAAGACTATCATTCTGATTGATGAGTTCGGAAGTGGAACCGAACCTCAGATCGGTGGAGCTATTGCAGAAGCATTGCTGGATCGTTTTAACCGCAACGGTAGTTACGGAGTTATCACCACCCACTATCAAAACTTGAAACACTTTGCCGAAGATACACCGGGAATCGTTAATGGAGCCATGCTGTACGACCGACATCTGATGCAGCCTCTTTTCAAACTTTCCATTGGCAATCCGGGAAGCTCCTTTGCCATTGAAATAGCCCGAAAGATAGGATTACCGGAAGATGTGATTGCCGAAGCCTCGTCCAAAGTTGGTTCGGAATACATTGATATGGACAAATATTTGCAGGATATTGTGCGAGACAAACGTTATTGGGAAGGAAAACGGCAGAACATCCGTCAGCAGGAAAAAAAACTGGAAGAAATTACAGCCCGTTACCAGCAGGATCTTGAAGAGGTAAATAAGCAGCGTAAAGAGATTATGCGGACAGCCAAAGCAGAGGCACAACGTATAATGGCCGAGGCTAATGCCAAAATTGAGAACACCATTCGGGAAATCAAAGAGGCACAGGCCGAAAAAGAACGTACCCGGATGGCACGTAAGGCCCTTGATGAGTTTAAAGAGTCCGTTTTATCGCAAGAAGATGCCAACGATAGCATAGCCATCAAAATGGCCAAGCTGAAAGAGCGTCAGGAAAAGAAAAAACAGAAGCAAACTGGTCAGCCGCTTGCCAAACCGCAATTTAACAGGGAAGTGATCGAAACCGGCGACAGTGTACGACTGAAAGGTCAGACTACACATGGAACCGTACTGGAGATTAACGGCAAACAGGCCTCTGTAGCCTTTGGAATGATTAAAAGTACCGTAAAGATTGAACTTCTTGAGAAGGTAAGCAAGAACCAGATAAAAAAAGAGATACAGAAAAGTACCTTCATAAGTACGCAGACTACCGATGACATGCATGAAAAGAAATTGAATTTCAGACAAGAGATTGATGTCAGAGGTATGCGCGGAGACGAGGCATTACAAAGCGTAATCTATTTTATAGACGACGCCATTCAGGTAGGTGCCGGCAGAGTAAGAATATTACATGGAACAGGGACCGGAGCCTTGCGACAAATTATCAGGGACTATCTTAAAACGGTTCCCGGTGTTCATCATTTTCAGGACGAGCATGTTCAGTTTGGAGGAGCGGGAATCACCGTAGTTGAATTGGATTAAATCAATCAAAGTATGAAAAACCGAGGCAGAGTACATAGCAAAAAGAAGGGAAGCAACCGCCGGTTGTCTGACAGTTATACGTATACAGGTGAGTTGGAGACAAAAACAGGAATCAGACTTGTTCAATACAATTCTGAAATGCTTGAAGTTAAGGACATCACCGACCTTACCCTGTTTGCTCCTTTGGTAAATAGCAAATACGTGAGTTGGATTCACGTTTCTGGTTTAACAGAGGCTTCACTTATCACCTCGATGGTAAAGGAATTTGGATTGCATAATCTCGATGCCAAAGATATTCTTACACCCGAACATATTGTAAAGGTAGAGGTGTTTGACAATCATATGCTAATTATATTGAATGATTGCTTTTACGATACAAACGGTGAGTTCCACAAAGAACATTTAAGCCTGATACTTACAAAGAACGCCGTAATCTCATTTACCGAAAGTAACAGTCCGCTTTTTGACGCTACATTAAGCGCACTTCAAAACAACTTGTTAGGCATATGCGACAGAAAAGCTGATACCTTGCTTGCCTTCCTGCTCAATCATGTAACGGTAAGTCTGGTTGATTCAGCTTCGCGTATCGAAGATATGCTGGAAGATCTGGAAGAACAATTACTGGACATCAAAAAGAACCAGTTAAACTTTGGAGAGATCATTCAGGGAAAAAGGCGGGAATATATGACAATAAAAAAGAGCGTCTTGCCCTTGAAAGAACAATTCGGGAAATTATTGATTATAAACAATCCGCTTATCAACAAAGACACGTTGCCATTATTCAGGGATGCAAACGATCAACTGCAATATGTTACACAAAGTATGGAGGGTTGCAGGGAAATCATATCCTCACTGGTCGATCTTTACATTTCCAACAACGACCTGCGTATGAATGCAATAATGAAGCGGCTCACCGTTGTTTCCACTATATTCATCCCCCTCACCTTTCTGGCAGGAATTTGGGGAATGAATTTTAAATGGATGCCAGAGCTGAACTGGCAATACGGTTATTTAATTGCCTGGGGTCTTATGCTTCTTTCGGGGATTCTGACCTGGCTTTACATGAAACGGAAGGATTGGTATTGAAATTCTTTGTATTATCTACAATATATTCCGGACGCGCCTTTATTTCGTCAAATAATATGCCGATATATTGGCCCAGCACTCCAACGGTAAGTAGTTGAACGCCTCCAAAAAACACCACGGCAGTCATTATGGATGTCCACCCCGTTTCGGCATTGCTATATCCTATTATTTTCCCTACGGTTACCCAGACAGCCAGGATTATACCAACTAAAACGGCGGCAAATCCAAGTCCCGTAGCCATTTTCAAAGGCTTCTTGGAAAAATAGAGCAGCGCATTAGAGGCAAATTTCAACATCTTGCTGAGAGGATATTTTGTTTCTCCGGCAATCCGGGCCTCCCGTTCATAAAAGAAAGGAATCTGTTTAAATCCAACCCAACTGATTAATCCGCGGATATATTTTCCATGTTCCTTCATCCGGTTGAATTCATTCATCACCTTACGGTCTATTAACCGGAAGTCGCCTGTATCCACAGGAAATGCAACCTCACTCATATGATTCATAAAACGGTAGAAAAGGCGGGAGGTGATTAATTTAAAATTACTTTCCCCTTCACGACTTTTACGAACACAAAAAACGACATTGGCCTCTTCCTTTTCCTGTAAGGCCAGGATATCCGGAATAAGCTCGGGAGGATCCTGCATATCTGCATCCAGAATAACAGCCAGATCAGCATCACAATGATGTATACCCGCAGTAACTGCAGGTTGGTGACCAAAATTACGTGAAAAGTGAATCACTTTCACATCCGGATCAGACACAGAAATAGCATCGAGAATGGATCGGGTGGCATCCCTGCTTCCATCATTCACATAAATGATTTCACTGGGACATGTAAGTTGCTTAAGCACCTCTTTGGTGCGCCTGTAAGATTCAGCCAGAACAGCCTCTTCATTGTAACAAGGAACAATAATCGAGAGTTTCTTCATTCGTGCTATGCTTTGAATGTATAGTATTTATTCATGATAAAATTTATCACCGTATAAAACGCCATCGCCAGCAACTGGTTATAATAGGAATCGATGGTAAGATGCTTATTCAGATAAAGCAGCAAACCCAGCTGCATAAGGTAACATACACCAAATACAACGCCAAACTTAATTGCGCCCTGAGTCCAACCCACCGAACTTTTAAAAGTCCACCGTTTATTCCATACAAAACTATTCAAAACACCGGCAGTGTACCCGATGATGTTGGATACTACATCCGAACAACCTGCCATTTTCATCATTACCCATATTACTACGGCAGTAATCAGGGTATTACTCAACCCCACAACTCCATATCTAATGGCTTGCTTTAACGTTTCCATTCCTATCTATAATAGCGATTATCTCTTCTTCAGACAGCTCCTTTACGTTTGTCACCGTATACACTTCAGATAAAAAATTACCAAACTGGTTACACTCTGCAATAGTTGCATCCAACAAAGCTTTAATATCCGTTCGGATGGGTAACAGAAACAGTAAAATTCCGTATCTATCCTTTATATCCAGCTGTTCTATCTCGCAATCCGCCTTTTCAAGATAAAAGGCAAACTCCCGCTCAATAACCTGGCGCTGGTAAGCTTCAAAAGGTTTTTTATCTGCTGCCTGCAAGAGTACAAAGAAACGAAGTTTTTCGTTTTTTCCGCCCAAACCGGTCGAAATATATATCTGCTTTTCTTCAGAAAGTTCAGATTCGAGGGTAATTCTACTCTCCATCAATGCCAGATGGGCCCAATCTTTAAGTTTCGAGTCGGGCGACTGAACATATTTCTCCAAAGCACGGTAAGCTTTAATGTTATGGGAGATGGCCAGTCTGGTAAGAGCAAACTTTCTATTCTCATCAGTAAGTTCGGGCTCAGTAAGCCATCCGTCAAGCAACTCAAATTCATCTTCTTCTATCGGGCGGGCATTCTGTTTCAATCTGTCAGAATACTTAAAGTATTCTACCTGGCGTTCAACAGGTACACGCTCCTCCAAAATATGAAAGTGACCTTGCATTTCCTTAAAAGAATCGTGAAACTTTTTAAACATATCATCCTTCTCATTCATACGCCTGTCTATTTAGTATTCATTTAGAAAACAAACCAAACTTATGCAAAGTTATATTTTATTTGCACAAAAACAAGTCGCAGACGCCCTTTGCAGAACGAATTGAGTGATATTACCGGTTAAAATACCTACTAATCGGTATTGATAGGAACTATATTTACATTTACCTTTGCGAAAGATATAACAGACATGAGACTATCAGAACTACGAACAGGCGAAAAAGGGGTTATTGTAAAAGTGATGGGGCGCGGAGCATTCCGTAAACGCATCATAGAAATGGGATTCATCCGCGGTAAAATGGTGGATGTAATACAAAATGCCCCACTTAAAGATCCGATTCACTATAAGGTGATGGGATACGACGTATCACTCAGACGAAGCGATGCCGCCCTGATTGAAGTGGTTAGTGAAACAGAATTCGCACATTTAACAAATACAGCACAGCAATATACGGAAAGTCCGGATGCCGACTCCGGCTTTTATCAGGATAACGAACTTGAAGCTCTTGCGTTGAACAAAGGCAAAATAATCAATGTCGCCCTGATTGGAAATCCGAACTGCGGAAAAACATCCCTCTTTAATTTTGCCTCGGGTGCACATGAACACGTAGGGAATTACAGCGGTGTGACTGTAGATGCCAAAGAAGGGGTTTTCACTCAAAACGGATATACCTTCCGGATTGTAGACCTTCCTGGAACCTACTCTTTATCGGCCTATACGCCCGAAGAACTCTATGTACGCAGACATCTTGTTCAGGAACAACCCGATGTAGTGATCAATGTGGTTGATGCTTCCAATCTGGAACGAAACCTTTACCTCACCACCCAGTTGATCGACATGGATGTACGGATGGTGATTGCACTGAATATGTACGACGACCTGGAGAAAAGCGGCAACAAGTTTGATCACGAATCGTTGGCGGGTATGATTGGCGTGCCTATTATTCCAACCATCAGTAAAACGGGTTTCGGTATCGAAGCTCTGTTTAACCGGGTTATTTCTGTTTACGAAGAGACGGATCCGATTTTAAGGCATGTACATGTAAATTACGGTGACACCCTCGAAAAGTATATCAATGCCCTGCGTAAAATGTTAAAGCGGAATGGTACGGTCGACAAAACCTATTCCAAACGTTACCTTGCCATCAAATTACTTGAAAACGACAAGGAGGTAAAACAATACGTACAATCATTACCCGAAACGAAACCCATTCTGGAAACCTGCAACCAATACTCCCAGCAGCTGGAAGAGATGTTAAAGGAAGATACGGAGACGGCTCTTACCAATGCCCGATACGGTTTTATTTCAGGTGCACTACGCGAAACATTCGTAGCGAACAAAATAAAAGAGGTAAGCAGTACACAAATTATCGACCTTTTTGTAACCCATAAAGTACTAGGGTTCCCCATATTTATCTTTTTCATGTGGTTCATGTTTGAAGCTACATTCAAGCTTGGCGAATACCCCATGCAATGGATTGAATGGGGAGTGGAGCAAATCGGAAACTTTGTTCGCAATTTCATGCCCGAAGGTCCATTGAAAGACCTTCTGGTAGATGGAATAATCGGAGGTGTAGGTGGCGTGATTGTATTCCTGCCCAACATCCTCATCCTGTATCTGTTTATATCCTTCATGGAAGATTCGGGCTATATGGCACGAGCCGCCTTTATCATGGATAAGATTATGCACAAGATGGGCCTCCACGGAAAGTCTTTTATCCCCCTTGTTATGGGATTCGGGTGCAATGTGCCCGCAATTATGGCAACCCGCACCATCGAGAGCAGAAACAGCCGGATGATAACCATGTTGATTAACCCGCTGATGAGCTGCAGTGCCCGCCTACCAGTTTATGTACTACTTACCGGAGCATTCTTTGCAGAAAATGCCAGCACTGTATTGCTTCTGATGTATTCGTCGGGTATCCTTTTGGCGGTTATTGTGGCTAAGTTATTCAAGCGATTCCTGTTCAGCAAGGAAGATGTTCCTTTTGTAATGGAACTCCCCCCCTATCGAATGCCCACCAGTAAGTCAATTTTGATACACATGTGGGAAAAGGCCAAACAATACCTTCACAAGATGGGAGGAATTATTCTGATCGCCTCGATTCTAATCTGGTTTCTGGGATATTTCCCACGCGAAACAGAACAAGGTAAGATCTATGAATCCCAGATTGAGCATGTAAACAGCAGCAATACGCTTTCTGAAAAAGAAAAGACGGAGACTGTTACCGAGCTTAATCGTCTCAAAAATATGGAACACCAGCAAAACTCCTATATCGGACGTATCGGACAAGCTATACAACCCGCTCTTGCCCCTTTGGGCTTCGACTGGAAAATAAGCGTGAGTCTGCTTTCCGGCATGGCAGCCAAAGAGGTGGTGGTAAGCACATTAAGTGTTTTATATACAGGCGATTCGGAAGACAGTCAGACTCTTCCCGAGAGACTTCAGGCGGATAAAGACAAAGAGGGAAATCCAGTCTTCACCCCTCTTGTAGCACTCAGCATGATGTTGTTTGTTCTCATTTACTTCCCCTGCGTTGCAACGGTAATTGCCATTGTAAACGAATCCAAATCATGGAAATGGGGAGTATTTGTAATAGTTTATACATGTACCTTAGCTTGGGTAGTATCCTTTACAGTATATCAACTTGGCTCAATCCTTTTGAACCTGATTAATTAAATAAAGATGGAGAATAAACGTATACATTGGGGAATTATCGGATGTGGCGACGTTACCGAAAAGAAAAGCGGTCCGGCTTTTTACACATTACCTAACACAGCACTTACCGCCGTGATGAGACGAGACGGAGTCAAGGCCGCCGATTATGCAAAGAGACACCATGTTCAGAAATGGTACGATAACGCATCCAGTCTGATTAATGATCCGGAAGTGGAAGCTGTTTACATTGCAACCCCGCCCGACAGTCATGCTCAACTCACCATCGAAGCCCTCAAGAAGGGTAAGCCCGTATACGTTGAAAAACCGATGGCGCTAAATTACGGCCAGTGTATAAAAATGATAGAAGCTTCTGCCCTATACAATACACCGTTATATGTAGCCTATTACAGAAGGGAACAACCCTACTTCCTCAAGGTGAAAGATTTATTGCAAAACCAGGCAATCGGACAGGTAAAGCATGTATCGCTCAGTCTGATCAGAACCCCTCTTCCTGATGATTACAACAAGGAAAAGCCCTGGAGATTAGATGTAAACAAAGCCGGAGGAGGCTACTTTGCCGATATGGGATCACACCAGCTGGACATGCTGCTGTTTCTATTCGGTCCGATAAGCAGTCACCGATCCATAGTTCTTAATAAAGGAGGATTGTATGATCCGGAAGATTACGTAAATGCCATATTTCAATTTGAATCGGGTGTAACGGCCCAAGCCATCTGGTACTTTGCCGCCCCTTCGCCGGCATCGGAAGATTGCATTGAAATTATCGGCACAAAAGGTACGCTGAAGTTTTCCATTTTTGACATGACCCCCATCGTGGTGAAAACAAAAACGGAAGAGCAAGTCTACGACATTGGAAAACCAGCCATTGTGGAAGCTCCGATGATTGAAAAAGTTAGTGAAGAGCTTCTTAAAGGGCAGTATACTGCCGAAGCTTTACACGATGCCGCAGAGGTAACACGGCTGATAGAAGAAATTCTATCCCCCTATTATAACAAAGCGACATTGTAAAAAGAGCAAGATTGTTAAAACAGAGAACATTGAGAATTTATAAGATGTTATATTAAAAAATTAAACGATATGTGGCAAGAAATCGGCATATTAATCATAGGAATCCTTACTGTGGCATATGTAGGATGGAAATTATATAAAACAATAACTACGCCCCGGGATCCTGAAAATCCCTGTTCAGGATGTAGCGGATGCGCACTGAAGAATCAGATAAAGACAAAAAGCCAGTGCAGTTCAGCATTATAATAAAAAAGGTTTATAATTACATGATTGTATTATAAACCTTTTTTTATTTCAATATACCGTACTATTTATCTGCCGATACAATAATATATAAATCCATTTTCGGCAAGTTCGGTCTTGTCGTAGATATTTCTTCCGTCAATAACGAGAGGAACAGACATTAACTTCCTGATGGCATTCCATGAAGGCATTCTGAACTCTTTCCATTCAGTAACCAATACAAGCGCATCGGCATCAACAACAGAATCATAAATATCCTTAGCATAATCCACCTTATCGCCAATTCTGCGCTTTGCCTCAGTCATCGCTATCGGGTCATAAGCAGTAACCTGGCATCCTGCATCTACCATCTTATCTATCAGCACCAACGAAGGCGCCTCTCTCATATCATCGGTTTCGGGTTTAAATGCAAGTCCCCACA
Source organism: Macellibacteroides fermentans (assembly GCF_013409575.1). Taxonomy (NCBI): domain Bacteria; kingdom Pseudomonadati; phylum Bacteroidota; class Bacteroidia; order Bacteroidales; family Porphyromonadaceae; genus Macellibacteroides; species Macellibacteroides fermentans. The sequence continues at coordinate 744,215 of NZ_JACCCY010000002.1, read as the reverse complement.
AAGCTATTTTCTTTCCTTTCAAATCTCCGTTATAGTGCTTATACAATTTATCGAATAAAATTGTTTTCTGCGACTCATTTACATCTTCAACCGCCTGCAGAATTCGCATTGGATATCCGTTTACCAACCCGGTTTTCACCAAAGCTTTAACATCTTTAGGAAAACAAGACCCTCCATATCCACATCCGGGATATAAGAATCGGCTGCCGATACGTGCATCCGTACCGATGCCTTTACGAACCATATTCACATCCGCGCCAATGATTTCGCAAAGGTTTGCAATATCATTCATAAAACTGATACGAGTTGCAAGCATGGCATTGGCAGCATACTTTGTCATCTCAGCAGAGGGCACATCCATATATATAACACGGAAATTATTCAGAAGAAAAGGTCTGTACAATTTGGTCATCAGTGCTTCCGCCCTTTCTGTCTCAACCCCAACAACCACGCGATCGGGACTCATAAAGTCGCTGATAGCAGTTCCTTCCTTTAAGAACTCTGGATTAGAGGCAATGTCAAACGGAATATCCATTTCACGAAGATCAAGCTCATGCTGAATGGTTTGCTTTATAATCTGTGCTGTTCCCACAGGTACCGTACTTTTCGTAACCACCAGTAAGTATTTGGTCATGTAGCGTCCGATGGTACGGGCTACATCCAACACATATTTAAGATCCGCGCTTCCATCTTCATCCGGAGGAGTACCTACTGCACTAAACAAGACTTCCACTTCATTCAAACAATCTTTAAGTTCGGTTGTAAAATGAAGTCGGTCGGCCTGATAGTTGCGTTTAACCATCTCCTCCAGACCGGGTTCATAGATGGGAATGATACCTTTTTTCAGATTCTCAATCTTTTGAGTATCCACATCAACACAATAAACATCCGTTCCCATTTCGGCAAAACATGTTCCAGTAACTAGGCCTACATATCCGGTACCAACAATCGCAATCTTCATAGGTTTATTCAAATTAAATAAGTCAATGCGAAAGTAATATAAATTAATTACTCAACCGTATTTTCAGAAAAAGAATCTTACATAAAATTCTCATGCATTTTTTAATTATTTCATCAGAATTAAAATTGCATTCCGCACATAAATAAATTCTCATAACTCTCCACAATATGATTCCATGAATAATCCTGATACACAGTGCGAAAATTTTGTTGAATCATTTTTTTTCTCTCCATATCATCACCATCTCTATTGGCTAATATTAAAGAAGAAACATCTTCTTTCGAGGTAAAGTAATAGGCATTTTCTCCGCAGACTGATCCGTTGAATTCGTTATCATGTGCAATAATAAACGCCTGGCTGGCCATTGCCTCCAACAATGAAGGATTTGTTCCTCCAACAGAATGACCATGAAAATAGATCGATGCATAATGCCTTAACGAATCTAATGCATGCTTATCATAAATACTACCAACAAATCGAATTGATGTGTCGGCATATTTCTGTTTCAGATAGTTACCAAACTTATTCTCAACATTTCCAACAACAATAAATGGAATATCAGTTTGTTTAGAAATTAAATAGCCATCTAAAATTGTTTCGATATTGTTTTCAGGCTCCATGCGGGCAATAAGCAAATAATAGGCTTGTTCTTTCAACGAAAATGGCTGAAGATGAGATTTATCGAAGTTTAATACAGGTTCAGCCCCATAAGGAATAAAAGCCGACTCCTTGTTAAAAATATTCTTGTAATAATTTTGGATTCCTTTGTTGTCGGAAACAAGAAGGTGCGATTTATTGACGGCTAATTTTTCCAATTGCCTGATCAACCACCTGGTAGGCCGGTTCCATTTACTGCGCATCCACTCCAGACCATCCATATTGGTTACCAACAACGGCTTTATTCTTCCTCTCATTAAATAATAAGATGGTGCATTACTATGATATCCGCACTCAAGAATAACATCGAAACCTTCTTTCAAAGCATCCTTAAGACAAAGAAAATCATAGATAAAATGTGCTGAAGCACCCATCCACAATTCGGGATTATATATATATCTGACAGCTACACCATGAAACATTTCTTCAGGACAACGATGAAAATGAGGATTATACACAGTAACCTCATGTCCTTTTTCAACCAATCCAACCGATAAATATTCGGCAAATTGCTCAAATCCTCCATAGTTATTCGGGATACCCCTGGTTCCTAAAATGGCTATCTTCATATGTCAGCTTAGTTTTTTTAATTGTTCTTCTATTGAAGTAATCATCGCCTCCTCATTAAAACATTCCGATTTTCTCTTGGCATTATTAGAAAACCTATTGTAATCATTCGAGTTAGTTATATAACGTATTTTATTACTCATTTCGTCTAAGTTGCGTGAATCTATTTGAAATCCATTCTGTCCGTTGTCAACTAATTCCAACGGTCCGCCTACCGGAGGACAAATTACAGGAATTCCATATGCCATAGCCTCCAGGATTGTTAATCCAAAGGTTTCAATACACAACGATGGAATAGTAAGATTAAGTAACACGTCGGCTTCACTCAGATAACGATGAACATTCTTCTGTGCCGGCAAAATGATGAGGTTGCCGGGAATAGTCTCAAAAAAAGATTCAATAGATCGGCTGTCGCTATTCACAATAAGGCGAAACCTGTATTCAGGCATTATTTCGGCCAATTTAACCAGCTGTTTTAATCCTTTGTACTCCTTTAAAGACGAGATCATAAGTATATTCCTTTTCTCAGTCGCCTCTTTTTTAGGAATCATCTTATCCAAAAAATCTTTAGATAAGGCATTATAAATCACTTTAGTTTGTAAAGATTCTCTGTCATACTGATTTTGAACATATTTCGACACAAAAAATGTATAGTAAGAAAGTCGTTTCCACATCCAAAAATAGACTTTATGCAATAGGTTCGGTTTAACATACACTTCGTGAACATGATAAACAACCGGTATATTTTTAAGACGACCGGCTAAAGCAGGAGCAAACGGACAAATTGTGTTAATATAAAAAACAACCTCGTCGCGGTTATACCGGCAGGCGGCAATAAACATATAAAGTTGAGCATATATGAGACGTAAAAAAGTCAGGAAGCGGTTAGTCGTCCATTTATAGGAAAATGTATGGTATTTTACACCTTCAATACCAGACAGAAACCCATCCGTATGGGAAGTATATAACTCAACATCAAACCCCTTTGATTTAATTCCCCGAATTACAGAGGATAAAACCTGGGGACTTCCACTGATATCGTTATAGAGGTGAAAAAAGATAATTTTTTTCATAACCCAGCATATAAATTAAAATGCAATAGCTTACGAAGCTTCATTTTTAAGATAAAAAAATAAAATTCGGTATGTTTACGCATAAACAGATAGCATCTCTTCAAGAAGCTATTCTCGTTGTGATAATTACAGATACGGCAGGTTTCTTTTATTGCAGCAGTGCTAAAGCTAACCCCGCCCGACTCCATGCTTGCAACAATCTCACTGAAAAAAGTTGCAGCCAACTTATCTCTCTTTCGCATTAACAACTCGTAATCGGCGCATATTCTATAGCTAGTATCAAATAATCCCACCTGATTGAATAAAGAACGATTATGCAATGAGGCAACATGAGCCACAGTCATTTTGTCCTTAAACTCATTCCACTTCCAAGCCTTGCCGATCACTTTAATCAATCGCCCGTCGGCATTGCAATAATTAATACACGCAGAGATATAATCGCATATCTTTCCCTCCATACTTCGGATAAATTGCAGATACTTGCCCAATGCGCCCGGCATTAACTGGTCGTCTGCTCCCAAAAACATAATCCACTCTCCTTTTGCCTGCCTGATACCTTTATTCCAAGCATCGTAGATTCCGTTATCTTTCTCTGTTAAAACGAAATCAATAAAGTCTTTATAGGAATCTATCAATTTGAGAGTTCCATCCACCGAACCACCATCTATAATCAGCAGTTCTATCTCCTCCGTTTTTTGAGAAATGATACTATCAAGGCACCTGCTTAATCTCAATTCCGCATTGAACGTTGCTATTATTATGCTTATTTTCATCAGATTTAGTATTATTGAACAGGAATTCGTATAAATATCCTATAAAAAGGAGCATGAAAAATGATTCACCGGAGAAAAATCCATTAACGACCAAGGTTGTAAAGTAAACAGCGATGATAGTGGCCAATAATAAGATGAAGGCCGTTTTATTTTCCGGGCTGATATGGATTCGTTTACTTGATTTTAACAGTAAATTTATGGCAAATAGAACATAGATAAAAATACCCACTGCTCCCGTCTTAACCATTACATAAGCGAATCCATTGTGTAATATTGGAATGTAATCCAGTTCAATGCCCGGCAACAATAACTCCATTTCCAAATGCACTAATTTTCCAAATCCAAAACCCAGTATTTTATTAAGAGTAGAGCCTTGCATCATTGTGTTAAATGCCTCAAATAATTCATAGGCACGCCAATTATTTATTACAGAATCGTATCCATCGAATTCCTGAATAAACATTTCGTCCAACGAGTTCCGCATCTTTTCGGCTACAAAACCTTCACCATTTATCATTTGATAGATAAGGAGAAGCAATATAACAAAGACTCCGGAGAAAAGAATAAGCCCGATTTTTTTATACTTTGCAACGAAAGCATAAAACAGATACAGTAAAATGAATATTAAAAATGAAAAGTAATAAACCCTCGAAGCAAAATAATACATTACAATTGCATTAAACAGGATAATACCCAAAAGCAGATAATGATTTCGAAATACTGTATTTATATCCTTGTAAAAAAAGATAGTGAAGAAAAGAGCCATCATTGGCAGAGGGGTTCCCGTACCAATGGAATAACGGGTATCGTAAGTGTCTGAAATGAATATACTTCCAAACTGAAGCGTTGATTGTAATAAGTAATAAAGAGAATAAATTGTACCGAAAGCAACAAAAAGAATCATGAGCTTTTGCAACGAAATTCGTTTATACAGAATCACTCCCAATAAGAAAGATAACATTGGCGACGAGAAATAGATATAATCTCTCACAATATCAACAAGCCGGAATCCGGTACCTATCCTCGTCCCTAGTATCAATAATAAAATCAATGGAATCAATACCCCATACCGACTTAACTGCAATTCACCTTTTAACATAAAGTATCCAACTACGATTGCCGACAGAACATAAGACATAAATTGAACCTCATATCCCAAAATCGCAATTGAGAACAGAATTAACATTAATATCGCTTTCTCTATATCTAAGATCTTTATCATATATTGGCTGTTACAACATTAATTAGACTTCATTCTCTTCAACACCTTATAAGAAAGATAAGGAGCAAACAGAACGCCGTAAGAATTTGCAAAAAACATCGTAAATACAACACCTAACACACCATAAGTAGGCAACAGATAGGCACTTAACGGATATAGCAGAGCCGCAAAAGCCAGAACAATCACCAACTGAAAATTCAAATAACTACTTGTTCCGTTTAAAAAATAGATAAACACAGATCCCAAGTTGCTGAAAATAGAAAACAATAGCAGCGAAACTGGTAAATAGGCCGGAATATCCAGTTCCTGATTTAACCATATCTTGAAACTAAAGGGCAATGCAATCCACATCACAACCCCAACCATACTGATTGCCAGCCATGAAATAAGCAGTTGTTTGAATCCTTGTTTAAGCTGGTTATAATTATTTTTTGCGTACGAATCGGTAAAGAAACTCCAATAGGGAGTAAGAACAAGGGTAAATACAGTTACAATAACATTAAAATACTTGTAAACAAGACTGAAGACCGATACCTCTTCAGCCCCGATAAATTTTAAAATAATTATATTGCTTCCCTGCAATATAATCAATGCAGACAGTTGAATCAGAAAAAACCGAAGTCCCAGATTTATTAATTTATTGCTGATCTTTAAATTGAAATACTTCATTGAAGGCTTTAACTTTCTATAATTCTTATTAAAGGCAAAAAGCGTAACAATAAAAGAGATAATGAATGTTGGAAGTGTAATAATCAGTGCCAGGTTAAATAAACTCCCAACCAGCCTGTCTTTTAAAATAAATAAAAGCAGAAGCGAGCAAACAACTCCCGAACAATCGATAAGTGACGAGAGCGCCGGTTTCTGATCGGCAAGAAAAATTGAATTTATCAATTTAGTAATTAACTGCAAGGACGTTACAACTACTAATAAAGACAAAACACATCTTAAATCAGGAATTGCGATATCACTTATATTAAAAAATCGGGCAATATCTGCATAGTATACAAACGGCAATCCCACTATCAGCAAAATAAGGGCTATACCCAGAACGATAATATAGGAAGTACTTACAAGCTGTTTGTTTTTTTCCTGATTACCTATGGCTCTGTTTACGGCAAAAAGATTTCGCATGCCGTTACCCAAACCTAAATCAAAAAAACTAAGCCAGGAAATTGTAGTATATAATGTTATCCATACTCCGTAGATTTTTGTTGAAAGCAAATCCAGTGTAATCGAAATTACGACAAAATTAGCCAACAAAAGTGTTCCTTTTGCGCCAAATAACCAAAGTATGTCCGTTTGTATCTTTTGCATCAGGATAATTTATTTATTTCATTCCGGATAAACAACCATCTGTTCAACCAGGTATGATCTCTCTTTAATATGGTATAATTATGTTCTATAAACGACTCGTAATCAGTCATATTGTCAAGGATCTTCTTTACATGCCCCAACGGATCTTTCAAATCAAGTTCTACTACCGGATTATAGCCGAATATCTGCATCAACTCCTGTGGAGCCTTACCAATAACCAGACATTTAGATGCCATAGATTGGAAATATCGGTTTGTAACCGTTTCTACGCCACCGGATTCGACTGGATGGGTCATCGTTTTAGGAAAACAAAGGGATAGCTTCGAATCGGCAAATCCTTGCTTCAATAAATCCTGCGAGGCGAAAGTAAGTGATCCTGATTCTTTTTGATACAAATAATTAAGACCCGAATCTGTTATCAAAGCTTTATGCACAGGTTCGTAACGCCTACCCAACTGCAACAGGTCAATTTTTCTATCAATAAGCGGCTTGCATTTATACTCCTCAACTTTACATGCCTCCGGACAAAACAATACTTTGGTGCGGGGCAGACGTACTTGTAACATGGAAGCCGATTGCGACGAACTTACCAACAGCAAATCGATCTTCAAATGCTTAACTATTTTTTCGATACGTGTATGTTTGTCCGGCCAGGCATCAAACAAATACAAAATACGGAGATTTGATTGCAATAGGGTATTCACTCCCGGGATGGAATCAATCCCCATTGCAATAGAAAAACATGCCGAACCGTTCTTGTTCCATGAGGGCATCGAACCATATTGCAGATATTTTAGCAACAGCTTGTCCAATACCCTATGGGTAGAGCAGATTTCACCAACCTGTAATGCGTCTATAGTACTGATAAACTCGTCGCACACATACAGTGAAACATGATGAAAATTACTTATCTTTGGTATAATAAGCCTCATATCTTAATTTTTCACCAACACTTTATAGGCAATAACTATTACCGGAATAAAGAAGGCAATGATCAGGGCAATTGAAAACACAAACAGAGGATTGGGCTTTACCGGGTCAAGCAGACTGTAAGCTGCATCGATAATCTGAGCCCGTGGCATAGACCGTGCCATTGTCATCGCGTTTTCTTCTTTTTGTTGCAGTAAGAACAGGTAAAGTTCCGATTTAATTACCTGCTGACGTTTTATGTCCAGATACAAACGTTCCTGGGTTGGCATATCGCCAATACGTGAGATAAATTCCCTTTCCTGTTTTTTAAGGTCGTTTCTAGCCACATCGAAACCCGCTTTGATGCTTTTAAATGTTTCAAGCACATTCTCGCGTAACAGATCGATCTGCTTGTTAAGCATCAATACAGCCGGGTTGTCACCCTTGGTTGTTTGAAGCAACTTTTCTCTTTCAAGCAAGAAGTTATTATACTGCTGAAGTCCTTCGGCAGCTGTCTTCTCTGTAATACCAAGGTTCAGCGGAGCCATGGCATATCTGTTTTCCGGAGCTTTGAGGAAGTCTTCTATCAGCTGAACTGTAGCATACTGAATCTCTGAGTCGATTAACTTCTCCTTAAAATCGCCATTCTTTTCTATCAGGATTTTAGCCTCAACCTCAATATCAGTGATATTGTTTTCTTTTTTAAACTTTTCAATATAATGTTCCACATCCGACAGTTCTTTCGAATTCAAAGCAATACGTTCCTCAAGAAATGAGGCGGTGCGCTGAGCCGATATATTCTTCTGGTCGATACCTCTGTCATTATACAATGCGATTATTTTATTCAGAAAATGCTTACCTCGTTGCACATTGGTTTCTTGAATAGCCAGGTAGATACCGTTGGATTTTTTCTCTGCAATCTTAATAACCAGGCTTTTCAGGAAGGATTCGGTGGTCCAGTCGTATCCACTAAAGTTGATCCGCAGGTTCTTAAACGTATTGAACGAGAAATGAGGGGTTGTTTCGAATCGGAAAGTACCCTCATCCAGCTTCAGTTCATATGGAAATTGAGATACGGTAACTTCACGAAGTTTAGACCATCCCTGTTTGGCAATAATTTTGATCTTACCTGTACCTGCAGACGTCAGTTTAAAGGAAATTTTGTTTTTAAGAAAAGAAGATGCCAGGCTATCAGAAAAAACAAGCTGGATAGGGGTCTTTCCATAGTAATCTGTCTTCTTAACAAAATCGGTCGAAGTATAAGACACATTCAACTGCAACTCTTTTACCACATCTTTTACCAGCGAATAAGAATTCATCAGCAACAACTCATCATCCACACTGCCGCCACCAGCACTCAGAAACCCGCCAAACGAAAAGCCTTTAAGCATGGACGACATACCCGCACTGCTTTTCTCGGCTTCATCCTTAATAAGCACATTGGCCTGTATTTGGTATACCGGAGTTGTAATCATTATGTAAACTACAGACAAGGCAAAAATTACAACCAGCAGTAAAAAGAAGCCATACTTGTACATTCTTACATCCTTCTTCGTAAGAGAAGCGAAGAGCTGTCCTATCTTGTCGGAGGAAAAATTTCCCATCTTTAATATATTTTAAATTTGATATCTTTTATTTATTTACTGCGATAATGGAGACAATCACACTGGCTATCACAGAGATAGAAGAGGTTATTGCCGTTATTACGGAAAGATCCACTTGGTCTGTCTGGCTATAGCGTGCCTGTGTTTTTCGTTTATCATTAGGTTCTACATATACGATATCATTCTGTTGCAGGTAAAAATAGGGAGACGAAAAGAAATCAGATTTTGTTAAATCGAAAGTAACCACCTCCTGTTTTCCATTATTATCGCGAATAACCTTTACATTGGTACGATTGCCGTGAATCGTAAGGTCGCTGGCTAATCCCAGAGCATCAAGAACTGTTACCCGGTCCGAATTAACCGGATAGGTTCCAGGCTTTAAAACTTCGCCCAATACGGTTACTTTAAAGTTGATAATCTGGATATTAACAATAGGATCCTTTACCAGTTCGGAGATTTTATTTTCCAACAAATCCACAGCCTCCTGTTTCGTTTTGTCGGCCAACTTCAATTTTCCAACTACGGGAAAATTAATATTTCCTTCCGAATCTACCGTATAGGTTTGCATGGCCTGCGATGTTCCTATCTCCTTGGTTCCGTTAAACATCTGTTCGGTCTGCTTTGGATAAGATACTACAGGCAGGTTAAAGGGTGCTACAGCTGCCGGATCGAGGGCCGAAACGGTTATCGTAAGTAAATCACCTACACAAATTCGGGGTACAAACTGATTGTTTTGTTGCGTGATGGATTGTTTATCCGGATTATTCAAATCCTGAAAATAGGTAATGTTTTTCGGTGTCGAACACGCGCAAAGCACATAAAGGCACAAAGCGAACGGTGCTAATTTCAAATTCATATCAGTTCATTTAATTAAGTCGGATATATTGATTTCTATAAACGGTTTTTAAACATCGTTAACCGTTTTACAACCTATATAACGATGCAATTTTTGATATATTGCCGCAGTTAAAACTAATTTTAGCACTAATCCAGAGGAGGAATCGTGAATTAATACGTACATTTGTACAAAAGAATTCGTATATGGTTGAAATAGGCAAATATAACACACTGAAAATAGTAAAAGACCTCGATTTTGGAGTTTATCTGGATGGCGGAGACGATTTGGAAATTCTGCTTCCGGCTCGTTACGTTCCGCGAAATGTAAAGCCGGGCGACGAGGTAGAGGTTTTTATTTATCACGATAACGAGGGTCGGATTATTGCCACAACGGCAAAGCCGCTTGCTGTTGTTGGTGAGTTCCAGTGGATGGAATGTAAATCGGTAAATGATATGGGGGCTTTTTTGGAATGGGGACTTATGAAGGATCTGCTGGTTCCTTTCCGCGAACAAAAAATGCCCATGCGTGAAGGGAAATGGTATTTGGTGTATGTACATCTGGATCATGTTACCAAGCGTATCGTTGCTTCTGCCCGTGTGGATAAATTTCTGGATAATGTACCTCCCGTTTATGAATTTAATCAGGAGGTGGATCTGTTGGTGGCCGACGAGACTGAGATTGGATACAAGGTAATTATCAATAATCTGCACTGGGGACTCGTATATCATAACGAAATCTACCGCCGTCTGGAAAGAGGCGAACATCTTAAAGGATATATAAAAGAGGTACGCGAAGACGAGAAGATCGATGTGAGTCTTACCCGTCTTGGATACGAAAAGGTGGAAGGCATTGCCGGTATTATTCTGGATGCACTTAAAGTTCAGAACGGGTTTCTGCCGGTTCACGATAAATCACCTGCTGAAGAAATATACAGTCTGTTTGGATGCAGCAAAAAGAGCTTCAAACAAGCCATCGGTGCATTGTACAAAAAGAAGCTTATCTCCATTGAACCCACAGGTATACGACTTATATAGACAGAAGATACTTCTGCAAAATAATAGTTATTTCAAATTTTAAACTTCTACATACCGGTAATATTACCGGTATGTTAGGTTTATAATAATTTTAATTCTAATTTACTCTTATCCATTACAATAATAAGAGCTTGTTATTTATTCAAATTCAATTCCATAAAAATTAGCCCACTTTTCTTCATCAGAAGATATTGTTAACTTGATTACATGGCTTCCTTTTGATAAGCTTATAGCATCTATTATCGTGGATTTATGACGTTGATATCCTAAAGAAATATTTTTAGGATATTTCACTCCATCAATTTCAATTGTAATTTCATAATTACTCATTTCTGCAGTATAAACAGATATTTTATAGGATTTTTCCTCTATAACATTAAACATATATTCAATTGATCCTGAATAATTTCCACGCCAATTTGTATACATAAATTGATCTTCATCCCCTAGTCCTACTCCTAACTCTCCGTTTGCATAGGCTGATAATGGTGAAATCACGCCAACACAAGGCAAGTTAATCCCAGCATCATAGCAATCAATTTCACCAACCAGTTGAATACGAGCCGTATCAAAATCACCTTTAAGCCCCTTTATCGTAATTGTATTACCAACTTTAGTCACTGTGTGGTTTGTCTTTACTGATGAAATACTGTTATTAATTCCGGTCACGTTAATTTCAGTAACATCAACACCCGGCATTTTTGTCACATATAAGATAGTTTGACCGTTTTCTTCCGTATATCGGCAAATGCAATTATGTTGTCCATACAATTGTTTTAAACTATTTGACTTATATACTCCCCCCATTTTATGAATTATTTCTCCAGCTTCTCTAAGTGGAGCCGTTTGCGAATGGGGAATGCTCCCATCTGCTTTTGGACCAACATTCAGCAACATATTCCCACCATATTGAATACATCTCAATAAATTAACTATAATTTCTTTAGCAGACATATAATACTGCTGATGAACAGATTCGCTATATCCCCAGCTTTTTTTATTTATAGAGTTGCATAATTCAAATCTTTGAAATTTTTGAATAGGTAAATTGAGGTTCATTTCTGGGGTAATATAGTCTCCTTCATGTTTACTGTATAGTCTATCATTAAAAATAATATTCGGTCTAACAGAAAGGGCTGCATTCTTAAATAAATTAGCAACAACCTCATTACTATTTGCATGATATCCATCCCACCAAATCAAATCAATGTTAGGATATCTGTTAACAAATTCATTTATTAAATTCTCAGTATACAAATCATATTTTGAGTGATCATCATAGTATCCATTAATTTCCGGGACTTCACCATAAGAACCTTCAGCCATCCAATCTATGTTTTGAGAAAAATAAACTCCAAATTTGAGTCCATTTCTCACACATGCATTTTGAATTTCATTAATTATATCTTTCCCCTTAGCTGCACTATTTGCTATATTCCATTCGGTAAATTTTGTTGGATACATAACAAATCCATCGTGGTGCTTAATTGTAATAACCAAATATTTCATTCCTGCAGACTTAGCCAACATTGCGATTTCATCAGCATTGAAATTACTACAAGTAAAGCTATTTGCGTATAGTTTATATGTTTCTCTTGGAATTCTTGAAGTAAACATAAGCCATTCAGCACCAACTCCATTTGCTGTACTAGATTCATTGGAGGTATATGTAACCCCATCTAAATCTGTACCAACAAATCGACCTGCTGGAACTGAATACACCCCAAAATGTATAAACATTCCAAACTTAGCTTCATCCCACCATTTTTGTTTATCAGTTTCAATCTCTAAATCAAAATCTTGATTTTTGGAACACGATGGAAAGATAAATATAACAATAACGCACAATACAATTATATCAAAAAACTTTTTCATTCGTTATAGTATAAAGTTAAATACACATTTTTATATTGATAGATTATTTCTGATTGACAATCACTTACTATAATAACACTAACGAAATAATCTAATATTTATTACTTTTAAAAGGATTTTAGTAAATTAAGTATTGGCAAATGGTGAAACACTTACAACTCCAGGTTTTCTATTGATAGATGTACACTGACTAAATTTACGAGGTACTAATTTGTATATTTGTGCCCTCCTCTCTGCCAAATAAAAAAGAGATATTACCAATTTATAGTTAACGCATACATATACAAAAAGCCATCACACGAAAAAACGATAAAGTGTCGGCTGTTATTGAGAGAAATAATTCTCATCATTGGAGTATACTCCATTTCTTCTTTATAGGATCTTGTCCTTTTAATCAAGTGGGCCACCTCTTCCGGAAGAGTTATTTCCTTAATCTGTGATAATGTATCACTGTTTCTAAGAATTAATTTATTAGATCTGTGTTTAGAAAAGAGGAAAAAGAAATTATTATAGTATCCGATTACATGTTCGCCGGATTTATCTAAAATAGCATGTTCCTTTTCATTCAATTTAAGCAACCTCTTCTCTTCTATTTTTATGTCAAAATATTCTGTTTTTAGAGTATCACCTTCGGGCCACCAACTAAAACCTGGTATATAATAAAGATCAAGTGGCAACTGGTATAAAATTGCTCCAGAGCCCTCTATAAGAACCATTTTTGATCCACTTAAAGTGGAACAATGCAGTATTATGTTACCCGACTTTGCTGGTAATATTTGCTCAATCGTCTCTTGATCTGCAGTCCTAAAAAACAGTTTTTTTCCGTTACTATCAATAAAATAAACCATATTAAAATATACAGTCAGGAAACCATCCCTATAAGGAATAAAAGAAATTGGATAAACGCTGACACCCTCTTTTTTTATAGCTGGCATGGGTCCTAATTTGTTTTGAATATGTTTTTTCCCCAGATCAATCTGCGATAAAAAACCTTTCTGAAGCAATGAAGTATATAAAACAGAATCACGCAAAAAGAAACAAGCATAATCATCATACACCCAATCTTCAGTTTGCAATCCATTCTGAAGGAACTTCCCCCATAACTCAATTTTAGTCTGCGAATGAATTGTTATAAACAACCACAAAAGCAAATTGATTAAAAGAACTTTTCTCATAAAACTTTATTTATCGACTACAGATCCGGGGATTTTTTAAATGTTACATCCACCTTATTGGTATAAAATTCACCTCTATACAAACGATAATTATTAATCTTATCCGGAAATATAACGTCATAATATACCCAATCTTGCAACTGAGGGTCTCGAGTTGGACCGAAATGTACAAAGTCTTTTATTTCACTCCCTGTTAACAAAAAAGTATAACATCCCCCCAATATTTTAAACCCTGCCAATGAATAAGATTCAACATATTTAGAATTAGGAGGTAAAAATACAAAATTATCTTTCAATACATTTATAATATTTTTTTCCGTTATAATATGACTTAAATCATTTATATCTGTCAAATTTCCCTTCGGTTGATAAACATACTTGTAAACATCAGCTAATATTTCATTAATTACATCATATCCATGTTCTGAATAGTAATCTACGGAATCAGGCAAAACCTCCCATTCTACAGTATTAAAACCCGTACCCCCAATAAAGACATTGCATTTTGTATCAAGAGAAATGGACCTTATTAAATTAACTATTCTATCTCCAGAACTTTTTATTCCTAGTATACCACCTATTGAAAGCTGAGGTATATAATATTTATTTTTATATATCTTTGGTATATATATTGAATCATTAGATAAATTATTAAACACAATTTTCAGAAATGGAGTGCTGGGACTATTCAACCTATGATAGATCTCTGTTTCTTCTTTTTTCCATTCCACAGACAATTCTATTGATAATTGTTGCCCATGGGTTTCAAATCCCCAAAGAGTTGCCAGTAAAAAGATAATGTATTTTTTCATAACTAAAATAACATCTCCATTATTCATCTTGTTTAACCGTTCATTTATAAATAAGTAAAAAGCTTTTATAATCTCCAAGCAACAAATTACTAACTAGCTTTTTATTGTCTATTAGAAGGTAAAAAGAGCATCTTAAATTTATGTCTTTTAGTTCCAGCTCGTTAGTATTTCTACACCACTTTCCTTCGGAAAGAACAATATCTTTGAATTCCAATTTATATTTGTTGTTTTGTTGTATGGAGAGCTTATAACCTTGCCCATCCTCATATACACCCAGATACAAAGGAATTAGTTTATTATGAGATATGTTATAGCTTTTATGTTCCTTTTGTACCAGTAGCGGATTTATATCGGAACGATATGACCCATAATCCTCCATATAAACGTAATCGTTACGAATAAACCGCTTGTTTACTAAAAAGCTAAAAGCTTGTTTTGCGATAAGGGCTTTATTGTCTACGACCAAGCGAATTTTAAAGTTATGAATTTCATCGACAAGCATTACTTCTTTATTAACTAATGAAAATTTACCATACGATAAAACTACAGCGAAAACAATATCATTTGAAAGAAACTCAGAAAGCTCAATATAGTAATTGCCATTATTATACAAATAAAGGTTACAATCAATACCTCTTGCAACTCTACCGATAGAATAAAAACCCGATATTTCATTTTGATCAAAACCAATAGTGGATATCATTATATTAATAATCAGGATTATGTTTTTCATATACTTGTTTACAGTTTAAAACTCGATTCATCCACCTGTCTCTTTGCAAATTTATATTATTCTCATGGATGTGGCAATAGTTATAATAAATACTTAATGATGAAACAGGTATTAGGGGTTTACTGACTTTCTATTATATAATTAGCTCCGTTCATGGGATAGATTAATTGTTTTCATTCCTGCATTTACTCGTCTTCCATCTGTGTGACCATTGTCACTCAACTGAGGGACATTAGTCACACAGATGGAGGACAATGATCACTCAGTTGAGAGACGAAGAATATACTTTGAGTTAACGACTAATCATCGTTATGAAAAGCGTTAATGACTTAAGAGAAAAAGCCTAATCTGCCTTTATAATGGTTAAGACTCTCGCATGAAATTACAAGATAATATCGCGGAGGAACTTATCTCTTGGAGGCGGTTGGGGATGACAGATGACAAATGAAATGGATCCGTCACAACCATCTATCATTGGGCAAACTCCGCTTCGGCAGAGGGTTTAGAGACAAAAAATGAGAGATGACAGATGTTTTTCGAAATTATTCGAACTAAAAAAAGGATGCCATATGACATCCTTTTCTTTTATTATTAATCCAGCTTCAGTACGGCCAGGAATGCTTTTTGCGGAACTTCCACCGTTCCGATCTGCTTCATTCGCTTCTTACCCTCTTTCTGCTTTTCCAACAGTTTACGTTTACGTGAGATATCACCTCCGTAACACTTAGCGGTTACGTCTTTACGTACAGCCTTGATGGTTTCGCGGGCAATAATCTTTGCTCCCACCGCTGCCTGAATAGCAATATCGAACTGCTGTCTGGGAATAAGCTCTTTCAGCTTCTCGCACATTCTGCGACCAAAGGTAACGCTGTTGTCCACGTGCGTAAGCGTTGATAAGGCATCCACCGGCTCACCATTCAACAGAATATCCAGCTTGGCAAGCTTAGACTCTCTGAAATCGTGGATATGGTAATCGAAAGAGGCATATCCTTTCGAGATACTTTTCAGTTTATCGTAGAAGTCGATCACAATTTCGCCCAATGGCAGGTCGTAATGGATTTCGATACGGTCGCCCGAGATGTATTCCTGTCTCAGCAAGATACCTCGTTTACCCAGACAAAGTGTCATAATCGGACCGATGTAAGCCGTATTGGTAATTACAGAGGCCCGGATATAGGGTTCTTCAATATGATCTATCTGTGTAGGATCGGGCAATCCGCCGGGGTTATGCACCTCGGTACAAACACCTTTTTTATCGAACACCTTGTACGATACGTTGGGAACCGTGGTGATTACGTCCATATTAAACTCGCGGTCCAGTCGCTCCTGTATTATTTCCATGTGTAGAAGTCCCAGGAAGCCGCAACGGAAACCGAATCCCAATGCTGCCGAACTTTCCGGCTGGAAGGTTAAGGAGGCATCGTTTAGCTGAAGCTTTTCCAACGAAGCACGCAGGTTTTCAAAATCTTCGCTGTCGATAGGATAAACACCGGCAAATACCATTGGTTTAACCTCTTCGAAACCGGCAATTCCTTCTTTGGCCGGACGTTTAACATGGGTGATGGTATCTCCTACCTTCACCTCTTTGGATGTTTTAATGCCCGATATAATGTAGCCCACATCGCCCGTTCTGATTTCGTCGCGGGGTGATGGCGTTAACTTCAATACACCGATCTCGTCTGCATTATACTCCTTTTCGGTAGCAATAAACTTAACAAGATCGCCTTTACGTATCACACCGTTTACAACCTTGAAATAGGCAATGATACCACGGAATGAATTAAATACAGAGTCGAAGATAAGACACTGCAACGGGGCTTCCGGATCTCCTTTCGGACAGGGTACCCGTTCTACTATTTGTTCGAGGATGGTGTACACCCCTTCGCCGGTTTTACCGCTGGAACGGATAATCTCGTCTCTTTTGCAACCCAATAATTCGATAATCTGATCTTCAACCTCATCCGGCATCGCGCTGGGAAGGTCAATCTTATTAAGAACCGGAATTATTTCGAGGTCGTGTTCAATAGCCATATATAAATTGGAGATTGTCTGCGCCTGAATTCCCTGAGCCGCGTCTACAATAAGCAAAGCGCCTTCGCACGCAGCAATGGAGCGTGATACTTCGTAAGAGAAATCCACGTGTCCCGGGGTGTCAATCAGATTCAGAATATATTCTTCCTCCTTATAAACGTACTTCATCTGGATAGCATGACTTTTGATAGTTATGCCACGCTCACGTTCCAAATCCATGTTATCAAGAACCTGGGCTTGCATATCTTTGCCCTCAACGGTCTTGGTATACTCAAGCAAACGATCGGCCAAGGTGCTCTTGCCATGGTCTATATGAGCAATAATACAGAAATTGCGGATATTTTTCATCTGCCAATATTTTTTACGTTTGCAAAGATAGAGAAATTACCTAAATTTTCATACATTTGGCATACCATTTGTACAATACAATCTATGACAGTACAAGAAATAAATAAAGCCTACAACCGCATTGAGGGTTCTCTGAACAGCAAAGAACTAAAAAATGCCTTTGATTTTTTGCAGAAGCTGATTTACGAGAGTAAAGAATATTCGCTGCAGGATAAACTTACTGAATTACACGATACATATAAATACATGCTTCGCTACCGGGTAGAAGGAATGCGAGACCCGATGCAGAGTAAGATTTACAACGATCTGATGGCATCTACCTACGAGTTGGCGGACGATTTAAAGATGAGGCTCCTACTAAGGATCTCGTCTGTTATCTACTTCGACCGCAAACGGATTGCTGCCTATCAGCCGCTTCAATCGTATCGTGTGCTGCACGACGAGCTTACAACGGCTGTGGAAGTGAGCGACTATAAGCAGGTGGATGGACTGCAGCTGAATTTATTTAACCAGGTGTGGCTTTCGGGGCGGTTTACAAGAGAGGAGTTAAGTGATATACGGGATATTTTTGCCGACGACACGATTCCTTTTTCTGCCAGCTGCCAGATTGTGTCTGCCCTTTTATTGGGTTTGCAGACCTGTTTTGATGACGAGAAGGTGTTGCTGCTTTGCGATGCTGCCATGTCCGGAAAGGATGAAGTACGTGCCAGAGCGCTTATTGCGATTCTGATCACGCTCTATTTATATCACAAACGTATCGGATTTTATCCGGCCATATCCAACCGTTTGGAGGCTCTTGCCGAACGGGGTGGCTTTGTTAAGGAACTGCGCACCATCATTCTGCGCTTTATCTTATCTAGGGAGACCGAAAAGATTACTCAGAAAATTCAGAACGAGATTATTCCCGAAATGATGAAGATGAGTCCCAAGCTGAATAAAAAAATAAACATGCAGGACTTTTCCATCGATCAGTTGGGCGACGAAATGAATCCCGATTGGCAGAATATGATTGAGAACAGCGAGTTCGGCAATAAAATGAAGGAGTTTTCCGAACTGCAGATGGAGGGGGCGGATGTGATGCACTCGTCATTCATTCACCTTAAAAGCTTTCCGTTCTTCAGCGAAATGGGCAATTGGTTTTTACCTTTCGATCCCCATCATTCGGCTTTCGGTTCGGCCTTCGGCAAAGGTTCTGAGTTTGATAATGTGCTTGAAACAATGGCGCTTTCGTCTTTTATGTGCAATTCCGACAAGTATTCGCTGTACTTCAGCATCATGCAATTGCCGGAACAGCACCGCAAGATGATGATGGCCCAGTTTGACAGTCAGGCGATGGAAATGATTCAGGACCGTAAAGAGGAGTTTATGCCGGAAGACAAGCGGTTCGAATATATTGTGGGGCAGTATGTGCAGGATTTGTATCGTTTCTTTAAAATACATCCGCGACACCTGGATTTTCTGGATCTGTTTGCGCTGAAGCTGGACTTCCATAACCTGCCGCAGGTCAAGGCTTTGTTGTCCGACAACGAAAGCCTCACCATCATTGCCGAATATTACCTGCGTAAAGGGTACATCGATGATGCCCTTGTGGTGTACGAACGCCTTGCGCTGAGTAGTCCGGATAACGAAGAGCTGTATCAGAAAATAGGCTACTGCAAGCAGATGAAGGAGGATGTGCAAGGAGCTCTGGAGGCTTACCTGCATGCCGATCTGCTGAATAGCGACAGTAAATGGGTTATAAGGCGGATTGCCGGCTGTTACCGAGCCTTGAAGCAACCGGAAAAGGCATTGGGTTACTATCAGCGATACGAAGCATTGAGTCCTGACAATCTTTCGGTTACAATCAGTATCGGTCACTGCCACCTTGAGCTTAAAAACTTCAGCGAGGCGCTTAAGTGCTATTTCAAGGTAGAATACCTCGATCCGGAAAGTCACAAGGCATGGCGCCCCATAGCATGGTGCTCGTTCCTGACAGGCAAATTTGAACAGGCCCGCAACTACTATGGTAAGATTATGGGAAATGCGCCTTCTCTGCAGGATATGCTCAATGCCGGACATACGGAATGGGCTTTACAGAATGTGAAGGAGGCTATCCACTTTTACAAAATGGCTGTAGAGGCTGATGGAGGCGATTTCCATAAATTTATGGAGCAGTTTACCCAGGATATACCTGACTTATTGTCAGCCGGCATCGAAGAGCAGGATATTCCGCTGTTGCTGGACGAACTAAGATATAGCATGGATGGATCTCTGTAACAAGAGATCTATCCGTTTTTCTTTTTTGTGGGGAACGAAAGAATATACCAGCTTACTGAAAGGAAGATTACAAACAACAACATCTTAAGCCATAGTGCCACCTGTAACAGGGCAAAGGTAAAGATGGCAGATACCCAGATGGTACCGATAGAGAGGACCTTAGCCCTTAATGATATGGATTTATCCACCAGAAATCCCCTTACGTAGGATCCGAATCTTTTATTCTGCATCACCCGGTTATACAACGTTTGCGAACTACGCAGGTAAAACCAACAGGTAAGCAGCCAGAAGGGAGTGGTTGGCAATAGCGGAAGCACTATGCCGATTCCACCCAGAATAAGGCATAGTGTTCCTGCTGCTATGTAAATTGTCTTTTTTAGTTTTTCCGGACTCACTCAACAATAAAATATTCTGTTAGCTTAAAGCCGTTCAGGAAATCGGTTACCGCCATGCGTTTCTTGCCTGCCAGCTGCACATTGAGCAGACGAACAAATCCATCGGGTACAGCTATATCCACGTGCGATTTTCCATCTGTACGGATATTCCCTACAGGTAGATCGTGCGCCTCTTCTATTTTTTGAGTTGAAAAGACTTTTAACACCATTCTTTCGCCGGCAGGTGCCACCAGTTCTGTCCACGAACCGGGATAGGGCGATAATCCCCTCACAAAATCATACACACGCTTTACAGAACTGTCCCAGCTGATCCGGCAGGTTTCCTTAAAAATTTTAGGGGCTGCACGAAGCTCTTTTGCATCGGAATAGAATGCCTCCTGCGGTGTTGCATCGGCCTTACCTTCCAGAATAAGGTCGACTGTACGCAAAACCAGCTTTGCTCCCATTACCATCAATGAATCGTGTACCTTTTCCACATCGTCGGTATCGGCAATAGGCAGACGTTCCTGCAGAATGATCTTTCCGGTGTCTATCTCGTGGGTAAGGAAAAAGGTGGTTGCTCCGGTTTCTGTATCGCCGTTTATCACCGCCCAGTTGATGGGTGCTGCACCACGGTATTGCGGAAGCAGTGAAGCATGCAGGTTAAAGGTACCCAGACGGGGCATATCCCAAACTATCTCGGGAAGCATACGGAAGGCTACTACAATCTGCAGATCGGCTTCCAAAGCCCTGAGCTCCTGTATAAAGGTTTCATCTTTCAGTTTTTCGGGCTGTAAAACAGGCAGTCCCTTCGATACGGCATATTGCTTGACCGGACTCGGTTGCAAGGTGCTGCCATGGCGACCTATGGGTTTATCGGGCATGGTAATCACCCCAACTACATTATATCCGCCTTCAACCAGTAACCTGAGGCTCTCTACGGCAAAATCCGGAGTGCCCATATATACAATACGTAATGACTCTTTATTCATTCTTTTAATCTCCTGAAAAGTTTTCTACCAGCACTTCGCGGTAAGAATTAAAAATTTTCGATTTAGATACAAATCCAATATACCGCCCCTGCATATCTACCACGGGCAGGTTCCATGCCTTTGTGTCGTCAAAAGTTCGCATTATCTGCTCCATTGACTTGTCGATTTCAATCTTTGAAGCAGCCGACACCATAAATTTAGAAACATGAAAACGCTCATAAAGTTCGGGACGGAACATGATATTACGGATATTATCCAACTGTACGATACCCAACAACACGCCTTTATCGTCTACCACCGGGAAGGCGTTGCGGCTGCTTCGGGCTATGACCTTCACCAGGTCGCCCAGACTCATGTGTGGGTTTACCACTTCAAAATCTTTCTCGATCACATCATCCATCTTCAGAAGGGTAAGTACCGCCTTGTCTTTGTGGTGTGTCATCAATTCGCCCTTCTGAGCCAAACGCATGGAATAAATACTATGGGGTTCGAACATCAGAATAGTTAAATAGGCACTGATGGAAACAATCATCAGCGGCAAAAACAGATCGTAGCCTCCGGTTAGCTCGGCAATAAGGAACACTCCGGTAAGCGGAGCATGCATAATGGCAGACATTACGCCGGCCATACCCAGCAAGGCAAAGTTCTTTTCGGACAGATACATCGTAAACGGCAGGTAGTTGGATGTATGCGAAAATATAAATCCGGCGATACATCCCATATACAAACTGGGAGCAAAGATTCCCCCTGTACCTCCTCCCCCGTTGGTTGCACTGGAGGCAAAAACTTTAAACAAAAGAATCAGGGAGAGGAAGATGATGATGCCCCAATAGGAATCCGACAGTCCGGAAAACAGCGTATTATCCATCATCGTTAGAAACTGACCGTTCAGCAACATCCCGATTGTTTCGTATCCTTCGCCGTAGAGAGGCGGAAAAAGGAAGATAAGGATACTTAACATCATTGCTCCCAAAAGGAACTTCTTCCAGAAGGTACCCAATTTACGGTATTTACCCTCAATATTGTTCATCACCCGCGTAACGTACAATGAAACCAGTCCGCAGAAAATACCCAACAGCAATACATACGGTATACGTCCGATCTCAAACACTTCGGTCTGAGAGAACTTAAACATCGCTTCGGGTCCGGTTACCACATACGACACCGTGGCTGCGGTAACAGACGAGATAAGCAGCGGCAATACGGAAGTCATCGTAAGATCCAGCATCAATACCTCGATCACAAAGACCAATCCGGCTATCGGCGCCTTGAAAATACCGGCAATAGCTCCGGCAGCACCGCAACCTACCAGCAACATAAGCGTTTTTTGCTCCAATCTGAACAGTCTGCCCAGATTTGATCCGATGGCAGCACCGGTAAGTACAATAGGTGCCTCGGCCCCTACCGATCCCCCGAAGCCGATGGTAACGGAACTCGCCACCAGGGAGGTCCACGAATTATGGGGTTTTATACGACTCTTACGCTGCGATATGGCGTAAAGTATTTTAGTTACCCCGTGACTTATATCGTCTCTTACAATATACTTAACAAATAGACCGGCCAGCAGGATACCCACCACCGGATAGATAAGCAACATATAGTTTACCTCGCCGGCATGGTTGCCGCCGGTAAGTAATTGTTGAATAAAATGAATAAGTTGTTTAAGTATTATTGCAGACGCAGCCGTACAAATACCTACAAGAAAACTTACAATCAGTATAAAATTCTTCTCTTTAATTCGTCTTTCGCGCCACAATAAAATCTTGTAAAAAAAACCATCTTCAGCCATGTTAAATTCCTTTGCCGGTAAAAACCGTCCTTATTGTATAAATTAATATTGTTAAATCTAAAACCAGCGACATATTCTCGTAATACAATATGTCGTATTGCAAACGCTCAATCATCTTGTCGACATCACTTGCATATCCGTACTTCACCATTCCCCAGGAGGTAATTCCGGGTTTCACGTTGTGAAGCAGATAATAAAAGGGTGCTTTTTTTACAATCTTGTCTATGTAATACTTCCGTTCCGGACGCGGCCCAACAATAGACATATCTCCTTTCAGCACATTCCAGAACTGGGGAAGCTCGTCCAAACGATATTTACGCATAATCTTTCCGAAAGGAGTAATACGCGGATCATCGTCGGTAGACAGTAGCGGACCGTTGGTTTCGGCTCCTTCGTACATGGTTCTGAACTTATAAATCCGAAAAGGCTTACCCATGTATCCGATACGTTCCTGACTAAAAATGATAGGTCCCGGCGAATCCCGCCTCACCCTGCAGGCAACATACAAATACACCGGAGCAAGCAGCACAACGGCCAATGAAGCCACTACATAATCAAGTACCTTCTTAATATTCTTTTCAGCCTCCGAGAAGTTATTGTCGGTAATGTTTACCAGCGGAATACCCAGCAACGTTTTTACCTTTACCCCCGAAACCATGGATGCTTTATCCACCAACACTTTGATTGGCCGGTTGTATTGATACAACGAATAGAGTACATGCATTCTCTTTTCATTGTTGTGCGACTCGATAGCCACCACCAACTCGTCTACTGTTTCGGTCTCCATGACAGACTGCACATGTGCAAGCTCGTCTTCGTCCACCATCTCTACGATATCGTATCCCAACGAATACAAGCTGTTGGCCACCTTCTTTGCCTTGGATCCGGCACCGATAATCAACACCCGCTGCGCCCACTCTCTTTTATTGATTTTCCGGATTCCGGAAAGCGTAATCAGCAAGCGGGGTATATAGGTACATATAAACTGGATACCCAGCAATCCGAAGAAAAGCCGGTAGTATATGCCAAAAGAATGAGGCAGGTCGTTCAATAAAACCAGAAAGAAAACCACGACAGCACCGATCATCACGGACAGCAGGGTGGAGAAAAACTCGGTCACCCTCGATTTACCGAAAGGCTTGTTATAGTAGCCCGACAAATAAAAAAGGGCAATCCAACCAAATGGGATAAGCAACCACCCCTGCAACACATGCGGATCCAGCAAAAACCTTTCGAGGGAAGTATATCCCTGATAGATTCCAACCTCATCGTATCGCAGCAGATTAAATAAAAACCACGCCAGCAAAGCAGACAGAAAGTCCGAAACGATGTATTTTAGTGTCTGCCGGCCTTTGTCCATGTCTGGGTTACCTGATTACCTGCACAACGCCGCCCTCACCAAGCTTTATGATACCCGAGGGGTTGGCTTTTATTATCTCTTCTTGCCTGAAGTTAACCACATAGTCGACACCCGCCTTGATCTCTTCCGAAATTTCATTGAAATTAGAGGGAGAAGGCTGACCGCTTATATTGGCTGATGTAGATACAATCGGTTTCCGGAAACGCTCGCATAATGTTTTCGAGAAGGTTTCGTTCGTAATACGGATACCTACACTCTGATCGTCTGCCAACAGATTCGCTGCCAGGTTCTTTGCTTTCGGATAAATAATGGTAAGCGGCTTATCAGCCACATCTATCAGATCCCAGGCGATATCGGGTATCCGGCTCACATACATATTAAGCTTGGCGGGATTGTCGGTAAGCACAAGCATGGCTTTGTTGTCGACACGCCGCTTCAGTTCATACACTTTTTTTACTGCCTCTTCGTTGGTCGCATCGCAACCAATACCCCACACCGTATCGGTGGGATACAGGATAATGCCACCTGCCTGCAATACCTCGCAGGTCTTTTTAATTTCCTCTATCATTGTATTACCTAATAATATTACAAAAATACAAATCATTCTTATACTTCAAAGTAAAAAACTGAAGATAATGAACGAATAACCACTCTATAAATTAAAAAACCTCCATTTGTGATTATTTAGTACCACAAGTGGAGGTTTTAATGAAGAAGCTGGTGTTTACCAGATAACTACACGTTCTTCTGGTTTCATGTACATCGCATCGTTTTCTGTAATGTTGAATGCTTTGTAAAAATCATCCACGTTACGCAATGCTGCATTAACCCTCCATTTACCCAAACTATGCGGATCTATTTTTGTTAAACGTAAAATCTCTTCATTACGTATATTTTGTCCCCATAATGCGGCATAACCAAGGTAGAAACGCTGCGTGGCAGTAAAACCGTCGATAGCAGCAGGCTCTTTTCCCTGGAAACTGCTTTTTAATGCTTCGTATGAAACAAGCAATCCTCCCTGGTCGGCTATGTTTTCACCCAATGTGAAACGACCGTTGGCATGTACTGAATCGAGTACAAGGATGTTGTCGTATTGCTTTACAAGCACATCCGCCCGTTCGGTAAAACGTTTTGAATCTTCGGCTGTCCACCAGTCCTGCAAGTTTCCGTCTTTGTCGTAGTTACGTCCCTGGTCGTCGAATCCGTGTGTCATCTCGTGACCGATCACCACCCCGATGGCTCCGTAGTTAACGGCATCATCTGCATCAAGGTTGAAGAAAGGAGGCTGCAGGATTGCTGCCGGGAAACAGATTTCGTTGGTTGTAGGGTTGTAGTAAGCGTTAACGGTCTGCGGACTCATATGCCAGCGTGCCTTATCGACCGGTTTACCTGCATCGGCAAGGTAATATTCCGTATCGAAAATGTTGGAACGTACTACATTGGCCCAATAGGAATCTTCCTTGATTTCCAGCTTGCTGTAATCACGCCATTTGTCGGGATAACCAATCTTTACGGTAAAGGCAGCCAGTTTTTCCTGAGCCTTCACCTTGGTAGCATCACTCATCCATTGCAGGCCATTGATTCTTTGACCCAATGCCTTTTGCAGGTTACCCACCAGTGTAAGCATTTTTTCTTTAGCTACAGGAGGGAAATATTTCTCTACATAAAGCTGTCCCACTGCTTCAGAAAGAGCGCTGTTGGTTGTTTCAAGTGCACGTTTCCAACGTGGCTGCTGCTCTTGCTTTCCGGACATGGTTTTACCGTAGAAGTTGAACTTGGCTGCATAGAAGTCGTCGTTCAGGTAAGAGGCGGCTTCGTTAAGCAGGTTGAATGCCAGGTAATACTTTTGTTCATCCACCGATGTTTTCTTCATCAGGTCGCTCAAGCCTTTGTAAAAAGAGGCCTGCTTGGCATCAATTTCAGGAATGTCTTTTAAACCTAATCCACCGAAGTAAATATCCCAGTCAAGGACATCGTAAGCCGACTTAAATGCGGCCAGACTCATCTTGTTATAGTTTTTCTGTGAATCACGTAAATCTTCGCGGGTGAAAGATACATTGGCAATGCCTGTCTCAATTTTCATTACCGCCTCTGTAGCAAGTTTACTCTGATCGGCAGAATATCCAGCTAAAGTAAAGAGTTGGCTTACATAACTTTTAAAAGCTTCGCGGATGGTTTTTGTCTCTTCAAGCAGGTAATAATCGCGATCGCCCATGGACAAACCCGACTGATATAGCTGAACGATATTCATTGAACTGTTCTTCTCGTCGGCACCTACGTACAACTGAAAATAGGGAGACATTCCCTCCTTGTGCATCGTAGCGATCATAGCCGAAACCTCTTTTTTACCTGTAACGGCTTCGATGGCTGCCAACTGATCCTTTACCGGATTGATGCCATCGGCATTCAATTTGGCACTGTCAAGTCCCATGGCATAGAACGTACCGATCTTCCAGGCAACGCTGCCAGCTTCCGATTTATTGGCTTGCAGCGATTCAATCAGATCTTTCAACTGTTTTTGGTTATCTTCCCGCAACTTGTCGAAAGAGCCGTAGCGGGCATACTCTGGTTTAAGCGGGTTTTGTTTGATCCATCCTCCGCAAGCATATTGGTAAAAATCACTCCCCGGAGATACCGTAGTATCCAGGTTGGCCAGGTTAATGGCCGGAGTTTTAGAAGCATCCTGGACTGGCTTGGTTGTACACCCTGTAGAAGCCACCAGTCCTGCGATCAGAGAAAAAGCAATCATTTTTTTCATTTTGTTCGTAAGATTTTATGGATAGTTGCAATAGAAACAGCTAAAAAAGGTCCTGCTCTTTCCAAAAAGAAAGCAGCAGGACCTTGTATGTCATCCTCCTTATCAGAATAACTTGGCTGGATATTCGCCGGCTTCTACCAAAGCTGCGATTTTATCGACCACACTCTGACGGTCCTCCGCGTAAGTTACACCAAACCACTTTGATGTAGTATCAAGTACCTTTACAGTAGCAGTACCATTGTTAACAAGCTCATTAACCATCAATGGAATAAAGTACTCACTCTTGAGGTTGCTCATGTTTTTAGTAAGGAATTCTGCAAAGTAATCTTCAGAATATTTAAAATAATCGGGTGTGAAGCCCCACATATTCATAGACACTGGCGTGTTATCATCGATAGTCACCACCTGATTGTTCTCATCCTTAAACTGAACCTTACCATCGATACGTTCGATGGCTGTACGTTCTACCACAGTGGTAAGGAAACCTTCGGCATTGGTTCCGCAAACACCGCGTGCCACAGATCCACTCTCGCTTAAGGTATTACCAACACGGTAACCCACCATGCAATACTCGTTCTGTTTTCCGTACATAGCGGTAAGCTCTTTTCCAAGCACGGCAAAACTGTCGCGACCGTAGAAATCGTCGGCATTGATTACAGCAAAAGGTTCTTTAATCACATCCTTGCCCATCAGTACGGCATGATTGGTACCCCATGGTTTTTCGCGGCCTTCGGGACAAGTAAAACCTGCAGGCAGGTTATCCAGTTCCTGAAATACCACTTCAACAGGAATATGATTTTCGTATTTTGAAATAATTTTCTCACGAAAATCCTTTTCAAATGTTTTACGGATTACGAACACCAACTTTCCGAATCCTCCGCGAATTGCATCATAAATTGAGTAATCCATGATTGTTTCACCATTAGGACCCAGTCCGTCCAACTGTTTTAATCCGCCGTAGCGGCTACCCATTCCGGCAGCAAGTACAAATAAAGTAGGTTTCATTGAAATATTTTTAAATAATGTTACGTTTAAGATTCCCGCTACAAAGGTAAACAAAAATTAGTTTTTATACCTTTTAACATGCTTTTTATTAGAAACCTCTGCCGTATCCTTACAAAACCCGTGTGTCTACTTAACTTCCAGTGTTATTATGGAAGCAGCCGGAATTACCACGTTCAGCGCGCCGTTCTGTATTTTGGCTCCGTTAAAATCCTTCAGCTGCACATTGTCCGGCTGTTCAAATGTATTGCAGGCGGTGATGCTGCTTGCAGAAAGAATACGGCCGCTCACTGCCTTGAGCGGGGTGTTCTGCAGATTTACGCTCACCTGATGCGATTGGGCCGCATCTATGTTGGCGATGGAGATATGGATCTTTCCCGACTTATCCCTCGATGCCGTTGCACTTAATAAAGGTACCTCGCGGTTGTCGCGCACCGGCATCTTCTCGCACATCAGATCCATCGGCAGGAAAGTAGATTCCTGGTGCACCCGGTACATTTCAAACACGTAGTAGGTTGGCGTAAGCACCATCTGTTTTCCTTTGGTAAGGATCATGGACTGTAAAACATTCACAATCTGTGCAATGTTGGTCATCTTCACCCGATCGGTATATTTATGGAACACATTCAGCGTAAGTGCTGCAACCATGGCATCACGCAGGGTGTTTTGCTGGAAAAGATGTCCTCTGGTAGTTCCCGGCTCTTCGTCCCACCAGGTACCCCACTCATCCACCATCAGCGCCACCTTCTTCTGTGGATCGTATTTATCCATGATGGAGATATGTTTACGCATCACCTCTTCTATCTCGAGGCATTTGCCCATGGTCCAGTAAAAATCGTCGGTATCGAAACCTGTGGCAGAACCTTTGCTTCCGTCCCATCCGGTTACCGTATAATAATGAAGCGACAGACCATCCATACGGCCTCCCACCTGTTTCATCAATGTTTCCGTCCAGTTATAATCGTAATCGCTGGCTCCGCTGGCAATCTTGAACAGCTGGTTTCCGTCGTAATTGCGGCAATAGGTTGCAAAACGGCGGTACAGATCGGAGTAATATTCCGGACGCATGCTACCGCCACATCCCCAGCTTTCGTTCCCTACTCCCCAGAACTTCACTTTCCATGCCTTGTCCCTACCGTTCTTCCTGCGCAGGTTGGCCATAGGGCTGTCGCCTTCCGAAGTGATATATTCCACCCACTTGGCCATCTCCTCAACGCTTCCACTACCTACATTGGCACTTACATAGGGTTCGCATCCCAGTAATTCGCACAGATTGAGAAATTCATGTGTCCCGAAGCTGTTGTCTTCCACTGTTCCGCCCCAATTGTTATTGACCATCTTGGGCCTGTTTTGCTGCGGACCGATACCATCCATCCAGTGATACTCGTCGGCAAAGCATCCGCCGGGCCAGCGCAGGTTAGGAATCTGGAGTTGCTTCAGTGCGTTGAGCACATCGGTACGGTATCCGTCGGTATTAGGTATATCCGAATTCTTGCCAACCCACAAACCTCCGTAGATGCATGAACCCAGATGTTCGGCAAACTGGCCGTAAATATGTTTACTGATGGTTTGTTTTCCCTGTGCGGGATAAATACGGATGGCCGATTGGTGTTGAGCCATCAAAGGGAGCGTTGCTGCTATAAACAACGCGGTAAATAGTTTTCTCATAAAACAAATAATTCTTTTTTTAGTGGTTTCAGTCACAAACATAGTTAATATATTTTATTCATTCGGTGTAATCGAATACAAATAATTATCTTTGTTAGCAAAAATACGCAAAACGATGAATAGGATAGTAGCTGCTATGTTTTTATGTTTTTCTTTGTTAAGTGTTTACACGCTTTGGGGACAAGAAAAAGAGACCTTGGTGCTGATTGATACCGATATGGGTAAAATAAAAGTGAAACTGTATAATGAAACACCTCAGCATCGGGATAATTTCGTTAAACTGATAAATGAAGGACGTTACGACGGACTTATATTTCACCGTATCATCAAACAATTCATGGTTCAGGGAGGTGATGTAACCTCGAAAGACGCTCCTATCGACAAACCCTTAGGTGATGGTGACCTGGGTTATACCGTTCCGGCAGAAATCGTTTATCCTAAATATTTCCATAAAAGAGGTGCTTTATGTGCCGCACGTACCGGCGACGATACCAATCCGGAACGTGCCTCGTCGGCTACCCAGTTCTATATCGTGACCGGAAAATTCTTTACAGACATGGAACTGGACAAAAAAGAGGTCGAAGAGGGAATAAAATACACCCCCGAACAGCGTGAAGCCTATAAAATTCAGGGAGGTGCGCCTCATCTGGATAACAAATACACGGTCTTCGGCGAGGTGGTGAAGGGACAGGATGTGGTGGACAAGATGCACCTGGTTGCCACCAACGATAAAGATCGTCCGTTGAAAAATATCAAAATCAAATCGATGAAAGTTGTAACTAAATAAATATACGAACAGACAATGGAACAAAAAACAACCGAGACACAGGTTCGGATGCAAACGAATCTGGGTACGATTACACTCAAATTATACAACGAAACGCCTCTTCACCGCGATAATTTCATCAAACTGGTAAAAGACGGACAGTATGAAGGGCTGCTTTTCCACCGGGTAATCAACGAATTTATGATTCAGGGAGGTGATGTTACGTCTAAAAACGCACCGTTAAACAAACAGCTGGGAGCCGGAGATTTGGGCTATACCGTTCCGGCCGAATTTGTATACCCCCGCTATTTCCATAAACGTGGAGCATTATGTGCTGCCCGTACCGGCGACGACAGCAATCCGGAGAAGGCCTCTTCGGCATCGCAATTCTACATCGTTACCGGAAAGGTATATTCGGAAGGTGAGATCAAACAGCTGGAAAAGCAAAAGGAAAGCCGCCTGAAACAGGCTATTTTCAACCGTCTGCAGAACGAAAATAAGACTACTATCATGCAGTATTATAAGTCGGGCGACAAAGACAGTCTGGCCATCATGCGCGATACACTGATCGGTAAAACTGAGATTGAGACAGAGAAGCGCAAGGAGGAGACCAAGCTTACCGCCCAGCAGCGTGAGGCCTATACCACCGTTGGCGGCGTGCCCTTTCTGGACAACGAATACACTGTATACGGCGAGGTGACCGAAGGAATTGAAATTGTGGATAAAATTCAGAAAGTGAAGACAAATTCGTCGGACCGTCCCCTGGAGAATATCGTAATCGAATCTATGCAAATCATATAAAACAGACAATCTTGAACATTACAAACAGGCTGCCTGCTAACTACAGGCAGCATTACTTACATACCATTAAATTAGGAATCCCCATCATGCTTGGTCAGTTGGGGATTATTCTTGTAGGCTTTGCCGATAACATCATGGTTGGGCAGCACAGTGCCGACGAGCTTGCAGCGGCCTCCTTTGTGAACAATTTCTTTAACCTGGCCTTTATCTTCGGCATGGGATTTGCCTACGGACTTACCCCCATCATAGGCGAACTGTTTTCCAAAGGGGCACACGACAAGGCTGCCGAAACATTCAAGAACAGCCTCCTTGTAAACCTCGTTGTTGGATTACTGATAGGTCTCTGTATGTTGGTATTACTCCTAAACATCGACCTGCTGGGTCAGCCGGAGGAGCTGATGCCCTACATCATTCCCTATTATATATTGCAGCTTGTATCCGTTCTGTTCGTGATGCTGTTCAATTCATTCAAACAGTTTTGCGACGGAGTAACCGATACGATGACCCCCATGTGGATTATGCTGGGCAGCAACGTGCTTAATATAATAGGAAACTACATCCTGATATACGGACACTTCGGAGCACCCGAAATGGGACTAACCGGAGCCGGTCTGTCTACCCTGATAAGCCGTATCGCAGCTATTCTTGTTTTTGTATACATCTTTGCCAGACATCCGCGTTTTGCCAAATTCAGGAATGGATTTAAATCCGGGATAATAAACAAGACAAGCATCAGCCGGCTGTATCACCTCGGATTTCCCGTGGCTCTGCAACTGGGCGTAGAAGCTGCCTCCTTCAGCCTCAGTGTAATCATGATGGGCTGGTTGGGTAAGACTGCCCTGGCTGCCCATCAGGTGGTGGGTGTGGTAACCACACTTGGCTTTATGATCTATTACGGTATAGGCGCTGCCGTAACGATACGGGTAAGTAACTTCAGGGGACAAGACGACTGGAAGAGCGTGCGGCTAGCCTCGTTTGCCGGTCTGCATCTGATACTCTTTACCGCCCTGTTGGTCGTGATATTCCTTTACGCCGTACGCAATGTGATAGGCTACCTCTTTACTCCAGAAGCAGAGGTTGCGCAACTTACCGCCCTTTTAATGTATCCGGTTATCCTCTATCAGCTGGGCGACGGACTGCAAATTTTATTTGCCAACGCCTTGCGTGGAATTGCAGATGTAAAATATATGGCGTGGATGGCTTTTATTTGCCATGTGTGCATCTCGCTGCCTCTGGGGTACTTCTGTGGATTTGTACTCGGCTTCGGAGCCTTGGGAGTTTGGAGCGGATTCCCCATAAGCCTCTCACTGTTAGGCATCCTTCTTTGGATCCATTTCAACAAACGAACCAAAGGCAGAGCGGAGCGTTCTGTACATGCAAGACTTTAGCCTGTCGAGCCTTAAGATAATTATTAATATACGAAATATGTTTCACAACATGAATGGATAACTTGCAGGTAAAAGAATTTATTATACCTTTGCAAAAGTTTGTTAAATGTAGGGTTTAATAAACAATATGTAGTTTGTAGAATATATTTTATGATTAATGTGGTAATTGAAATATAATATTTTTTGATTACAAAACTTTGATAATCTATTAGGATGAATGCTATTGTATAAAAACGGTTTTGTTAAGTAATAATTTTGATTAATTTTTAAATCCGCATTTAGCGGTGGTTAGAAAACAAGATGCCCCACTCGTGAGAATGGGGCATTTTTTTTATTTCTTTAATAGCCTGAAGTTCTTGTTTTTTAGATTCTCAAACAATACATTTGCATATACGGAAAAACCTGTCACGGGAGGTGACTTTCTACCGATTTGAGTTTTCAGAATCATTTAATGAACAGAATTATGAAACAGATTGAAAAGATTGCAACAGCCGAAAATTTCACCGCGGTGAATATTGGCAACTTGAGCGAATTGGGCGAATATATACTGCAATTTGGTCCCGAAATCAAGATTCCGGGCAAAATATTTGGAGGAACTGCCCTGCAAACCACAGGAGGTGAATTCTCCTTCCAGCTTTTTCAGCCGGGCACCGAAACCGGATTTCTGCACTCACACAAAAAACACGAAGAACTTTATTTCTTTCTTGCAGGTAATGGCGAGTTTCAGGTAGACGGAGCGATAATTCCAGTAAAGGAAGGCACTGTGGTACGCGTTGCCCCCGAGGGGATACGTGCCGTACGCAACAACGGCGACACACCATTAATCATGCTTTGCGTACAATACCTTGCCGATTCATTCTCCACCCAAGACACATTGGACGGAGTCATTCTAAATACTCCCGTAAAGTGGGAATAATCCTACAGTACTAATAAGAACCCTAAAAGATCTATATAACTTTTAGGGTTCTGTAGTATTTATATAAACCGTTTTTTTCCTGACGCATTATTTATATCAGAATATAGGCTAAACCGATTAAATATTCCATCTTTGCAAGCAGGTTGTTTAAGAAAAATAACGAAGCTTATCCCTCTCCCTTCGTAACAAAATGTTGGGGAAGGGTGTTTTATAGACTAAAGAATATAACGATCATGGGACACGATCATCATCATACACACGATACATCGACCGGGAATATACGGGTTGCCTTTTTCTTGAATTTCATTTTTGCGATTATCGAACTTATTGGGGGTATTTACACCAACAGTGTTTCTATTCTGTCTGATGCGTTGCACGACTTTGGCGATTCCATTTCGCTGGGGGTTGCCTGGTATCTGCAGAAGGTGTCTGCACGGCGAAGCGACAGGTTTTACTCTTACGGCTACAAAAGGTTCTCACTGATTGGGGCTATTTTTATATCGGTTGTTCTGCTGGCTGGTTCCGTAGTAGTGATCAAAGAGTGTATTGGTCGTATTATTGAACCGCAAATGCCCGATGCTGCCGGTATGTTTGTGCTGGCTATTCTGGGAATTATTGTAAACGGTGCGGCTGTGATTCGGTTAAAAAGGGGATCGTCGCTTAACGAACGGGCGGTTTCTCTCCACATGATGGAGGATGTGCTGGGTTGGGTTGCCGTGCTTATCGTAAGTATCGTGATGCATTTTGTGGAATGGCCTATTCTGGATCCGCTGCTTTCTATCGGAATAAGTATATGGATTCTTACCAATGTGTACCGAAACCTGAAGGCTACCTTCCGTATATTGCTTCAAAAGGTTCCTTCCGACGTGGACATAGCGCGCCTGGAAGAGGAAATAAGGAATACCGACCGGGTGTTGTCTATTCATGATGTGCATCTGTGGACGTTGGACGGCGAGGAGAATATTATGTCTCTGCATGCCGTTATTGCTCCGGAAACTACACTGGATGAGCAATATACGATCAAAACACAGATTAAATCGGTCTGCGCTTCGCATGGAATTGACCATGCCACCGTTGAGTTCGAAACGGAGGAAGAGGCTTGTATGCAGACCAATTGCGGAACTTTTTACTAATTAACACGATTTCCACATTTTTTTGTATATTGCGAAAGTTTTTAAACAAAAACGATTGACTTATGCAAGAAATAGGCAGCTTTCTATCTCTTATAGATTCTTACATCGGGGGTTCGCAATGGTTCGTTTTGTTGTTGCTGGGAACCGGTTTTTTCTTTACTTTGTATCTTAAGTTTCCGCAGGTGCGGTTTTTTGGTCATGCCATCAAAGTGGTGTCGGGCAAGTATGACCATCACCTGGACAAAGGGGATACGTCGCATTTTCAATCGTTGGCCACGGCCTTGTCCGGTACGGTGGGTACCGGCAATATCGCCGGGGTGGCACTGGCTATTCATTTAGGGGGACCGGCTGCTTTGTTCTGGATGTTTGTTTCGGCCTTTCTGGGGATGACTACCAAGATGGTGGAGGTTACGCTTTCGCATAAGTATCGCGAAACGACCGAGAAGGGATACATTTCCGGGGGACCTATGTACTACATGAAAAACCGTTTGCACATGCGCTGGTTAGCGGCCATTTTTGCACTGGCCACCATTTGCTCGTCTTTCGGTACAGGATGTCTGCCTCAGATTAACAGTATTTCCAATGCCATGTTTGCCGCTTTTGATATTCCGCTGTACGTTACAGGGGCTTTGCTTTCTGTGTTGCTGGGACTGATTATCATTGGAGGTATCACCCGCATTGCCAAAGTTACGGAGAAGCTGGTACCCTTTATGGCTGTCTTTTATTTTCTGGGAGCACTTAGCGTGGTCATTTACAATTACGAAAATATTATTCCATCGCTGGTGATGTTGTTCGATAACGTGTTGAACGGCTCTGCGGCTGCCGGTGGTTTTTTGGGTGCCGGAGTGGCGCTTGCCTTTAACCGGGGTGTAAACCGGGGACTTTTCTCCAATGAAGCGGGACAGGGATCGGCTGCTATTGCCCATGCAGCGGCGAAGACCAAAGAGCCGGTTTCCGAAGGAATGGTTGCTTTACTCGAACCTTTTATCGACACCATTATTATTTGTATGCTCACAGGAATGGTATTGCTTACTTCCGGCACCTGGATGGAGAAGTACGAGAATAAGTTTCAGCAGGCCGACATGGTGTTGCTTGCCGGTACCTACAACGAGGCTGACCCTGCCCAGAAATTAGCCGTAGGGCAACACATCAAAGGCGAAAAGCTGTTGCCTTTGTACGATGGTAAGATTGTCGTAAAAGAGGGAAAGCTTACCACACCTGCCACTCTGATACATGCACGTTCGTTTGCCGAAGGGGTTCGTTTTATGCAGGGTAAGGCACTTTTTACCGGCGAACTTACTGTAAAGAAAGGCAAGATTGAACTTCCGGTCCTGAAAAGCTACCCTATCACGGTGTACGGAAAGTCGCTTCTGCACTCTGCCCCGCTTTCTACTGAAGCCTTTAAGCGGGGGTTCTTTGGAGAATGGGGACAGTTTATCATTCCTTTTTCATTGCTTATGTTTGCCTTTTCCACAGCCATTGCCTGGTCTTATTATGGCGACAGGGCAGTCACTTTTTTGTGGGGAAGCCGTTACGTGCCTGTATACCACGTTATTTATGTGCTGGGTTTCTTTTTGGCCTCGTTTACAGACACCACTCTTATCTGGATATTCTCCGGAGTAACCATCGCCTTGATGACGTTACCCAACTTACTGGGTATTTTGTTGCTTCATAAAGAGGTGAAACAGTCTGTTAATGAATACTGGAAGAAACAACAGACGGAGAAGTAACTCAAGCTCTTCGTTAGCTTACTTTTACGCCAAAGCTGTCCAACAGTCCCAATACGGAAGGATAGCTGAAACGGGCTTTACGGAGGTTGTTTGTCGTGGGATTGATGGAATAATTGAACGCCGTAAGAAAGTCGGCTCCTCGCAGATCGGTCCGTTCGAAAACGGTCTGTTGCAGGTCGCATTGCAGGAAGCTGGCCTCGGCAAGGTTTGATTCGCTAAAGTTGGCTTCGCGAACGGAGCATTGGTCGAACACCGTCTTTTTGAGGTTTTTACGTATAAAGAAGGCATAATCAAGGACACACTGCCCGAAGCGGACGGCAAAGAGAAAGTCGGAGCAGTCGGTAAAGTCGGTTCCCAGCAATTTACTGTTTTCGAAGCACACTCCCTTCAGGGCGGTGTTACCCAGCTTAATGTTGCTTAGGTTGCACGCCTCAAAGCGGCAATCAATAAAATTGCAGTCCAGCAGACTGGAGTTGCTGAAGTCGCACGCCAGAAAGGTACAATCCTGAAACTCCTTTCCACTCAGGCGGCTGTCGGTAAAGAGAAGCTTATCGTATACCTCGTCGGCATACCTCGTTTCATTAAATAAATCGGTCATCTTTGCCATCTGTTAGGTGGGCAAATTTAGGAGATAATTCTTAGCATACAACAATTATTTATACATTTGCAGTAAACTTCTGCAGTTATGAAGATTCCGGTATGTCTTTTACTTTGCCTTCTGTGCGCCTGTAATCCTGCACGAAAAGAGGATAATATAGTACGCGTTAAACTATTAAGGGGTCCATCGGCCATTGCTTTCGCCCAACTGATGGATACTTCGGTAACGGTTAACGGCAAGTTGCTGCAGATCGAGGTGGTCGACTCGCCCGAGCTGATTCAGGCGCATCTTATCAAAGGAGAAGCGGAGCTGGCTGTGCTGCCCATGTTAAGCGCAGTAAATCTATACAACAAAGGGGTGAACTATCCATTACTTGGTTGTCCGCTATGGGGTACATTGTATGTGGTGGGCAGAGATTCCACCTCCGGAGAGCTTCACCTCTTCGGGAGTGGGACCTCTCCCGATATTCTGACACGCTATTACCTGAACAATCACCCGGAATGGAAACCGGAGCTCAATTATACCTTCGGCTCTGCAAGGGACCTTTTTACGGGGTTACTGTCCGGAACGGTCCAGACGGCGGTGCTCAGCGAGCCGTTTGTGAGCATGGCATTAAAGAAGGACAGCACTGTACGGCTTGTGGCCGACCTGAACCGTCCGGATCCGGATGCACAGGGATTTGCACAAACAGCTATCGTGCTTAGCGAAAGAGGTATGCAAATGCAGCCGGCGCTTGATTCGTTGCTTCGTGCTTCGTGTCGCTTTGCCGTAGAACAACCCTATCAGGCGATACGTATCCTTGAGGAGAAGGGTATTTTCGCCAAGGGTATGCTTACCGAAAGCAGTATTCACCGTTGCCGCATCGACTATGTGCCTGCCTGCCGGGCCAAAGAGGCGGTACAGAATCTGCTTACAATTATATTGGCTTACGAACCAAAGGCTTTGGGCGGCAAGCTGCCCGATGATACATTCTTTTTATGCGTACACTGAAGAAGAGCATACGTTCCTTGCTTTCCATCGGCATTTTATGTCTGGTATGGGAGGTGCTGGCGATAACGGCCAACAATCCGGCTTTGGTGCCGGGGTTGCCGGAGTTGTTTGTTGCCTTGGGTAAGCTGTGGGTAACTCCGGAGTTTTACCTGTCTGTACTGGCTACCTTGGGTAGAGGAGTTGCAGGATTACTGGTTTCGGGGGTACTTGCCCTGTTGTTTGCTTTGTTGTTTGCCCGGCATGAACAGGTATACGGGTTGTTTAAACCGTTGCTCACCCTGATGCGGTCGGTTCCTGTTATCTCTTTTATTTTGCTTGCCTTGCTGTTTCTGCAGCCGGAGCAGATTCCTTTTATGATTGCCTTCCTTACCATGTTTCCGTTGCTGAGCGAGAATCTTACCAAGGGATTGCTGCACTTGCGTGCTCCGCTGTCGGTGATGGGTATGGTGTTCCATATGAACCGTACCAACCGGTTCACGCAGATTGTATATCCGCAGATTAAGCCTTTTCTTTTCAGTGGTTTGGCATCGGCGGCTGGCTTTGGATGGCGGGCCATTATCATGGGAGAGGTTCTTTCGCAATGTGCTTTTGGAATTGGCAGTGAAATGAAAAGGGCGCAGACTTTCATAGAGGTCCCCGAATTGTTGGCGTGGACTGTCATAGCGGTGGCTTTAAGCTTTGCATTCGACAGGGGTTTGGATAGGTTGAGCAGGTTGGATATTCCGGTGCGTTACAGGAAAACCGATTGCGCTCCGGCTACTTGCGGTGGACCGGAGGTGATACTCGAGCAAGTTTCCGTTGGTTATGGGCATCGTATGATATTAGACAATCTCTCCCTCCGGTTTGAGGGAGGACGGGTATACGGACTGTCGGCTCCGTCTGGCCGAGGAAAGACTACCTTGCTCCGTTTGATTGACGGTTCGCTGAAGCCGGCTTCGGGGAAAATAGGGAAAGGAAATATACAGGCTATTGCAGCTGTGTTTCAGGAACCTGCCCTGCTGAATCATCTATCGGCTACCGATAACATTGCTCTTCCCCTCGCCTCTTTCTATACAAAAGAAAAGAGTATGCAACTTGCCAGACATTTTTGTTCGCTCATGGAGCTGGATGAGGTGGCAGAACATCGGCCGGAGGCATTAAGTTACGGTCAGCAACAACGTGTGGCCATTGCCAGGGCACTGGCTTTCCCTTCGTCTTTACTGCTGATGGACGAACCGTTCAAAGGGCTCGACGAGGCGCTTACCGCTCGGATCATCAATCAGATCAAAGCATTGCACAAAATCAATAAACAGACTATTATCTTTGTATCGCATCAGCCGGACTCGTTGTCCTTGCTGGCAGACGAAACAATAAAACTATAACAAATGACTGAAATATTTTATTCACTTATCTCCAAGGCGTTGGGCATTCCGGCGCGTCAGGTTGAAAAAACAATGGGGCTGCTGGACGAAGGGGCTACCATTCCTTTTATTAGCCGGTACCGCAAAGAGGTGACCGGTGGCCTGGATGAGGTGCAGATTGGGGATATTAACGATCATTACGGCAAATTAAAGGAGGTAAGTAAGCGTAAAGAGACGATACTGGCTTCTATTGATGAACAGGGTAAGCTTACTCCCGAACTTAAAAAACGCATTGAGACCTCGTGGGATAGCACGGAGCTGGAAGATATTTACCTGCCTTACAAGCCGAAACGGCAGACCAAAGCGGAGATTGCCCGCAAAAAGGGGTTGGAGCCTCTGGCTACCTTACTTATGCTTCAAACAGCTCAGGATAGTACCAAAGCCGCATCGCCTTACGTGAAAGGTGAGGTTAAGGATGTACGTGAGGCGCTTCAGGGTGCCCGGGATATTATTGCCGAATGGGTGAACGAAGACGAGCAGGCTCGTAATACAGTACGTAATTCGTTTTCGCGGACGGCTGTTATTTCATCCAAAGTGGTTAAGGGCAAGGAAGAGGAAGGTAGCAAGTATCGCGAC
This sequence comes from Macellibacteroides fermentans, assembly GCF_013409575.1. Taxonomy (NCBI): domain Bacteria; kingdom Pseudomonadati; phylum Bacteroidota; class Bacteroidia; order Bacteroidales; family Porphyromonadaceae; genus Macellibacteroides; species Macellibacteroides fermentans. The sequence goes on along the minus strand of NZ_JACCCY010000002.1, from coordinate 703,792 downwards.
TATTTCGACTTCAGCGAACCGTTGAACCGCTGTTCGTCTCACCGGTTGCTTGCTCTGCGCCGTGGTGAGGCTGAAGGTTTTTTGAGGGTGTCTATCTCGCCGGATGCCGAAGGGTGTATCGAGAGACTGAACCGACGGTTCGTTAAGGGGCGTTCTGACGCGTCTGCACAGGTGGAAGAGGCGGTTGGTGATTCCTTCAAAAGGTTATTGAAACCGTCTATCGAAACCGAATTTGCCAACCTCAGCAAAATGAAGGCTGATGAGGAGGCAATCCGGGTATTCTCCGAAAACCTTCGCCAGCTGTTACTGTCGCCTCCCCTTGGTCAGAAAAGGGTATTGGGCGTGGATCCGGGTTATCGCACGGGATGTAAGGTGGTGTGTCTGGATGCCCAGGGTAATCTGGTCCATAACGAAGCCATCTACCCTCACCCACCCCAGAACGAGAAGGGAAAGGCTGCTTCAAAAGTAGCGCAGCTGGTTAGCACCTATGCCATTGATGCCATTGCCATAGGAAACGGAACGGCCAGCAGGGAAACAGAGCAGTTTATCACCGGTATCCGATACGATCGCAAGGTACAGGTATTTGTGGTGAGTGAGAACGGTGCGTCAGTCTATTCGGCCTCTAAAATTGCCCGCGAGGAGTTTCCTGAATACGACGTAACCGTACGTGGTGCCGTGAGCATAGGCAGAAGGTTGATGGATCCGTTGGCCGAACTGGTAAAGATTGATCCCAAAAGCATTGGTGTGGGACAATACCAGCACGATGTGGAACAGGGAGCACTGAAGAAAAGTCTGGATCAGACTGTGGAGAGTTGCGTGAATCTGGTGGGTGTGGATGTAAATACAGCCAGCAAACACCTGCTTACGTATATTTCGGGACTTGGACCGACGCTGGCGCAGAACATCGTTAACTACCGTGCAGAACATGGCCCGTTTGCTTCACGAAGAGAGCTTCTGAAGGTTCCTCGGATGGGAGAAAAAGCTTTCGAGCAGTCGGCAGGCTTCCTTCGCATCACCAGCGGCAAAAATCCGTTGGATAATTCGGCAGTGCATCCCGAAAGTTACTCCATTGTGGAACAGATGGCTAAGGATCTGAATTGTACTGTTTCGGAACTGATCGCCAATAAGGAGCTTAAAAAGAAATTGAATCTGCAGAAGTATGTAAGTGCTACGATAGGGATGCCTACACTGACAGATATCATGGAAGAGTTGGATAAACCCGGCAGGGATCCGCGCCAGACCATCAAGGTGTTCGAGTTTGATCCGAACGTAAAGAAACTGGAAGACCTGAAAGAGGGGATGGTTTTACCGGGTATTGTTACCAACATCACGGCCTTCGGCTGTTTTGTGGATGTGGGTATCAAGGAAAACGGATTGGTACATATTTCGGAAATGGCCGACAGGTTTATCACCGATCCCACCCAGGTGGTGAGCATGCACCAGCATGTGCAAGTACGGGTTCAAAGCGTTGATTTAGTACGTAAGCGCGTTCAACTATCGATGAAAGGGTTAGCAAATGAAAGTAAATAAGACGAATGTTGCCAGGTTACTGGACAAAGCCAAAGTGGCCTACGAACTGATTCCTTATGAGGTGGACGAAAGTGATCTGAGTGCCATACACGTAGCTGAGCAATTGGGAGAAGATGTGAATCAGGTTTTTAAAACGCTGGTACTGAAAGGCGATAAAACGGGTTTCTTTGTATGTGTGATTCCGGGACAGGAGGAGGTGGATCTTAAGTTAGCCGCCAAAGTTTCGGGCAACAAGAATTGTGATATGATTCCCATGAAGGAGTTGCTTCCTACTACCGGATACATCCGGGGGGCTTGTTCTCCCGTTGGCATGAAAAAACAGTTTCCCACTTTTATTCATGAAACTTGTCTGAATTACCAGCAGATTTATGTGAGTGCGGGACAACGGGGACTACAAATCAGACTTTCTCCCTCTGATCTTATAAGAGAAGTTAGGGCTACGGTTTGTGTATTACTATAGATATTTAGCAGAATAACGAGACACTTTTTAGACTATATAGGGCGGGGATGCAAAAAAATGCATCTCCGCTTTATTTTTTTGTATTTTTTCATAGGGTATTTGATGGGTGGGCGATCTTAGAAGTACAAACAAGAATTGGAAGTATCCACACTAAAAACGTACAAATATGAAAACCAGGATGTATTTTTTATTTGGTTATCTGATGACGGCACTTTTGCTTCTCAGCAGTTACCCGTTGCAGGCTCAGGAAGAGGGCAACTATTTTATTGTAAGCGGAACAGTTAAAGACAAACAGACAAAGAAAAAACTTGAGTATGTAAATATCTCTGTTCCGGGAACCAACGTTGGTACCATTACCAACTCCGACGGTGAATTCACCATCAAGGTGCAGGACTCCCTGCAGGCCAAGGTGGTAGAAATTTCCCATATAGGTTACTACAATTACCGGATCGCGTTGACTGGTAATGATATGGTAGATGAAAACGTAATGCTTACTCAGAATGCGAATGTGCTGGAAGAGGTGGTTGTAAGAGCCCACGATCCGAGAATGCTTGTTGAGGAGGCTATGAACAGGATTGGTAAGAACTACAGTGAAAAGCCTACATTGCTAACTGGTTTCTACCGTGAAACGGCTCAGAAAGGCAAACGTTACATCAATATCTCAGAAGCAATTATCGATGTTTATAAAACTCCGTACGATGAGGATGCTTCCCGAGACCGTGTTCAGATTTTTAAAGGACGTGCTTTGTTAAGTCAGAAAGCCAGTGATACCCTGATTGTAAAACTTTTGGGTGGCCCGAATCTTTCACTTTACGTGGATATAGTAAAGAATCCGGATATTTTACTGGATAAGACAACTCTTGGCTACTTTAGCTTCCGTATGGAAGAGTCTGTAGTGATGGACAACCGCCCGCAGTATGTAATCAGCTTCCAGCCGCAGGCTATCCTACCCTACGCACTGCACTATGGAAAATTGTATATCGATAAAGAAAGTCTGGCCTTTACAAGAGCTGAGTTTAACCTCAATATGGAAGACCGGGACAAAGCTACCGGTGCCATCTTAAAGAAAAAACCAGCCGGACTTCGCTTTCGCCCTGTCGAAGTTTCCTTCCTGGTTACTTACAAGCAGGTGAATGGTAAAAGCTATCTGAATTACATACGCAATGAGGTACGATTTAAATGTGACTGGAAACGCAGGCTATTCTCTACAAACTATGCCATGGTTTCCGAAATGGTGGTTACCGATAGCAAAGATCAGGCTGTAAATGCTATTCCATACAAAATGTCATTCAAATCAAGCCAGTCTTTATCTGATAAGGTCAGCGACTTCAGAGACGAAAACTTCTGGGGATCCTATAACATTATCGAGCCGACCGAATCTTTGGAAAAAGCAGCAAATAAATTGAGAAAACAACAGGAGTGATTGCTAACTTTTCCTATATTTGAAATTCATTTCAAATAATATCGCGGCATGCTGAATGATCTGATACTGATTGGGAAAATAAAGGAGGGCGACATAAAGGCGTACGAGGGGCTGTTCAGGCTCTATTACGAGCCTTTATGCCGCTATGCCGTTACCTACGTGAACCGGATGGAAATTGCTGAAGAGATTGTACAGGACCTGTTCTATATTTTCTGGAAAGAAAGAAGTAAACTACCTGTATTTCAATCTGTAAAAGCGTATCTTTACGGTGCGGTACGCAATCGGTCGTTGCAACACATCGAACATTTGCTGGTACAAGACAAATACCGTGAAGAGCGGTTGAACGAAGATACGGACAACGATTTTCAAACACCCCTTGAGTCTTTGGAATATAAAGAGCTTCAGGAACGGGTTGAGAAGACAATACAGAACTTCCCTGAACGCAGACAACGGATTTTTCGCATGCACCATTTTGAAGGAAAAAAATATACGGAGATTTCGGCCGAGCTTGCACTCTCTGTTAAAACAATTGAGGCTGAAATGACCAAAGCTCTCCAGACATTGAGAAAGGAGATCGATTTATACATACATACAAGGTAAAAAAATGAAAGATAGAAATTTACATACAGATCAGACAGTACATACAGATCAGGCATGGAATGAATTGTATTCGCGGCTGGAACAAGATAATTTGATTCCGGCTCGTGGACAAAAGCGTTTGATGCGTCCCGTATTTGCGGGTATGGCTGCTGCTATTGCGGTGCTTTGCCTTTGCGGTGCACTGGGGATCTGGTTGTTAAACGACTGGGGAACAGATGAGCGTCTTCTCTCTCTTAAAAACGGTCCCGAAGACAATACGCTGGTAACGACTCTTGAAGATGGATCAATCATCTATTTAGCTCAGGATGCGACTTTAAGCTACCCAGAACATTTTGAAGCCGACAAGCGGTTGGTTAAGCTGGATGGTAATGCATTGTTTGATGTAAGTGGCAATAAACAGAGACCTTTCCTTATTGAAACAAAATATACCACTATTGAGGTGGTTGGTACAGCTTTCAATGTAAAAAACAATGGTAAAAATGATTTTGAATTATCGGTTCAGCGGGGATTGGTTAAAGTAACCCGTCTTGATAACGGTGAAAGTTCGTTTGTTAAGGCCGGAGAAACCGTAATATTGAACAAGAACTTATTTTTGAAAAGTCCGACAAGCGATATGGATCAGTTTGCCCGGTACACAGAACGGATTCAGTTTAAGGATGAGACCCTCGCTAATATTGTAAGGGTTATCAACCGAATGTCTTCGCAGCCCGTACAGCTATCTTCTTCCGAACTCGAAAACAGACGGCTTACAGTTAGCTTTTACGACAATTCCCCGGCTGCTATGACTGAGCTTATTTGTCTTGCGCTGGGACTGACAAGTGAACAGAAGGAAGATACGTTGGTTATATCGGCTCCTTAAACAAATAATGGAATGAAAACTAAAGCCAACCTTTGTCTTCGTATGTTGCATGGATTGATACTATGCTTTATAGTATTACCCCTCCTTGCACAGGAAAGCAATGTGTTGGATAAGCGCATCCGGTTACCCAAAAGTAAAGGATCTATTTATCAGCTGCTTAATTTAGTAACCGACCGCTCCGATCACCTGTTTATTTACGATAGCAAGGTAGTAAATAACGAACAGAAAGGAAAAATTGCAAAAGGGACTTACACGGTGAGGGAAGCTATTCACGAAATTACAGGAAACAGCAAATTGGGAATGCGTGTAATAGGCAGACATATCCTGCTTTACATTCCAACTGATACTGTTAAAGTTCCTCGAGTAAAACCAATCCAATCCGATTCTGTAAGTTACACCTTGATAGAAGGGTCTGTTCACGACCGGTTGAATGAAGAGATAATTCCTTTTGCATCTGTTAATGTGCTTCATTCTTCGATCGGCACTATCACCAATCAAAACGGAGCCTTTAGATTGAAGGTTCCAGATTCAATACCAAATAAGACTATCCATATCTCGCATGTGGGATATCAACCGGTTGACCTGAACATTGATTTGTTGAGCAACAGCAACAGTCAGATTTATCTGGATCCACGTGTAGTTTCCATTCAGGAGATTATTGTGAGCCTGGATAATCCAATCAAAATTATTAATGATATGCTGGCAGGTATTAGGGAGAATTATCCGGATAAACCCTCTTACCTCACCTCTTTTTACCGCGAAGGAATAGAGTATAAGAAAAAATTCGTCAGCTTGTCTGAGGCTGTTTTCAAAGTGTATAAAGCCAGCTATCATTCGTTGTCTGCCGATCAGGTAAAACTGCTTAAGATGAGGAAAATCACCAATGAAGCAGTAAAAGATACCATTATATTAAAAATGAAATCGGGAATCAATGCGTCTCTGATGCTGGATCTGATTAAGAACATTCCTGATTTTCTATCTTTGGAAGGATTGGACAGGTATAATTTCAGTCAGTCGGACCTGACTGTTATTGACGACAAATTGGCACATGTTATCTCTTTCGTGCAAAACAAGAATGAAAATAGTCCGCTTTACAAAGGAGAACTCTACATTGATGCCGCCAATAAAGCCTTACTTCGGGTTAATTTCGAGATCAACCCCTCCTACATCCGCAAAGCAACTGACATGTTAATTGTGAAAAAAAGTAAGCTTTATGATCTAGAGCCCCAAGCGGTTCGTTACACCGTTTCCTACAAACAACTTAACAGTAAATACTACATAAATCACATTCGTGGAGATCTGGATTTTAAGGTAAAAAGAAAGAAAGCATTTTTTGGAAATTCAACACTGCATACTTGGTTTGAAATGGTTACATGTAAAATAGACACTGCTGATGTAACGCGTTTCACCAGAAATGAAGTGCTCCCGACAAGAACTGTTTTTGCTGAAACCAATTTTACTTACGATGAAGACTTCTGGGAAGGTTTTAATGTTATTCTACCGGAAGAAAAGTTGAATGAAGCAATTACCCGTATTTCTTCCAAAATAGAAGAAACAGGGTATTGATTCATTATTAATTATGATTGAAGCATATCCAGCAACATTAATAAAGCCATATTACTTGCTCGTAGCATATTCTGTTCACGGTTGGTACCGAAGTGGAATAATTCAGACCTTACCTTATCGCGGCAGGCTGCAGCAATCCAGACAGTTCCTACAGGTTTCTCGGGGGTTCCTCCACTAGGACCGGCAATGCCGGATGTAGCCACAGAGCAATCGCAACCAAGCGTAAGCAAGGTGCCCTTGGCCATTTGTTCTACTACTTCTTTGCTGACTGCCCCCTTTTCTGAAAGGTCAAGTGGTGATACTCCCAACAGTTGTTCCTTTACACGATTAGCATAACAGACTATACTGCCAACAAAATAAGCTGAGCTTCCGGGGATGGAAGTTAGTTGGGCTGCAATACGGCCCCCTGTACAACTTTCGGCTGTACCAAGAGTGAGATTCATTTTTATCAGCAGCTCGCCAATCATCTCATGTACGGGTTTATCTTCCTCAACTATAATATTTTCACCTAAGATTTCACGCAACTTTAACGCTTGCTCGGTTATAATTCGTAATGCTTCCGATTCTGTATCACAATAGGCAGATAATCTTAATCGAATAATCCCAGGCTGAGGCAGATAAGCTAATTTAATGTATTCGGGCAGGGCTTCTTCAAATTCCGTTAGCTTAATAGCCAACAAAGATTCAGTGTGGCCCTTTACCCAACAAGTATGATGTTTAATGTATACGTCCTGAAGAAACTTTTTTTTGAGTCGTGGAATTATCTCGTTGCTCATTATCCATTTCATTTCGTACGGGACTCCGGGCATGGAAACCAGAATCTTACCATTTCTTTCAAACCAGGTTACAGGAGCTGTTCCGGCGGTATTCTGAATAACGGTGCAATCTTCAGGCACCAAAGCCTGATTGCGGGTAAGTTCATTCATTACTCTACCTCCACGAGAGAAGATTGTTTCTATATTTTCATAGACTTCTTGAGAAAAACGTAAGCGGGTATGAAAATATTTACACAGAGTCTGCTTTGTAATATCGTCTTTTGTCGGCCCGATACCTCCGGTAACCAATACAATCTGAGCCCGGTTCATTGCGGCATCAAACGCATCAAGCATATCCTGTTCGTTGTCGCCCACCGTAGTACGCCACACAACACGAAATCCTTCATTTCCGAGCGCCTGACCAATCCAGGCCGAATTGGTATCTACAACCTGACCAATCAAAAGCTCGTCTCCAATGGTGATAATCTCTACATTCATAACACGATAATTTATAAAACCACTCTTGAGAATGGTGCCGCATCCATTGCACAAAAATCTTTATCCATGTATTTATAGTACCCGGTAATGGCTACCATTGCTGCATTATCAGTAGTAAATGCGAATTTAGGGATATGAATTTTCCATCCATAACGGGCGGCATGATCATGAAACGCATCCCTAAGTCCCGTATTGGCAGAAACCCCTCCAGCCACAGCAACCTCTTTGATATTTAAATCTTTTGCTGCTTTACGCAACTTTGTCATCAGAATATCAATCACGGTAGACTGAAGCGAAGCACATAAATCTGCTTTATTATTTTCAATAAAATCCGGATCCTCCTTCAACCGGTCACGTAAAGTATAAAGGAAAGAGGTCTTCAATCCACTGAAACTATAGTCATACCCCTGAATATGTGGTTTATTAAACTCAAAAGCTTTCGGATTACCTTCATTAGCCAAACGATTCACAACAGGTCCGCCAGGATAACCTAATCCCATAACTTTTGCACACTTATCAAAAGCTTCTCCTGCTGCATCATCAATCGTCTGTCCTATTACTTCCATATCATTATAGGCATTCACCTTTATTATCTGAGAATTTCCCCCAGATACCAGCAGGCAAAGGAATGGATAGGTTGGCTGATCTGTATCATCGGGTGTTTCTTTTATAAAATGAGCCAATACATGCGCTTGAAGGTGATTGATTTCTATCATAGGTATACCTAGTGATGCTGAGAAACCTTTGGCAAAAGAAGTTCCTACAAGCAACGAGCCCATTAATCCGGGACCTCGGGTAAAAGCAACAGCACTTAATTCTGATTTATCAATTCCTGCACGTTTAATAGCTTCTGCTACCACAGGAATAATATTTTGCTGGTGGGCACGCGATGCAAGCTCGGGGACAACGCCTCCGTAGGACTGATGTACAGCCTGGCCGGCTATGATGTTGGACAACAATACGCCATCTCTGATTACAGATGCCGAAGTGTCATCACAAGATGATTCGATTCCAAGGATTGTTATGGACATACTATATTCTTTTTTTCTGCAAATTAACAAAATCTATCGCGATATTATTGTAGTTTTGTACTTAAAATATAGTAAAGGTATCAGAGGTCTTAAATACATAATAATTTTTCTTCTTTTTATATTCTGGATATTCTATGCCGTACCGGTAATTCTGTTACATATACCCTATGTGCAACAGAAAATCGCACATACTGCGTCTAAAGAATTATCCGAGTACTTGCGTGTACCCGTAAAAGTTGGGAAAGTTGATTTTGAATGGTTTCACAGTATTGTGCTTGAAGATTTGTATTTGGAGGATCAGCATAAATCCGTACTTTTCAAAGCGAACCATGTTTCTGCGGGATTTGAGTTACTACCAGCATTGAAGGGTAAATTTGTTTTCACAACAGTAAGATTGTTTGGATTCGATTTGCATCTAAAAAAAGCAACTCCCCAGGAAAAGTTAAATCTTCAATTTATTATTGATGCCTTTGCAAGCAAGGATTCCGTAAAAAAAGAGACCAACGTTGATTTAAAGTTTAACTCAGTACTAGTTCGTAAAGGGAATGTGTCATTCGATGTGAGCAGTACTCCCGAAACTCCTGGTAAATTTAACGGAAAACATGTAGCTATAAAGAATATAAGCGCCAAGATATCCATCAAGGCTTTCAATAAGGACAGTATTAATGCCTCTATCAAGAAACTTAGCTTTACTGAGAAATCTGGATTCGAATTAAACAAGCTAACGCTCAATCTTACTGCAAATAAAGATAGTGCTTCTATTCAAAATTTTGAGGTTAAATTACCTCAAACCGCTTTAAAGATCGATAGGGCAAATGTGGACCTGACACAAGTAGACAGTATAGGACAGCTGGTTGATAATGCCAAGTTAACCTTACGGATAGCTCCATCGGAAGTATGCTTGAAAGATCTTGCCTCATTTGTTCCTGCTTTTCAGAATTTTGCCGACATAATCGAAATGTCGGCCGAAGTTTCAGGTAGTGTTGACAATATTGATCTGAAAAGGCTTACTGTAAAGTACAGCGACAAAATGTTATTCTTAGGCAAGATGGAACTGAAAGGTATCACCCATCCGGAAGAAGCCTATGTGTTTGGTCAGGTTAACAAAATGTACCTGACTACCGGAGGTATTCAAGGCCTGGCGAATAACTTCAGCAGTAAGCCAGTGGTTTTACCACGAGAGATTGTCAAATTGGGAACAATCAACTTTACAGGAGAAATTTCTGGTTTTTTTGATAATCTGGTAGCATTCGGCAGATTATCATCTGCTATCGGTGCAATTCAAACCGACTTAATTTTTGGAAGAAATAAATCAAAGGGAATTGACACTTATCTAAAGGGGCATATGGCGACTTCCGATCTTAAAATTAATGAACTTTTTGATGCCGGAAATCCTTATGGAAATGTTGCCTTTGATATAACACTTGACTCCCAACGTCCGGTAAACGGTAATTTTTCAGGAAATGTGAAAGCGCTCGTAACCGAAGTCGATTTTAAAGGCTACACTTATAAGAATGTAAATCTTACCGGGAATTTCATGAAGAACGGTTTTAATGGGATGATTAAAGTTGATGATCCGAATGGAACATTATATGCCGAGGGCCTATTTGAACACCGTGGTAAAAATTCTGTTTTTAATTTTGTTGCAGACTTAAAGAGCTTTCGGCCTGATAAGCTTCATCTTACCAATGCATATGATTCTCCTGAGATATCAGGTACGTTAAAAGCCGATTTTACAGGGAATACGATTGATAATGTTGAAGGTAATATCCGCATTGACAGCCTGTTATTCAAAACAGCTCCCAGCGAATTTTTCATCAATAAATTTCAAATCGCTGCTTCAGGGCATTCTTTAGACAGAAGGCTAACCATCACATCCGACGTTATTAACGGAGAAATTAACGGATCATATTCATTTGAAACTATAATTCCCAGCCTGATGAATACCTTTAAAGGATATCTTCCGGCATTAATCAAGGCAACTCAGAAAGAAAAGAAAACCAAAGAGAATAACTTCTCATTACTGCTTACGATAGAAAATACCGATAGTATTTCCAAAACGCTTAAACTTCCTGTAACGATTGTAAACCAATCTCGTATTGTGGGACACTACAATAACAAATACAATAAATTCAGAGTTGAAGCATTCCTTCCGGGATTTAAGGTTGGTGCTTCGGCCTTCGAATCGGGATATATGGTATGCGATAATCCCACTGATGAAATCGTTCTTCATGTTAAAGCAACTAACTTTAACAACAAGGGACTTAAAAACTACCTTGATCTTTCTTTAAATGCAAAAAACGATAGAATCAATTCCCTAATCAGTTGGGCAAACAATAAATCAAAAACTTTCAAAGCAGATTTATCTTCGTCTACCCACTTTGTAATGCAGGAACAAGAAGCTGGACCTGCCAAATTAAGGACTGAAATAGAACTGAATCAAAGTCCGATTATTGTCAATGATTCTCCTTGGCAAATAGAGCCATCCAATATCTTCATTGAAAACGGGAGAATTATGATTGATAATTTTTACGCTTATCACGATGATCAGTTTATTCGATTGGATGGAGATGTTTCCAAAACACCCACAGACACCCTCAAGCTTGACTTAAAAGATGTAGAACTCAGCTATATTTTCGACATAGTAAACATTCCGGTACTACAATTCGGCGGAAAGGCGACAGGGACCTTTAATCTGAATGATCTTTATGGTAGCCGTGTGTTAAATACGGATCTGGAAATAGAAAACTTTTCATTCAACAAAGTTCCCTTTGGTAAATTAAATCTATACAGTGAGTGGGACGATCAGCAGCAAGGAATCATGATGCTTGGCAGCATTTATAAAAATGACAGTACATGGACTGATATTAACGGGTTTATTTACCCGGTTGGTGAAAAATCCGGACTATCGCTTTACTTTGATGCGAATGATATTGATATTTCTTTTTTGCAACCTTTTATGCAGAACATTGCGAAGAACATCAAAGGAAGTGGATTTGGTAATGTTCATTTGTTCGGTCCGTTCAGTAAGCTTACAGTAGAAGGTGAAGCATTGATTAAAGACGGAGGTCTCGGTATCGATTATCTGAATACCTATTATACTTTTACAGATTCAATACATCTTACGCCGGAAACAATCCGGGTAAAAGATCTTACTCTGTACGATAAAGACGGAAATAAAGGGAAGGTAAACGGAGAGGTAAATCATCAATTTTTCAGAGACTTCAATTTCAAAGCGACTGTACAAGCAGACAATATGCTATTATACAATGCCACTCCACGTCAGAATCCCCAGATTTCGGGAACAGCCTACGGAAGTGGTTCGGCTACGATACAAGGGAATGAACAACTCATTAACTTTGATATAAATATGAGAAGTAATCCCGGCACTTCCATTGCATTGAATTTTATGGAGGGTTCTAAAGCCATGGAATACGACTTTATCAACTTTGTTGAAAAAGACACAATTGCCACTGATAGTAAAGGAAGTAGTCTTTCCTCAGAAAAGAAACAAAATTCATCTGGAGGTGCAGAATACCGAATGAACTTTTTACTGGATCTAACACCCGATGCACAAATTGAACTTGTAATGGATCCTGTATCCGGAGATAAGATTAAGGGGTATGGGAATGGCAATATGCAAATCCAGTACGGTACAAAAACTGATTTACGAATGTATGGAGCATACAGCATAGAAAGCGGAAGTTATAATTTCAGTCTCCAGCAGGTTATCCAGAAAGACTTTAAATTAAGGGAAGGAAGTACAGTATCTTTCCGAGGCGATCCGTTTGATACCAATCTGGATATCAATGCAATTTACAGTTTGACTGCCAATTTAGGGGATTTGGATGAATCTTTGGCACAGGAAAGTGCCCGGACCAATGTGCCTGTAAACTGTGTATTGAATTTAAATGGAGTATTAAGGAGTCCGACTATTTCTTTTGATTTGGAACTCCCTAATTCGAATGAAGAGCTTGAAAGAAAAATGCGTAGCTTGGTCGACACCGAAGAAATGATGACCCGCCAGGTTGTCTACCTATTGGTTTTGAACAAATTCTATACGCCCGATTATGCCATGGTCAGCTCCACTACATCTGGCTTTGCATCGGTAGCTTCTTCGGCCATATCATCGCAACTATCCAACATTCTAAGCAGCATAACAGACAAAGTGCAGATTGGAACAAACATACGGGCCAGTGAGTCATCCTTTACGGATACAGAAGTTGAAATGATGCTTTCGAGTCAGCTTTTGGATAACAGACTCCTATTTAACGGGAATTTCGGGTATAAGAATAACCCAACACAACCCAGAACATTTGTCGGAGAATTCGATTTGGAATATAAACTAAACAAAAGTGGAGAAATCAGGTTAAAAGCCTACAACCACTCCAATGACATGTACAAATATCTTAAATCAGCTCTCACAACTCAAGGAGTTGGCATCATGTTTAAAAAGGACTTTGATCGCCTGGGTGATATTTTCCGTAAGCGCAGAAGATACCAGCTTATCCCAGCCGACTCAACCCAAAACACTTCCAACTGACTTATAATAAACTAAAAAAACAAGTACTAAAATGAAACAGATTAACAACACGCTTTTAAGAAGCATTTTTGCCATATTATTAGGATTAATGTTGATCCTGTGGACAGAGCTGGCCATTCTTTATTTAGTAATGACAATCGGTGTATTATTTATATTCCCCGGGATCATATCGCTACTATCCTATTTTACACAAAGAAAGCTGCAATCTGCAAGTAAAGCAATATTCCCGATTGAAAGTGCCGGAAGTATACTGTTTGGAGCCTGGCTACTTATTATGCCTGAATTCTTTGTTAACATTCTGATGTACATATTTGGGGGATTGCTTCTAATCGCAGGTATCCATCAGCTGATAACCCTGATTTTAGCTCGGAAATGGAATATTATCCCATGGCCATTTTACATTATGCCAACAATCACCTTAGCAATCGGAATTATAATCATTGTTTATCCGTTTGCGGTAATAACAAACACCTTCATTCTATTTGGTGCGACCTCAATCTTTTACGGACTATGTGAAGCTATTAGCTGGCTCAGATTCAGAAAAAGGTAAATCAGGACTTCCTGTACTCCATTGGCGATATTCCCATATATTTCTTAAAGAATTTACCAAAAGTAGACTGATCCGAAAAGTTTAACATATCGGCAACCTGCTGAATGGTGGAGTTGGGGGTTTTAAGCAATACTTTAGCCTCCATCAAAAGAGCTTCGTCAATCCACTTACTGGCAGATTTTCCGGTAAGTTCTTTAAGTATAAGAGATAGATATTGTGGAGTGATGCACAATTTTTCGGCATAAAAATTTACGCCATGCTCGCTTTTACTGTGCGTTAACAGTAACTCCAGAAAATGTTGAAACATCTCTTCTTTTCTGGTTAAGACAGGTTGTTTGTGAATACTCTCCTTATCTACAAATATATTACCCAATTCCAATGTAAACCCGATAAATGTATTACGTAGCACTTCGAGCTGAAAGTGATGATTTTTTAATCTGATCTTATTTATGAACAGCTTCATATAATCATTTAACAAGACGGCTTCTTCAGGTTCAAGTAATACATACGGATTTTTTCGAAGCTGCATATACAAGGTTGCCGAAGGAGGGGTTTTAATAGAACTGCATTCATCCAGAAAATTCTGCGACAGAATAAGAAGTTTTGCTTTAAAATCTTCGCTTCTCGAATATACCTGAATTGTATGTGTCGGCATTATCATCAATAAACTAGGATTCATCAGAGTATATAATGTAAAGTCAATCCCAACTTTCGCCGTACCCTGAAGTACCAGGATAAACATTACAGCATTTATTCGCAAAGGAGATGTATAAAGATCGTCCGGATTCTCCGACGGGAAATGAGATCCTTCAGCACTTGCAACAATTACATCGTTATTGAAATTATCACTGCTTAGAATTTCTTTATTTAATTCTATGATTTCAAAAGATGGCAAATGTATCATAAAAGTTAATTATATATTTGCAAATATAAACAATAATAAAATACAACATCCATTTTATCATGTTTCATTTTTCACCAAAGTTGCTTTAATTTTGACATATAATTAAGATATAAAACATAAAGAAATTCGATTTTGACTAACTCTGTAACGGAATAAACCTTTCCAGTTTTCTTAATATAAAAGAAATTTGCACATTCAACTAAATTCAAATTTCAGACTCAGTAAGAATGATAAAGGATCAGATAATGATAACAGCTTACGACCTCTTCGCTCAAAATGGCATAAAGAGTGTTAGCATGGATGATATAGCACGGTCGATGGGGATTTCAAAAAGAACCATTTACGAATTTTACACTGATAAAGAAGATTTATTGTGTAGAGGGATTGTATATACTTACAACCGGTTTAAAAAGCTATTGAGCACATATGAATTAGAATCTGAAACTGTAATTGAAGCTATTCTCGGATTTTATCACGAGCTGATTAAACATCCCAAATGCTACAACAAAAAGTTTTATGCGGATTTGAAGCGCTATCCAAGGGCGATGGAAATAGAATCACTTTACAAAAGTGAGTTCTCTGAAACATGCAGGAGGTTATTCGACAGAGGAGTTAAAGAGGGCGTTTTTTTGTCTGAGATAAACTTTGAATTGGTAACATTGATAGCCAACAAGCACATCAATATGCTGGAACCATCGAAAGCTTTTTCCAGTCACTCTCTGGTAGAGATATATAGTACTGTTGTTTATCTTTTTTTGAGAGGTATCAGTACTGATAAAGGACAAGAAATTATAAGACATTATGCATTGACATCCAAAGTATTCCATTCATAAACATAAAATAAAGTAACAATCAAAATAATCTGTAAATGAAAAAATTATCGATAAGTAAGAAGATGCTGCTGGCAATACTTATACTATTGCCCTCAACGGATTTTACTTTGAGCGCCCAGGATACATTGAAACTGGATCTGAGTAAAGCCTTAGAGATCGCCTTAAGTGAAAATCCCACCGTAAAGGTTGCGAATAAAGAAATTGAAAAGAAAAAGTATGCCCAAAAAGGTGCCTATGCCCCACTGTTTCCTCAAATTAATTTTTCGGCCGATTATAACCGGACTTTGAAAAAGCAGGTTATGTATCTTGATGGATTCGGAGCCATGGGAGGAGGATCTGAAACAACAACACCCACCGAAGGAACAGAAACTATGGATATAAGTAAAGGAATTGAAGTAGGTCGTGATAATAACTGGAGCTATGGCTTTAATGCGTCCATGCCACTTGTTGCACCAACACTTTGGAAAAGCCTTACTATATCGGCCATTGATGTGGAACTTGCAGTTGAAAAGGCCCGTTCATCAAAAATAGCCATGGTAAATCAGGTAAAGAAAAGCTTCTATGGAGTGCTGCTGGCAAACGACTCTTACCGGGTTTTTAAAAGCAGCTACGACAATTCCATGGAAAACTACCAGGATATTAAAAAGAAGTTTGATCAGGGACTGGTTGCCGAATATGATTTGATTAGAGCAGATGTAAGTGTAAAGAATGCCATTCCAAATATGCTTCAAGCCGAAAACGCGCTGACACTTGCCAAATGGCAGCTTAAAGCCCTTTTAGGTATGGACCTGGATCTTGCCATAGATTGCGAAGGCAAACTTACAGAATTTGAAAACGAGTTATACGCAGATTACCTAAGTACCGACACTTCGTTGGTCAACAATTCGGATCTTAAACAGCTTGATATTCAAAGCAATCAGCTCAAAGAAACCATCAAAATGCAAAAATTTGAATACCTGCCTACCCTATCCTTGTCTGGAATGTATCAATGGTCGGCTATGAACAATAATTTTAAATTCAGCGAATACAGATGGAATCCCTATTCGGTTGTAGGAGTGTCGCTGTCGATTCCAATATTTTCCGGAGGAGGCAAATACCACAAAATCAAACAATCGCAGGTAACTCTCGAACAACTCAGCTTACAACGTGAAGATGCCAAGCGAAACCTCCAATTGGCTCTTAAGCAGTATCTGGACAATATGAATACCTGTATCAAGAAATTCAATGCAGCACAAAAAGGTGTTAGTCAGTCGGAGAAAGGATATCAGATCGCGCAAAAGAGATACGAAACCGGATCAGGCACGTTGCTTGAATTAAATGATGCAGAATTAGCTCTTACTCAATCGAGATTAAATTACAATCAGGCTATTTATGATTATATGATAGCTAAATCAGACTTGGAGAAAACTCTGGGAGAACAAAAATAAAATGAATACAAACAACAAATTCAATAGGATAAATACAATGAAGACAAGTAAAATGTTGTACAGAATACCCGTCATAACCATGGCTGCACTATTATTAGTGTCTTGCAACAGCGAAAAAAAGGATCAAACCACCACACAAGATCAAAAAGTACAGGTAAAAGTTGAAACAGTTACTTCGCAAGACGTGGAACAGACAAGCGAATTTACCGCTACCGTTGAAGCGAGTGTTACAAATAAGATAGCTCCTCAAATGGCCGTTCGAATAGATAAGGTGTTTGCAGAGGTGGGCGATAAAGTCAGAAAAGGTCAGAAACTGGCCCAAATGGATCAGTCCAACCTGATGCAGTCTAAAGTTCAGATGGAAAACATCGAAGCCGAATTCAAACGTCTGGATGAATTATATAAAATAGGAGGTGTGTCTAAATCGCAATGGGAAGCTCAAAAGACTTCTCTTGAGATTGCGAAGACAAGCTACCGCAATCTGTCGGAGAATACACAGTTATTAAGTCCGATTAACGGAGTTGTAACTGCACGCAACTACGATAGCGGGGATATGTTTTCTATGGGTACTCCCATTTTTGTAGTTGAAGAAATCCGTCCGGTTAAACTTCTGGTAAATATTTCGGAAACGCTTTTTACTCAAGTGAAGAAAGGAATGCCCGTAGATGTAAAACTAGATGTATACGACGACGAAACATTTGCTGGAAAAGTAAGTCTTGTCTACCCATCTATAGATTCTCAAACCCGGACTTTTCCGGTTGAAATAACGGTAGCAAATAATGACGAGCGTGTTCGTCCGGGAATGTTTGCCCGGATCACAATCAACTTCGGAGTGAAGCAAAACGTTGTTGTTCCCGACTTAGCCATTGTTAAGCAGTCCGGTTCGGGAGATCGTTACATTTATGTGTACAAAGACGGCAAGGTATCATACAATAAAGTTGAATTAGGTCGCCGTATGGGAGACAAATACGAACTTATTTCGGGTGTAGAAAACGGAGACCAGGTTGTTGTTACCGGACAGAGCCGACTAAACGATGGCATGGAAGTTGAAATCGTAAAATAAACCTAAAAGAAATTTATTACTATGAGTATATATGGAACAGCGGTAAAAAAACCGATAACTACAGCCCTTGTATTTGTGGCAATAGCTATATTCGGTCTTTTTTCCCTAAACAGACTTTCCATCGACTTGCTTCCACAAATAGATGAAACCACAATCATGGTTATGACAGCCTATAATGGAGCAAGTGCATCGGACATTGAGACCAATGTAACCCGTCCTTTGGAAAACGTTTTAAATAGTGTAAGTGATTTAAAACATCTTACATCACAATCAAAAGAGAATATTTCGGTTATCACCCTTGAATTTGAGTATGGTGTTGACATTGATGTTGCAACCAACGATGTACGAGATAAATTAGACATTGTTGAGTCAGCACTGCCAGAGAATGTAAGCAACTCTACTATTTTCAAGTTCGGAATGGATGATATTCCTATTCTTTTATTAAGTGTTCAAGCAGGCGAAAGTACAAACGCTCTCTATAAGATTTTGGACGATAAAGTGGTCAATCCTCTGAACAGAATTAGTGGAGTTGGTTCTGTTTCTATAGCCGGAGCCCCCGAAAGAGAGATTCAGGTATATTGCGATCCCTTTAAACTTGAAGCTTATGGATTTTCAATACAGTCTATTTCTTCAATCATAGGACAGGAAAATCTCAATACACCCGGTGGTAGCATTGATATTGGCTCCAACACCTATTCATTAAGAGTGCAGGGAGAATTTACGGATGCGAATGAGCTTCTGAACACTGTAATTGGAAATTCAAATGGAAAGAATATTTATTTAAAGGATGTAGCTCGTATAGAAGATACAATTGCTGAGCGTTCACAGGAAGTTTATAATAACGGATCACGTGGAGGAATGATCATTGTTCAAAAACAATCGGGAGCTAACTCAGTAGCAATATCAAATGCAGTACTTGAAAAGCTTCCTGAGATTCAGGCAGGATTACCTTCGGATGTTAAACTTGGTGTAATTGTTGATACGTCAAAGAATATCAGAAACACTATTTCAAGTTTAACAGAAACAATCCTGATAACCTTTATTCTGGTTATGTTGGTTGTATTTATATTCCTTGGAAGATGGAGGGCAACATTCATTATTATTCTCACCATCCCCATATCTCTGGTTGGAGCATTCATATACCTGCTTGCATCAGGCAATTCACTAAACATTATATCACTCAGCTCGCTTTCTATTGCAATAGGGATGGTGGTAGATGATGCGATTGTTGTTCTAGAAAATATAACAACCCACATTGAGAGAGGAAGTAAGCCAAAGCAAGCAGCTGTTCATGCAACAAACGAGGTGGCAATTTCAGTTATTGCTTCTACTCTTACCATGTTAGCAGTATTTCTACCTCTTACTATGGTGACAGGGATGGCAGGCGTATTATTCCGTCAACTTGGATGGATTGTAAGTATTATCATGATAATATCTACAACCGCAGCATTAACCCTTACCCCAATGCTTGCATCTAAGATGATGCGTTTAGACCCTAAGAAGGGACGACTCTTTATCTTATTCTATTCGCCAATCGAAAAAGCATTGGATGCATTGGATGTAGCCTATGCACGGTTGTTAAACTGGTCGGTACGACACAGAAAAACTGTTATTGGTTTAATAACACTCATATTTGCAGCTAGTTTAATGCTTCTGCCAATAATCAAGACTGAATTCTTTCCTACTCAAGATAATGCACGAATAGGTATCAAGATTGAATTACCAGTGGGTACACGTCAAGAAATTTCCAGAGAATTTGCATTAAAGATCAACAAGGAATTTATGAATAAATATCCTGAAATTGAAACCTGTAACTTCAGTTCCGGACAAGCCGATACCGATAATGCATGGGCTTCGATGAGCGACAATGGTACACACATCATGAACTTCAATATTAGCCTTTCAAGTATTGCCGAACGAGAACGGGGGTTAACAGAAATCTGTGACTTAATGCGCGAAGATCTAAACAAGTATACAGAAATTAAAACCTTTGAAGTAATAGCAGGAGGCAGTAATGGATCTATGGGAGGACAAAGCACCGTTGATGTTGAAATATATGGTTATGATTTTGCGCTTACCGACTCAGTTGCCAGAGAGTTATCAGCCCGGATGCAGAAACTAAAAGGCTGTAGTCAGGTAACTGTTAGCCGAGGTGATTATATTCCGGAATACCAGATTGACTTCGATAGAGAAAAACTTGCTTTAAATGGGCTTAATGTCTCTTCTGCGTCTCAGTCCCTTCGAAGCAGAATTAATGGGATAACCGCTTCTTATTATCGAGAGGAAGGTGAAGAATACGACATACGCGTTAGATATGCACCCGAATTCAGACAATCGATCGAAGACATAGAGAATATTCTGATCTACAATAATCAGGGAAAAGGCATACGAATAAGAGAATTAGGTAAAGTTGTTGAAAGGATGACACCTCCAACTATCGAGCGAAAAGACCGGGAGCGTATTGTAACAATTTCGGGATATGTTGGAAAAGGAGCTGCTCTGAGCGAACTCGTTTCCCAGACTCGTGCTGAGATTAAAAAGATGAGTATTCCGAGTGAAATATCACATGTAATTGGTGGAGCTTACGAAGATCAGCAAGAAACATTTGCAGATCTGGGATTGCTAATGGCTTTGATTGTTATTCTTATCTTCATTGTTATGGCATCTCAGTTTGAGTCACTCATTGATCCATTTGTCATTATGTTCTCCATTCCCTTTGCATTCACAGGTGTATTTATGGGACTAGCTATAACAAATACCCCATTAAGTGTAATGGCTTTAATTGGAGTTATCATGCTTTTGGGAATCGTAGTTAAAAATGGAATTGTTCTTATAGACTATATGATTCTTTGTAGAGAAAGAGGAATGGGTATTATTGGTGCTGCAGTAACTGCAGGGAAATCGCGTTTACGTCCGGTTCTTATGACTACAATGACTACCGTATTAGGTATGATTCCAATGGCTGTTGGAACAGGTGAAGGTGCTGAAATGTGGAGACCCATGGGTATGACTGTAGCTTGGGGACTTGCTGTATCAACAGTGATTACACTAATTATTGTTCCAGTTGTTTATTCTGTTTTTGCAGCCAATGGAGTAAAGCGTAAACGCAGAAAACATGCTAAACTTATACAACTCGATCAATTATAACTATACGACTACAGGGATAGATAAAACATCTATCCCTGTAATTATAAACCAATAAATAAGTATAAAATGAAAGCAATATTTATATCGTTTAATCAGGCTTATTATGAAATGATACTAAGCATAATGGACAGAAACAATCTGCGCGGTTTTACCTATTGGGAAGAACTTCAAGGTAGAGGTAGTAAAACCGGAAATCCCCATTATGGTAACCATGCATGGCCTACACTTAATTCGGCCATTCTAACAATGGTGGAAGATGAAAAAGTAGACAACTTCTTAAACTTGCTTCACAAAATAGATAAACAAACAGAGGCTCAAGGCCTTAGAGCCTTTGTCTGGAATATAGAAAAAAGTATTTAATATAAATGGAAACAAACAAGGAAGTTAAATTCAAAATCCATAAAAGAACAAGACTAAAGCTTCTATTTGGGCTGGTATCATCCTTATTATTAGGACTAATTCCTGTTTTATGGGCCGACAATCTTGAATTTGGCAAAGGCAAAATGGCCATTTTATTAGTAGGAGCTGTTTCTTGCGGTCTTTTTGTTTTTACTGTTTACTCATTATATAAATTACATAAATCCAAGTATATTGGAGTACGTTTAACAAGTGAGGGAATTGAAGACCTGGCTACAGGTAGCCAGGTAGGTATTATCCGTTGGGATGATGTTACTAAGATCAAGGTAATGAACGACATCAGCAACCTAGAACTTAAGTATGTTGTTTTAGTTCTTCGTAATCCAGAAGAATATATACATAAAGAGAAAACAAACAGTAAAAAAAGAACTTTAAAGCTGAAAAACGATTTCTACGGTTCACCCATTTGTATTTCTACCAGATTACTGGATGAACCCTTTGACATTCTGTATGATACTATTTGTAAGTATTATTCAGTATATAAGCGACCTGAAATAGTGTAGATAACTGAAATAGTGACATCTATTTTGTAAATCAATTTTATTTTGTATCTTTGCACCGCTTTTTACCTCTCGTGTAATGGGAAATTAGGAAGAAAGCTAATTTTGAGTAACACAAAAAAACAAATTGTAAAATGAAAACATTCCAATTAGAAGGAACTCCGAGAACTGAAATCGGAAAAAAGGCTGCTAAAGCTATTCGTAAAGAAGAAATGATTCCTGCTGTTCTCTATGGTGGAGAAAGCACTATTCACTTCAATGTAACTAAAGATGCTGTTCGTAAATTGATTTACACTCCAGAGATTTTCATTGTTGATTTGACTATCGGAGATAAAAAGACAAAAGCAATCATCAAAGACCTTCAGTTCCACCCGGTAACTGATGCTGTTCTGCACATCGACTTCCTTGAAGTATTTGACAACAAGCCTATCGTAATGGAAGTACCTGTTGTTCTAGATGGTTTTGCAGAAGGTGTTAAGGCAGGGGGTAAATTGAGCCTTGAAATGAGAAAGTTGAAGGTAAAAGCTGTTTACACTGCAATTCCTGAAAAACTTAACATCAATATCGACAAACTTGGTTTGGGTAAGACCATGCAGGTAGGTGCTCTTCACTTCGAAGGTCTTGAACTTATGAACGCAAAGAATGCCGTTGTATGTGCTGTTAAGCTGACTCGTGCCGCAAGAGGTGCCGCAGCTAAGGGTAACTAATTCGGAAAAGTTTTATAATACAAAGGGAAGGGTGTTTCTGAATAAGAGATATTCTTCCCTTTTTCCTTTTTAAAAAGTATACGCATGAAATATTTAATTGTAGGATTGGGAAACATTGGTTCGGAGTATTTGGGTACGCGCCATAACGTTGGATTCAGGGTTGCTAATGCCCTGGCCGAAGACGCCGGTGTATCTTTTACCGAAAACAGGTACGGAGCAACTGCCCAGTTCAGGATTAAAAACAGTGAATTGATAGTTCTGAAGCCCAACACCTTTATGAACCTGAGCGGTAACGCCGTGCGTTACTGGTTACAGAAAGAGAATATTCCGGTTGAAAACCTGCTTGTTGTGGTAGACGATCTGGCTTTACCCTTCGGCACACTTCGACTGAAACCCAAAGGAAGCGATGCCGGGCACAACGGATTAAAAAATATTCAGGAAATGTTAGGCACCCAGGAGTACTGCCGACTGCGGTTTGGTATCGGAAGCGACTTCCACCGGGGCAGACAGATCGATTACGTTCTGGGACAGTTTCCTCCCAATGAGCTGGCTGAGATGCCTGAGAAGATGAAGAGGGCGGTCGAGATTATCAAAAGTTTTTGTTTGGCTGGTGTGCAGACAACAATGAATCAGTACAACAATAAATAAACAGAGGATATGGCAGAGGTAAGGATTGATAAATGGATGTGGGCCACCCGTATCTTCAAAACACGTACCATCGCTGCAGAAGCATGTAAAAAGAACAGAGTAATGATTCAGGGAGTAAATGTAAAGGCTTCCCGAATGATTAAAGTGGGAGATGTAATTCAGGTACGCAAGCCCCCTATCACCTACTCGTTTAAAGTGCTTGAGGTAACAGAAAGACGGATGGGTGCCAAAATGGTTCCCCAGTATCTGGAAAATGTAACCACCGCCGATCAGTACGAGATTCTGGAACTGAACAAAATTTCCGGGTTTGTAGATCGTGCTAAAGGCATGGGTCGCCCAACCAAAAAGGACCGCAGGGAGCTGGAACAGTTTGCCGGACCCGATGCTATGGACGATTTTGATTTCGATTTCGACTTCGATACCGACAATGAATAAGATTATCCGTAAGATTACCATAACAAATAAACATACAGAAGGTGTCTCAACAAATGAGATACCTTTTTTTAAATCCGGAAGTATCCACTATTAAGCCTGAAAGTTGGGGATATTAAGCTGAAAAGTACCTTGGTTAAAATATTGCGCCCATGGAGGCGATAAAATGTGCCCATGGGCCTAATTTATCGGCCCCATGGGCGCAAGCTATGTATCCGGTATCTTTAATCTTTATTCATAACCGGGTTACGGCTAAAGATTAAGGAACAATTCCTTAATCCTGCTTTTGTTCGGTCAGCAACTTACCATCATCATCCCAGGTACGCCAGATACCTGACTTGCGACCTTTGTCGTAAAACATTTCAAAGCGCAACACTCCATGATCATTCCATACCTTCCAGGGACCGTCTTTTAGTCCGTCGCGGTAATTAGCCTCGGCCACCAAATCGCCAGCCTCATTATAGGTACGCCATGTTCCATGAAACTGCCCCTTGTAATATGCCCGCACTTCGGCAATCTTACCATCAGGATAGTAAACCACGTATGTACCTTGCGGGCGACCGTCTTCCAGCTGCAGCTCCATCTTAAGCATGCCATCTTCGTAAAACTCGGTATATCTTCCTGTGTACAAGGTAGTCTGCGTCTCGTCGGTATAATACTGACCTTCATTCAGAAACAAGTCCTGTGCAAAAGCATAAGTACTCCCTCCCATCAATAAGGCCGATGTTATCATTAAATTCTTTATCATATCTGTATGCGTAAGGTAAAACGAACCTTTATTTTTATCTGCGGGAAAAGGCAGCAGGCCTCAGGTCTCGTATAAAAGACACTGCAACCAACTGCCTTCTTCTGTATCTCAATTAATAATCTGTATTCTGTGGATCCCAGTTGGCCCAACCTGCAGTCCAATCGTTTGTGCCGTCGAACGCACCTTTGTAATTAACTTTGGTGAAGAATGAATCGCTGATGGCAGCATCCGTAAAGCTTGCTCCTGCAACTTTGGCTGCATCTACCGACGAATAAAGACCGTTTGTCTTAATCACATCATTTGTAGAAGCAAAAGAGCTGTTACCCAAGCCTGCAGTTAAGAAATAAGAAGCACTGGCATCATCCTTAGCCTCTTTCCACATACCGGCAAATACTACGTTTTTCACAGCAGCCGCACTGTTGGCTTTATCAAGGAACAAGCCATAAGGCCATCCGATAAATACGGAATTGTGAACCTGCAGAGCCGAATTACGGCGGATATGCATTGCGCATTGATACTGACCACCCTTTGCTCCGTTAGCTGCATCGGTTGTATTGTATAGAATTTCGGCATCAGCTTTACCAACTGAGTTGCCATACAACGGACCAATCAAGGTTACGTTAGAGAACACGGGAGTTGTAAGCGGTGAGTTACCTGAACCGGAAGCATCGTTATCAGATTCAAAACCGTTGGACTTAGAAGTATCTGCACGGTCACGGTCGCGAACACCTAACAAGAACTGAAGCTTGCCCTGGTAACCATAATCCGTATCAAACTCATCATCCCAACCCTTATAGGCAATCAGGTGCTTGGCATTCACCTTACCGCCAAACCATTCGAATGAATCGTCGCCACAATAAGATACCTGTACATATTCGATGGTAGTACCACTACCAACCCCACCCATGGTAAGACCGTTCAACTCTTTGTTAGGTTCCAATGGAAAACCAGGGAACTCAATACGCACATACTTAAGAATACCCGAATTATCGTCGGCCACTGTACCCCCGTAAGTAGTACGCGGACCACCTTCAATCTGCGGATTGGTACCTGTGTTTACCGGAGCTTTACCAGCCAGAACAATACCACCCCAGTCGCCATAGTTACGAGAACCCTTAGGCTGATCTGAAGTAAATACAATCGGAGCATTGGCTTTCCCTTCGGCAATAATCTTTCCACCCGGCTCTACAATCAAGGTACCCTTGCTGCTCTTTTCACCCTTCACCACCGTACCCGGCTGTATGGTAATGGTAGCACCATTGGTAACGTATACAAAACCTCTCAATAAGTTCTGGTCTATACTGCGGAGGGTAATATTTTCCTTAATTTCGCCGCTAAGAACCACAGCCTTACCAGTTTCACCTGCATTTATATCAACTGTAACCTTTGTTGAAGCTGCGAAAGAGCCATCAGCTGTTTTTACGGTTACCGTAGCTTCACCCTCGGCCACACCTTTCACTTTACCTGTATTATCGACCAACACCACACCGGTATTTGAAGATGTCCAGCTAACCTCCTTATTGGCAGCATCCGACGGAGTGATCGTAGCAACCAGGGTTACTTCGGCATCCGGTTTAATAGCAACCGATTCCTTATCTACCTTAACGCCCGTTACGGCAACAGCGATTGGTTCTTCGTCCGAATCACTACACGAAACATTCCCAAATAAAGTGGCCATCATAAATATTGAAGCCATTCCTTTTAATAACAATCTGTTCATACTCATAAACTAATTAAATTTGTATAGGAAATTCATTTTAAAATTTTACAGAAACACCCACATTCAGTGTAACACCCGGTCTGTATGAGCGAATAAGCTGATTAACAGTCTGCGTATTTCCTGCAGGGTCGGTTATATCTAAAAATTGATTATAGGTGATCTTTGCATTAAGCAGATCCTTTACACCACCCTTAATCTCAACCATCTTGCCAATCTTCTTTGAAAAGCTAAGGTCCAGTGAGTTGCGGGGCATCTCGTAAACATCCGGAATATCGTCGTTAGGATTTTGCTTAGGTATACCCACCGTTTCGATTCGTTTACCGATACGGTTGAACAATACCGATGCCGATAGTCCGTTGTTGTCGTTCTGATAGAAAAGACCGGTGTTGATAAGGTAAGGAGACTGTCCCTGCATGGGTCGGTTGCGCTCGAAAGAGCCCTCCTCGAAATAGACCTTGCTATGGATGATAGCACCGTTGAAGACAAAGCTAAGGTCTTTCAACCCGATAAAATCAAGCTGCTTCTTTACATCCAGCTCCAATCCCAGTGCCTCGGAGCGGTCGGCATTCATGAATGTATACTGTACACCCGATCCAGCTTCGTGATAAGTCTGTTCGATAGGATCATTAAACCCTTTATAGAAACCACCCAGACTGACCGTTTCGCCGGCCGAAGGATAAAACTCGTAACGGATATCCAAATTATTTGCATAGGCATTTTTCAGTTGGGCATTTCCCGAGATATTGGCAAAACGTTCAAAATCGTAATAAACATAGGGAACGATCTCGCGAAATTCGGCACGGTTGACCGAACGTCCGTAAGCCAGACGCAATTGATGCTTTTCGTTAAAGTTATAGCTCACGTTTACTGAAGGGAAAAGGTCGGTTGTACTCTGATCCAGATTTACAGGCTTAACACCGTCGGGCTCGTAGCCATCCAGTTTCAGGTTATAATATTCCACCCGCACACCCACATTGGCATTCAGCTTCTCTCCATAGTTAAGTCGGGCTGACACATAACCTGCGCCAAGAAAATTATCAGAAGTATAAGAGTCACTCTTATTGGTATTCTCAATCAGATAAATCTTATCTGCCCCCATGTTGGCACTTGTAAACAGATGACTGTACTCCCAGTCGGCGTTCCGGTCGTATCCGTTACCCAACATATTGTATCCGAATCTGCGAGCTTCGAAATCACGTGTTTTGTATTCGCCGTACAGTCCACCGTAAATAACCGGCGAGAACAGATCGTTCACCTTCAGTTTGTGTTCGTAATTCGTACCGGCAGAAAAACCGTTGTCGTTCAGTTCCTGGTAATAACGCTTGGCCTCGTCCACCCGATAAGGCATCGCGCTTCCATCCGGGTTACGTTTCGAATACACATCCTTTCTGTCGGGTTCATTGTAATTGGCGTAACTGTAACCGACTGTCCAGTCCAGTTTATTTACATCCTCGGCAAACCGGTGTTCGCCGCTAAGCTGACCGCTGTAGGTAGTTCTGCCCGTGTATAACGACTCCCAGTAGCGAACATCCAAATCAGAATAATAATCGGTACCCTCGCGCTGAATTAAAGAAGAGGTCCCTCGTTGGTTAAAGAAATTCCTGAATTCATATTTTGAATTACCCGCCAGCAGCGACCAGTTGAACAAGGCTCCCAGCTTGGTTGTATTTTTATATGCTTCGTCGAAGTAATGGTTGTCGTAACGAGAAGTGTTATTAACCATGTCGTACGACTGATAACGGTTATTCTCCATCTCATAGTAATCGTATCCCGTACTGTAGTTTACGGAGGTAACATTCCCGATACGCATATCGCCCATATTGAAACTACGGTTCATGGTAAACGACAGCTTCTGTTCGGGCAGTGCGGTGAAAGTCTTCACCCCCCAACGTTGGTTGATTTGTTTGGTGAAAGCTGCAGCCGTTTCCGGAGAGACATCGTTAAGATGCGCCGGAGCATTTCCGGGAAGCATACGTCCTCCTGCACCGAACCCAAAGAAATCGGCGCCCAACCGGTTGGTCAGCTTAAACGTTTTAAAAGAAGCATTGGTATTGAATCCGGCCTGATATTGAAACGAGTAACTGTTTCCATCCGGAATATTTTTGGTCATCACCCTCACAAATCCACCGGCAAAATCGGCCGGTAATTCGGGAGAAGGCGATTTATACACCATCATGTTATCAATAAGTGACGAGGGCAGCACATCAAAAGAAAAGGCCCTGCTGTCTGTTTCACTGGAAGGAGTGGTCGCATTGTTCAGCCATACGCTGTTATACCTTTGGGCCAACCCTCGGACAACAATAAACCGGTCGTCAATAATGGTGATACCTGGTATACGTCTCAACACCTCGGCTGCATCGCTGTCTTGTGTCTTTGCAATCTGCTGCGAGGAGATTCCGTTCATAACCGGCAGACTGTTCCGCACCGTATTAAGCACTGCCATTTCAGTCCCCAGCTTACGTTGGGCAACCACCACCACATTTTGTAATTGTAAGTCGGCATCCGACAATTTTACATTCACAACCGCCTCCTGACGGGCAACCACTTTCACGGAAGGAATAACCTGTGTCTGGTACGACACATAAGAAACAGAAACAGCATACGTTCCGGGAGTAACATTTTCGATACGGAAATTTCCATCCAAATCCGTAACCACCCCCGTTGTTGTTCCGCTGATAACAACAGAAGCACCAATAAGAGGTTCGTTTAATTTTGCATCCGAAACATTTCCGCAAATAACACCCGTCTGCGCATTGATTGTGAGAGAAAGAAACACTCCGGCAAGGAGTAATAGTAGCCTGTTACGTATCGTCTTCATACTTTTAACATCATCCAATTTGATTACGATGCAAAAGTAGAGGCCCGATATTTCAATTATGTGTACAAGTTGTCACATTCCATGCAACAAATATGACGATTACATTACAGGTGCAACAGCTACTTAATCCGGTCGGCCGGATAAACCACCCCAAGCTGACGACGGATTTCGTCCATAATCTCCATGGTGATAAGCGAATGCGAATGGCTATTTACGTCCGATTCCATCTTCCCGGAACAGATCACATTGATAAATTCGCATATTTCATAGTAATAATCGTCTTTCAGATCGGGTTGGGTAAGTACCTCCTTATTACCGGAACGATACGATAACGTTACATCTCCTATAATGTTTATCCTATCCAGGGTAATATTCCCCTCTTCTCCCTGAATTTCGGTAGGTAGAGACGAATTAGCTATTTTGGAATAGAGCACCGTGGCATTCATACCATCGTATTCGAAGGAAACCACTCCTTGTCCGTCCACACCCGACGACAACTTTATCCCGTTTGCCGTAATTGATTTAGGTCTGCCAAACAATACAACCATGGGATAAATCGTATATACACCAATATCCACCAGGGCTCCATTAGACATATCGGGTTTGAAGGCATTCAGTACAATACCCTCTTTAAATTTATCGTATCTTGACGAATACTGGCAATAGCATGAAAAATAACGCCTCACCTTCCCAATCTTTTCAAGATTGTCCTTTACAGCCAGGAAATTAGGTGTAAGCGTGGGCTTCATTGCCTCCATCAATACGACATGGTTACTTTTTGCAGCCGCAATCATCTGTCTCACTTCGTGAGCATTGGAAGCAAATGCTTTCTCGCAGAGTACATGTTTACCATGTCGCATACACAACATGGCCTGCTCCGCATGTTTATAATTGGGCGATGCTATGTAGACTGCATCCACCAACGACCCCGTCACCATCTCTTCGAGGGAAGTAAATGTATAGGGAATCCCATGTTTTTTTGCAAAAGCAAGTCCGGTTTCTTCTTTACGGGAACATATGGCCACCAGCTCGAACCGACTGTCTTGTCGTGCTCCGGCAATCACCCAGTCAGTAATAAAATTGGTACCGACTACTCCAAAACGAATTTTATCTGTAGTTGTGTTCATCCTTATAAAGAATTTGGTTGTTAGTATTTTAGTAAAAAAGAAAAAACAGCATTAAAAAGAGGCCGGAAAAAGCTCCAGTACACCACCCAGCATCACCAGCTCGGGAACTTTCTGAGTAGTGTTGAGCGTAAGGCAGAAGGGAACCGAATCTTCCAGTCCGTTTGCCCTCAATCGCCAGATATGCTCCGAACGGTTGATAAAGCCGATCATATCGTCTTTCTGACTCTGCCACATTTCGTATGCAACCACGGCAGCATCCGATCCGGTTTCAAATTCGCCAGTTTCCAACAGCGACGAAACCAGGGCTCCTCCAAACAAAGAGTCTTCTATGTTAAACCGATCATTGTATCCTGCACAGAGTACAATCACATTGTGTTTATGGTGCAGACAATATTTTGTTACCGCAGTCAGGTTGCTAAATGCGCCAACAGCCACCCGGTAGGCTTCGGAGGCTGTTGTTATGGCTCGGGTACCGTTGGTAGTTGTAAAAATAATTTTTTTATCCAGGACCTTATCGGTAGGGTAATCGAAAGGAGAATTTCCAAAATCGGCAAACTCGCAACGCTTTACATTACGTTCCGCACCTACCAGCCAGCCTTGCCATTTATAGGCACGTGCTTCGCCAAGTGTTGCCACCGGACGCATGCTTTGCACGCCATTCTCGAAGGCGGCACACATGGTGGTTGTTGCCCTGAAAATATCGACCACCACCACAACCGCGTCGGCAGTATGGTAGAAGGGATACAAGGCGGGTGTAAAACACACATCAATCTTCATCATTGTATAATTTCAATTGCAACGTTATTTTGCAAAGATAGTGTTTTAATTTTCCGAACCTGTTGGCTACATTAAAAAATACGACTACTTTTGCAGAAAATTTGGCAATGGAATCTGCCCGAAACCGCCCAAAAGGCTGATGATACCTACCTAACTCTAAATAGAGAGCATTTGCTATGTTGACAAGTTTAGCTTACATCTTTTTATTGGGCCTGTCTCTGGGCTACATTTTTTCCAAATTAAAACTTCCGGCTTTACTGGGTATGTTGTTTACCGGAATTATACTCGGACCGTATGTACTTAATCTACTTAGTCCGTCCATTCTTTCCATCTCAGCCGATTTACGCCAGCTTGCACTTGTTATTATTCTTACCCGCGCCGGACTGGCATTGGATCTGGATGATTTGAAAAAGGTAGGCCGACCGGCATTCCTGATGTGTTTTGTTCCTGCCTGTTTCGAGATTGCCGGAATGATATTGCTGGCTCCTACCCTTCTGGGAATATCTGTATTGGAAGCAGCATTGCTGGGAACAGTTATTGCAGCCGTATCGCCAGCTGTTATCGTACCTAAAATGCTGTTCCTGATGGAAAACAAAATAGGCACGAAGAAAAGCATACCGCAACTTATCATGGCTGGCGCTTCGGTGGATGATGTTTTTGTAATTGTTTTATTCACAGCCTTTACCGGTTTGCTATCGGGAGGAGAAGTATCTGCAACCAGCTTCATCGAAATTCCCGTCGCCATTAGTACCGGTCTGGCAACAGGTGTATTGTTCGGGCTGTTGCTGAGTGTCTATTTCAAACGGTTTCATTTAAGAGACTCTATCAAAGTTCTTATTCTGTTAAGTATATCCTTTCTATTTGTAGCTCTCGAAAAACAGCTGAAAGGAATTGTACCTCTGTCGGGGTTGTTGGCCGTTATGGGCATGAGTGCCACATTGTTAAAGACCTATCGAATCTTAGCCCAGCGTTTATCGGCCAAGTTCAATAAATTATGGGTAGGTGCGGAGATTTTACTTTTCGTACTTGTAGGTGCCACAGTAGATATTAAATATGCAGTTGCGGCAGGCTTTGCAGCCGTACTGCTTATCTTTGGTGTGCTGATTTTCCGCCTTGCCGGAGTGTATGTAAGTTTACTGAAAACGTCTCTCACCACCAAAGAACGTATCTTCTGTATGATTGCCTATATGCCAAAGGCCACCGTACAGGCGGCGATTGGCTCCATTCCGCTTGCCTTGGGACTATCGTGCGGGAAGATTGTGCTCACTGTGGCAGTGCTTGCCATCCTGATTACCGCACCTCTGGGAGCTTTTGGCGTAGATGTAAGCTATAAGAAGTTACTTTTAGGAACCGAAAGCGACGAAAGGGATAAAACCAATGTATAAACCTGCATAAAATAAAGTATCTGTAGTGAACCGGTTAACCGGTCTGACTACAGATACCCCAGATAATGAATTTCATTATCTGTCTTCTAACCACCCTTTAATACTCAAAAAACCAAAATCAAAAACCCTTCTCAAGTTCAATTGCCCGTGGAAAAATAATATTATTTTCCACGTGTATATGCGTATGTAAATCTGTTTCAAATTGTTGCAGCATCTGCAATAGCAGACGGTAACTGCCGCATGCATCGGCAGGAGCTGTATAGTTGTTGGTAAGCGAGGCGATCAGACGGTATCTCTCTCCCTCTGCATCGTGCTCTCCCATCATGGCTGATATAGGATATTCCACACTGCCACAATGAAAATCAACCTGAGGCTGGTTGTTTAATTTAGCCTCGGCCATCTCATAAATATAAGGGAACAATACCTGTTCCTCTTTTTCGAGGTGTTGGTTTAAATCAACCAGCGATTCGTAGAAATGATGCTTCACTTCCAACAGTTCGGGATGATTGTCGCCGTGTACATTGGCTACCTTATTGAGTAACTCGGATATCCGGGGACCTTTCTCGCGAATTCCACGGTGATGGATTTTCAATACATAGTCGACCAACAAATCCAGAGGCCAGCTCTTAAAATCGATGCTTTCGGATGTCGTAGCTCCTGTTTGTTCCATCTCCTGAATTAAAACATCCATGCTTACACCCGCCTTTTCGCAGGCTTTGGCGAATGAGATCTCGCCTCCGCAGCAAAAATCAATTCCATATTTTTTAAACACAGTGGCGTTATCGAAACGATCTGCCACGATCTGTCCTACCGACATGCTTTTATACTCTTTCATATGTATGAATTTTATGGGTACGAATTCTATTTTGTTGATACAAAGTTCGATTATTATGAACCCTGAAACAGTAACATATGTTACATTGATGAAATTATTTTGGTTTTTAACAGGAATCAACAAAATGGACGAGAAAGAAATAAATACATTATTGCAGTCAGATCTTTTTGCAGGCTTTACAACTCAGGAGCTGACCGGACTGCTGGACAATCTTTATTACAAGATAAACCGGTATAACAAGGATGACATTCTGGCTCTTAGCGGCGACCGATGTAAAGATCTGATGGTGGTGATCAGCGGTAACCTGATTGCCCGTATGGTTGCATCATCCGGTAAATTTGTTCAGATCGATAAAATTGGTCCCGGGCGGGTGGTTGCTCCGGCTATCCTGTTTGCTACGCACAACGTGTATCCGGTAAACGTTCTTATTGAAAAGGAGGTTGTACTATTCTCCGTCAGCCGTTCCACCTTTCTAAAAGCCATGCAAAGCAACGAGAAGCTTTTATTAAATTTTATCCGCTCCATATCAGACATCAACCGCTTTTTAAGTGAAAAGATACGGTTCCTGTCGCTGAAGACCTTACGCGGCAAAATAGCCGCCTATCTGCTTTCCGCCTCTATGGCACAAGACAATACACTGAAAGTACGCATAAAGGAATCGCGTCAGGAATTGTCGGAGAAGTTTGGTGTAAGCAGACAATCACTGGCCCGCTCCATTTCGGAACTGGAGGATGAGGGCATCCTTACTGCAAGTGCCCGGACCATAACCATTCTGGATAAAAACAAATTGAGAAATTGCGAATAGCCTCTCCCATTTTTTAGGAACGAAATACCTTTAGAAAGGCATTTCGTTGTTTACTCCGGCTGATAAGAAATCGTTTCCGGCAGGAGGAATAGGAGGAATTCCGTTCATATCGCCATTCATACCGGAGCTGAATTCGCGGATCGACACGTCTTCATCTACATTCATAAACTTGGCAAACTCGCTTTTGAAACGCAGGCGAACATCTCCTGTGGCACCGTTAC
The DNA here is from genome assembly GCF_013409575.1 of Macellibacteroides fermentans. Taxonomy (NCBI): domain Bacteria; kingdom Pseudomonadati; phylum Bacteroidota; class Bacteroidia; order Bacteroidales; family Porphyromonadaceae; genus Macellibacteroides; species Macellibacteroides fermentans. The sequence goes on along the minus strand of NZ_JACCCY010000002.1, from coordinate 669,463 downwards.
GATGCTTGGCCACAATAATCTCGGCCAGACCGATCAAAGAGTTACCCCGTTCATCTTCCGTAATTTTATAATATTCGGGACGGTGAATAAAGCAAACCATATCCGCATCCTGCTCGATGGCACCGGACTCACGTAAGTCGGCCAACTGCGGACGTTTACCTTCTGCACCCTGACGGTTTTCCACACCACGGTTCAACTGAGAAAGGGCAATAATGGGGATATTCAACTCCTTGGCCAATCCTTTAAGCGAACGTGAGATCATACTCACCTCCTGCTCGCGGCTTCCAAAGTTCATACCGCTTGCATTCATCAGCTGAAGGTAGTCAATAATCAGAATCTTTATTCCATGTTCGCGAACCAGGCGACGGGCTTTGGTACGGAGTTCGAAGACCGACAAACTGGGCGTATCATCCACATACACCGGAGCATCATACAATTCCTTGATTTTAAAGTCGAGCTGCTCCCACTCGTAACTTTCCAGACGTCCGCTTTTGATCTTTTCACCCGGTATCTCACAAACGTTCACAATCATACGATTCACCAGCTGAACGTTGCTCATTTCAAGCGAAAACAAGGCAACAGGAATATTGAAGTTTACAGCCATATTCTTTGCCATAGAAAGGACAAAGGCTGTTTTACCCATCGCAGGACGGGCGGCGATAATAACAAGGTCGGAATTCTGCCAACCGGAAGTAATCTTATCCAAGGCACTGAATCCGGTACGCAGACCACTCAGACCCTCTTTCTGGTTGGCTGCTTTCTGAAGCATGTCCAACGCATCCTTTATCACGGGATTGATTTGGGTAACATCCTTCTTTACGTTACGCTGAGATATTTCGAAAAGCTTTCCTTCGGCTTCCTGCATCAGATCTTCCACGTCTATCGTCTCATCAAAGGCTTTGCCTTGCACCTGGGCCGTAAAGCTGATCAGTTCGCGAGCCAGGTATTTCTGTGCAATGATACGTGCATGGTATTCGATATGTGCACTACTTGCCACTTTGCTGGTAAGCTGCGAAATATAAAAAGGTCCGCCTACAAGATCCAGCTCTCCCCGTTTTTTAAGCTGTTCCGTTACTGTAAGCATGTCGACCGGCCGCTGACTGGCAACTAAGTCTACTATCGCTGAAAAAATCATCTCGTGCGACTTTTCATAAAAGCACTCGGGTTTCAATATTTCACTGATGATGGAATAGGCATCCTTTTCCAGCATCAACGCACCCAAAACAGCCTCTTCAAGCTCTTTTGCCTGGGGTTGTAAACGTCCCATATCGGGTATCGGGGCTGCTTTTTGTCTTCCTCTTCCTGTATTCTTATTGCTATCTGCCATTTCTAAATCTTTTGGGGGATCAAAATTACTCTTTTTATTTCTTTATTAAAAGGGCGATGTAACATTTAACTGATAAAAAGAAAGGGCGGAGTATAAATCCGCCCGCCCTTCTTATTCGTATGAGTTGAATGAGATTACTTTATCCTTCTCTTTGCGTTTTTTAGGTCTGTCGGGCTGTAGCGAATATCCTACCACGATATCGAGTAAAACACGTTTACCCGAAGGAATATTCAGCAGTTTACGCACCTTGGATTCGTTAAACCAACCGATTATGCAGGTTCCTAATCCTTCATCTTCGGCCGCCAGGCAAAGGTGGGCAGCTGTGATACCAATATCCACATGGGCAAACTTCTTATCCTTGACCAGACTACCGAAACCCGATGAAAGATTTACACTTTCCTCTACCACTACAATATGTACCGGAGCCTGCTTGGTAAAATGGTTGATACCTATCAACTTACTTGAAGTAGCATCGGCCACCTGGTTTTTCAGTTCCGGATCATCTACCACAATAAAATGCCAGGGCTGGGCATTGCACGCCGAAGGTGCCATGCGGGCAGCTTCCAGGATGCGTTCCAGCTTTTCTTTTTCCACAGGACGTGAGGAATCAAAAGCCCGGTCGCTCTGACGTTGCAAAGCCAAAGAAAGAAAGTCTCTCATCAGCCCGTCTTTATTTAAATTGCATCATCTTACTGATGTACTTGCCAACGATATCGAATTCCAGATTCACAACCGTCCCCTTCTCGATCTGACCGAAGTTTGTAAAGTCGTGTGTATAAGGAATGATAGCCACCTGAAAACTGTTAGCCTGCGAATTGCAAACCGTAAGACTTACACCATTCACACAAACCGATCCTTTCTCAACCGTCATATATCCCTGTTGTGCCATCTCCTTGTCGAAAGCATATTCGAAGGTATAGTACCAGCTTCCATCTGCCTCCTTCACATCGGTACACACAGCCGTCTGATCCACATGTCCCTGAACGATATGACCATCCAACCGGCCGTTCATAATCATACTGCGTTCCAGGTTCACCTTATCTCCAACGGCAAGTTTCCCCAGGTTGGAGCGTTCAAGCGTCTCTTTTATAGCAGTAACCGTATAGGTGTCGTCCGTAAGGCTCACCACTGTAAGGCAAACGCCGTTGTGCGCCACACTCTGGTCAATTTTCAATTCGTTCACAAACGAGCACTTCAATGTAAGGTGCAGGTTTCCTTTGTCTGTTTGCAAGGCAACAACCTGTGCTGCTTCTTCAATAATTCCTGAAAACATAGCAATGGTTTTATTTTGTTTATCGAGTCAAAGATACGGAATTATTTGAAGAATAATCCTACATTTGTTGCGAGTAAAATGAGTAAAAACCAGATTTGTATTATCAAATGAGAAAATCCATTTGGGCAATGTTGTTATTGCCCTTTTCGTTCGCGTGGGCACAAGAAGAGGTGCTTATCAATATCCGTGCCGGTGCACCACCCACGCCTGTTTCCCCTTATATCTATGGCATGAACAATGTGCTGTCTACAAACCCCACCCAACCCGTTAGCGAGGCTGTTTGGAAACAGACGGAAGATGCGGGAGTCACCCTGATCCGCTCATGCGGAGGCAATAATCTTACCAAGTACAACTGGCGTAAGAAGATAACCAGCCACCCGGACTGGTATAACAATGTATATACAGCCGACTGGGATTATGCAATGGAGTCGCTCACCCGGCGGTTACCACAGGTGCAAAGTATGTGGGGCTTTCAACTCATCGGCAAATCGGCCTCTGCCTCCACCTCTAATTTTAACGACTGGGATTATAACCGTTCAGCCTGGTGGAGCGGAGTAAGTCAGAACCTTGCCGGAGGAGGAATACCTGATGCCGGAGGAGGTAATAAAGCCGCCAAAGAGGGTAATCCCGATCTATATCTTCAGCAGTGGAACGCCGATTCTACGGTTGCCATACTGGATTACTGGTACAAAACCAAAGGAATCAGCAAGGAACAGACCCGCTTCTGGAGTATGGACAACGAACCCGAAATCTGGAATGGTACCCACGACGATATCATGCCGGTTCAATGTAGTGCCGACGAGTTTATGCAGCGTTATTTTGAAGTTGCCAAGAAAGCCCGGCTCGCCGACCCGGATATCCGGTTGGTTGGTCCGGTTACGGCCAATGAATGGCAATGGTTCAAGTATGCTCAGGATACAAAAATTGACGGAGTACATTATTGTTGGCTTGAATATTTCATCAAAAGATGTGCTGAAGAAGAGAAGAAGACAGGGCTCCGGTTGCTTGATGTTCTTAGCATTCACTTTTATCCCTCCGAAACAGAGGCCGGGCAGATTCTGCAGCTGCATCGTATCTTCTTTGACGAAACCTATGTTTATCCCGGAGCCAACGGTATTAAAACCTTGAAAGGAGGATGGGACAACAGCCTCACACGAGAATATATCTTTGCCCGTTGCAACCAATGGCTTACCACCTATTTTGGAGAAAATCATGGAATCGGTCTGGGTTTATGCGAAACAGGCATCCAGTCATCCAATGCCAACGTTACCGCAGTCTGGTATGCTTCCCATTTAGGCGAATTTATGAAACACGGTGTTACTCTGTTTACCCCGTGGGACTGGAAACCAGGCATGTATGAGGTACTACATTTGAACACCCGGTACAATAAAAAACTATCCATCCCGGCCGAATCAAGTCGGGAAGAGTTGGTATCGGCCTATGCCACCATTAATTCCGGTGGCGATTCTCTCTCCGTTCAGCTGGTAAACCGTTCCGAAACAGAGACCCTGAAAGTTAGGGTACGATTCGGCAGCTTCATCCCTTCCGGAAGTTCACAACCGCTTTATACGTTAAGCAATCTGCCCCGGCTGACCGAAACCTTCGTGTCGAGGGAAATGAATGCGGTTAAAGAATCTGCTGCAACCACACAAGAGGGTGAATACATCCTGTCACTTCTTCCTCTTTCCGTAAACGCGCTTGTACTTGAAGGAGCATTACAGACTGGGATTAATGTTGAGTCTCACACTGATTCCGATTTTTATATTTTCCCTAATCCGGCAAATGACGTATTACATGTGCAGAGCAAAAAACCCGTCTTGCTGCGAATACTCACTATGCAAGGGAACTGTCTGGCCACACAAAATATAGATGAACCAGGCAACCACACCTTTTCCGTTGCAGACTATCCAAAAGGAACTTATATCCTATCGGCTCTGGACCGATGGGGTAATCAAACAACAAAGAAGTTCATTATCAAATAGGTAGAATCAAAAAAGGGCCTCCTTTACAGGAGGGCACTGAAAAAGTAGCTTTCCCTCTTTTTAACAAAAACAGAACGGTATAAATCTGACCTAAAGTTGGATTTATGCCGTTTTATTTTGTATCTTAGAGTCATAAAAGAAGAATGACTATGCTCGCACAACAAGACCGTCTGGCTTTCAGTAACCACTTAGATCTTTACGATCTGATTATTCCTCAGGATAATCTTCTTCGTCGGATCAACATGCTGATTGACTTTACATTTGTTTACAAAGAATTAGTGTCCAAGTATAGTTTGGAAAATGGGCGCACAGCGGAAAGTCCAGTTCGTATGTTCAAATATCTTTTATTAAAAACCGTCTACGACCTTTCTGATGTTGACGTAGTGGAACGTTCCCGGTATGATATGTCTTTCAAATACTTTTTGGGTATGGTTCCAGAGGATGATGTAATAGATCCCAGTTCGCTATGTAAATTTCGCAAACTCCGGCTTAAGGACATGGATCTCTTGAATCTACTTATCGAAAAAACGGTTATCTTAGCCATTGAGAAGGGTATTATAAAATCAGCCTCCATCATAGTGGATGCCACGCATACAGGTTCCCGTTCCAATCCCCATTCCCCAATAGAAGTATTAAAGTTGCGTTCTAAACAGTTACGTAAATCCCTTTATGAAACAGATGAAACAATCAAAAACTCATTGCCAGCAAAGAATGAAGATGATATGTTGGAACACGAACTCACCTACACACAATCATTGATTGACAGTCTGAAAGACAAGGTTACTCTGGTGTGCTTGCCTAAAGTAAAAGAAAAACTGAACCTGCTTAAAGAGACCTTGGAAGATATAGCCGATCATTATACCGTTTCTCAAGACCAGGATGCCCGTATCGGTCACAAATCAGAAGACAGCTCTTTCTTTGGATATAAAACCCATATTGCCATGAGTGAAGAGCGTATTATAACGGCAGCAGTGATAACTTCCGGAGAAAAGGGCGATGGTCTTCAGCTTCCAGCATTAGTGGAACAAAGCCGTGCTAACGGGATGAATATAGAAACAGTTATAGGTGATGCGGCTTATTCAGGGAAAGATAATCTGGAAAAAGCCAAAGACGAGCATTTTGAGCTGGTCTCTAAGTTGAATCCCTCTATTAGTCAGGGATGCCGCAGAGAAGAGGACAAATTTGATTATAATAAAGATGCAGGGATGTTTGTATGCCCCGCAGGACATATGGCAATACGCAGAGCTAAACATGGTAAAAAGAATGGTGCCTGGAATCAAGCTTATGCTTATTATTTTGATATAGAAAAATGCAAAGTCTGTGCAAGAAGAGAAGGTTGTTATAAGCCTGGCGCAAAATCAAAAACCTATTCCGTACCAATAAAGACGGATGAGCAGAAAGCCCAAATAGATTTCCAGCAGACCGAACGATTTAAAGAGAAAGCCAAAGAGCGTTATAAGATAGAAGCGAAAAACGCAGAACTCAAACAAGTATACGGATATGACAGGGCACAGTCATATGGATTGTCATGTATGCAGATGCAGGGGGCAATGGCTATCTTCGCCGCAAATCTGAAAAGAATATTGAAATTACTCTAAGAGGAGTCAGTTATGCCTCCGATCGTTGAGAAAATGAGGTGTTGAAGGCTCTATTCACTATAAAAAGCTATTTCATCAAAAAGGTTGCAAGAAAACGGATTGTCCACCCGAATCTTGCAACCTTGATTTTTTAGACCTAATAAAAAAGGATATTCGTAAAAAAGCTACTTTTTCAGTGCCCTCCTTTACAGGAAGCCCTTTCTATTTTATTTGCACCGTATACAAATTACTTTGCCAATTCCAATTGCAATGTTTTTGTAGGCTCGTCGCATACTTCAGTTGGACCAAAGTACTGGATAGGACCCGGATATACATAGTCGGTTGTAAGTGCCCAACCTTCGCGTTTTGCAGCAAAAGTCTTGAAAGGAGCACCGTCAAGTTTTACAAGAGCCTTCTGGATAACCGGCTTCATTTCTCCGTGACGTTTTTCCATGTTCATCATCATTGTGATGGGCACACCACCGGCAATCCATTGGTCGGCCGGAGCAGTTGTGTTACGTACAGACGACATGTAACCAGTCTTACCCGAAGCGATCAGGCAAGAAGCTGTATAACCCAAAGAATAGCAGTAGTCGGCATCGTAGTTAGAAGGAGCAGCACAACGTCCTTCGTAACCGAAGAAGTGTACCTGTGCAGCAAACTTACCAACATATTTACCTTCTTTCTTCCATTCAGCAAGACGTGTACCAACCATTTCGGCCAGCAATTTTTCTGTTTCGATCAATGAAACCTGTACGTTTCCGTGCGGGTCGCGATCCAATGTAAGCTGACGGGCAACACCTTCGGGCAGACTTGCATAGATTTCAGAATTTTCTTTTGTCAGCTTGCTGATGATATAGTTACGTTGTTCAGAACGTTTGATCAATTTGAACTCATCTTCGTGGTGAGCAAGGAAGTCACTCAGCTCGGCAATCAGGCGCTTCATGGCAGGAATGAATTCTACCAAACCTTCAGGAATCAGCACTGTACCGAAGTTGTCTCCGTTGGCAGCACGTTTAGCAACCACTTCGGCAACCTGTGTGATTACATCGTCCAATGACATATTCTTTGCTTCAACCTCTTCAGAAACGATACATACGTTAGGCTGTGTCTGCAAAGCACATTCTAAAGCAATGTGTGAAGCCGAACGCCCCATCAATTTAATGAAGTGCCAGTATTTACGTGCTGAATTACAGTCGCGTTGAATATTACCGATTACCTCAGAATATACTTTACAAGCTGTATCAAAACCAAAAGAGGTCTCGATCTGCTCGTTCTTAAGGTCGCCGTCGATCGTTTTAGGACAACCGATTACCTGTACACCTGCACCGATAGCCTTATAATATTCGGCCAATACACAAGCATTTGTATTAGAATCGTCGCCACCAATAATTACCAGCGCTTTGATGTCAAGCTCCTTCAGAATTTCAAGACCTTTATCAAACTGCTCTTTTGCTTCCAGTTTGGTACGACCAGAACCGATCATATCAAAACCACCGGTGTTACGGTATTCGTCAATGATATCGGCAGTAAGTTCCATGTAATTGTGGTCAACCAATCCACCGGGACCCAAAATGAAACCGAACAAACGTGAATCCTTGTTCAACGACTTCAATCCGTCGAAGATACCAGCTATTACGTTGTGTCCGCCCGGAGCCTGACCACCAGAAAGAATTACACCTGCGTTGATGGCAGGCATCGCTTTTGGACTACTTGTCTTTTCGAAAGTAACCACAGGCATACCATAGGTATTGGGGAATAATTTTTTCACCTCATCCTGATCGGCAACTGATTGTGTGTAAGCACCTTCTACGGCCTTAACAGCACCTTTCAAAGCAGCAGGCACCTTTGGCTGGTAAGCTGCTCTTGCAATTTGTAATGCACTTTTTGTCATTTCTTAATCTGATTTATATAGAAACTTATCATTTGAGTCGCTCATAAGGCAGCATTTTTCATTTTACACTGCCTAAGTAGTAATACGATGCAAATATCGCATTATTTATTGAAATACGAAAGCACATGCCAATCCATACTGCACAATTATTCAGTTCTTAAATCTTTTTAAGGTAAAACAAAGGGAAGTAACCGGCAAATCCATTATCTTCGCATCTTATGTATATGGATTCGCTTTATTTATTAAAAAAACACAGTATATGAAAAAATTCCTTTTCCTGGCAGCTTCTGCAATTGCACTGATCAGCTGCAGTACCAAACCCTCTTATCAGCTTACCGGTAAGGTAGCCGGCGCCGACTTTAACGGAAAGTATGTGTATATGTATGAGTTTGGAGTACGTGATGCCGCACCATTGGATAGTGCTCTTGTTCAAGAGGGTGCATTTCTTTTTAAAGGTGATCAGGCCTCTCCTGCCCTTCGTGTGATCCGTTTCAGTCAGGCCGATATGGAAAGCATCTCTCCACGTCAGACCGGACCGGGACAAAACCGTCCTTATTCTGCAACTATTGTTCTTGAGAATGCTCCTATTCTTGTTACTCTCGACACCGTATCTGTGGTTGCCGGAACTATTGAAAACGAAGCCATTCAGGCATTTACAACTGAAATGGAAAAAATAAATGCTGAAGAGGTTGCTTTCGCAAGCAGCATCGGTAACTTCGACAGCCTTACTGCTGAAGCCAAAGCTGAAGTAGAAAAGAAATCGGAAGCCCTTTTCAATCGCCGACTTGATTTTGCTGGAAAATATGCCAGTGAGAACCCAACCAAACTATCCGGAGCATACGTATTCCGTTCGTTCAGCTCTTATCTGGACGAAGCCGTACAACAGGAAATTATTGCTAAAGCCGATTCCACCTTTAAAGCCGTGCCGGGTATCGACCGCGTAATAGCCAGACTTGAGGTATTAGGCAAGGTTGCCGTAGGCCAGAAATTCACCGACTTCGAAATGGCCGATATGGAAGGCAACATGCACAAGCTGTCCGAGTATGTTGGTCAGGGTAAAATCGTGTTGATCGACTTCTGGGCATCTTGGTGCCCTCCCTGCCGCAAAGAGATGCCTGCATTGGTTGAACTTTATAAAAAGTATAACAAAAAAGGCTTCGAAATTGTAGGTGTTTCATTGGATAAAGATAAAGACGCCTGGGTGGAAGGAGTAAAAAACATGCATATGGAATGGAAGCAATTATCCGATCTTAAATTCTGGGAATCAGAAGGAGCCGCCCTTTATGGCGTAAACAGTATTCCTCATACCGTATTGGTTGATAAAGACGGAACTATACTCGCAAAGAACTTGCATGGCGAAGAACTTAACACTAAATTGGCAGAGCTGATAAAGTAATTAAAAAAAGGGAGGGCAGCCTCCCTTTTTTATTGCATGATGTCGAAAAAACAACTACTTTTGCAACGTCTAACTTAAAAACACTTACGTAAGGTATTTATAATTATCTTATATTATAATAAATTAGCGATTATGATTTATTCACATGAAGTACAACACATGTGTGTTGTAAAAAAGGGAGCTAACCATCCGTCTGCTCCAATTCCTGAAGAAGGAAAATGGGTTAGATCCAAAGAAATCAGTGACATTTCAGGTTTAACACACGGTGTTGGCTGGTGTGCACCTCAACAGGGTAGCTGTAAGCTTACGCTGAATGTAAAAGAAGGAATCATCCAGGAAGCCCTAATCGAAACGATCGGTTGTTCGGGTATGACTCACTCTGCTGCTATGGCATCTGAAATTCTTCCGGGTAAAACAATCCTTGAAGCCCTGAACACAGACTTAGTTTGCGATGCGATCAATACCGCCATGCGCGAATTGTTCCTGCAGATCGTTTACGGACGTACTCAGTCGGCTTTCTCTGAAGACGGTCTTCCTATCGGAGCAGGTCTTGAAGACTTAGGTAAAGGTCTGCGTAGCCAGGTTGGTACTATGTACGGAACTTTGGCGAAAGGAACCCGTTACCTTGAAATGGCTGAAGGTTATTGCACCCGCATGGCCCTTGATGCAAATGACGAAGTTATCGGTTACGAATTTGTTCACCTTGGCAAGTTTATGGAAATGGTGAAGAAAGGTGTTGAAGCCAATGAAGCGCTAGAAAAAGCGAAAGGCTCTTACGGTCGTTTTAAAGAAGCTGTAAAATACATCGATCCTCGTAATGAATAAGAAGATAATACAGCGTGTCCTCATCGGGCTTATTGTAATCATTGTGATTGCTTCTGTAATCTGCTACATGGTGTTACCACCCTGGAAAGCATTTTATCTGGCGTGCTGTGGAGGCGTGATTATTATCAACCTTCTTCTATCCTTATTCTTTGTAAGCAAAAACTTTAAAAAGTAGCTTACAAATAGCTAAACAACAACAAGGTAAAAAAATTTAAAGACAATATCATTATGGCTTTATTTGAAAGTTATGACCGTCGTATCGATAACATCAACGCGGTATTAAACCAATACGATATCAAAGACATCGACGAAGCAAAAGCTATCTGCGATGCTGCCGGTATCGATCCTTATACCATGTGTAAGGAAACACAACCAATCTGTTTTGAAAATGCAGCATGGGCTTACGTTGTAGGTGCAGCAATCGCAATCAAGAAAGGTTGTAAAAATGCAGCCGACGCAGCAGAAGCTATCGGTATCGGTCTGCAGTCATTCTGTATCAAAGGTTCTGTTGCCGACGACCGCAAAGTAGGTATCGGTCACGGTAACCTGGGTGCACGTTTGCTTCGCGAAGAAACAAAATGTTTTGCATTCCTTGCCGGTCACGAATCATTCGCAGCTGCCGAAGGTGCAATCAAAATCGCCGAAATGGCAAATAAGGTACGTAAAGAACCATTGCGCGTTATCCTGAACGGTTTAGGAAAAGACGCTGCTATGATTATCTCTCGTATCAATGGTTTTACCTATGTACAGACTCAGTTCGACTATAACACAGGCGACCTGAACGTAGTTAAGGAAACTCCTTATTCTACAGGTCTTCGTGCAAAAGTAAAATGCTACGGTGCAGACGATGTACGTGAAGGTGTTGCCATCATGCGTGCAGAAGGTGTTGATGTATCTATCACAGGTAACTCAACCAACCCTACCCGCTTCCAGCACCCGGTTGCAGGAACATACAAGAAAGAATGTATGGAAAACGGACATAAGTATTTCTCTGTTGCTTCTGGTGGTGGTACAGGTCGTACTCTTCACCCGGACAACATGGCTGCCGGTCCTGCTTCTTACGGTATGACAGATACTATGGGTCGTATGCACGGCGACGCTCAGTTCGCTGGATCTTCATCAGTTCCTGCTCACGTAGAAATGATGGGATTCCTTGGTATGGGTAACAACCCAATGGTAGGTGCTACCGTTGCTGTTGCCGTAGCCATCGAACAAGCTATGAACAAGTAATTTGAATAATTACAATACAAAAACTCCTGCAATCATTGTGACTGCAGGAGTTTTTTGTTTTAATATGCAGAAATATTAATACTTTTGGCATTTACGAATACCAATAATTGATAAAAAAAGAAATATGGATGCTGCTACTGGTGTACTATTAATGATCGGGATTCCCGCTTTAATATTTTTGATATTTTTATATACTCCTGCCGGTAAGAGATGGCTAAAGAAAGACCAATAATACAACCCGGCAGGTGACTATGTTTTCAGTTTAACGCTTAAAAAAGTGTCTACTCAATTTTTTATAAGTTACACTGTATTAGCTAAAAACAAATACCCCATCTACGAAAATTTTCCCTTAAGTATAAAAAAAACTTCCCTTAAGTAAAAAATATTTTTCCCTTAAGGGAAGTTTTTTCGGTACTTGTGTTCTCATTTGCAGGTACTTTTTATTCAAAATGTATATACATTTTGTGTTGTTTATTATGACTTTTGCTGTTCATAGATATATGAATTGTTTCTCAAAGATATAGGATCTGTTTTTCAAAGATATATGAACTGATTTCCAATCATATAGGATTGAAATCAGTTCATATATCTATTTAAACAGAGATGACAGATAACAGATGCTAGGGATCTGTCACACGGCATCTGTCATCATCAGAAGCCGCTTCAATAAAGGGATCCGGGCCTAAAAATGATGGATGACAGATCATTTTGCGAAAACTCAGTTTATTCGCAAGGAAGTATCTTTTCGGATATAATTCAATTACTGCTTTGGAGGAATGATTCGGAATAATTTATCAAAAATCGCTGTTTTTTGTAAATAAATAGAGTCACACATCTTTTCTCTCGGTTCAAATTCTATTAATCCAAAGTGTTTCATAAAACCTTTTATTATTCGTTCTCTATAAGAATTGTTATAATCCCAACATAATGTATCTTCACTAACTGGTGATTCAAAATAAAGAGGAAAAGCATTGTAATTTTTCACCGCATAAAATTGTTCAATACGCTTTTCCGTTCCATAACGAGCCAGTAAAACAATTGAAAACGCAACCTCAATTCGAATAATATCGCCATATATGTTCATAAAATCTAAGATCTCCCAGTCAATCTTTCTACAGAAAGCTCCAATTAAGGTCTTTAATAACAAGGAATCGTCTTTTAAGTTGCGAACTCCTTCAACAGTAAGAGAAAGTACCCCTTTCCTTTTCTTGATTAAGCCTGCTGAATGGGCCAGGATTCTCACAATTCGAACCCTCTTCGAATCTTGCTCTTTAGCCAATTTGTATATACCTGCTTCTATAAAATCATCAGATATACCTAGAGAATACAATTCTTTTACAATTTTAACCGGTAAATTTCCTTTGGCAGTGAGTTTTAATTCTTTTTTTTCTTCAATAACTTCCATAAGTCGCTTAACCTGCCTAAAAATTGGAATCATTGCATATTCTTCCGACGAAAGTTTATTTAACTGAACCGGACAATCGGACTCGAAAGGTGAGTATAACATCAGTGTAATTTCCCTGGGAGAGTAACCCTCATATACTTCAATTCCAGAATTACACTCCTTAATAATTGACATAGTCAGCAAACGTTTAAACTCTTCCAGCGAAGGAGAAACACCCAACACCTCTTTATTATAGAGGTACTCATTTACATAATTCTTTAAATCCTGAAACATTTCTATTAAAGTTTTGATTAATAATAACTGATCAAAGATAAGCACAAATAACTTACTAACCCAATTTATCCCCTACAAGATTCCATAAATCTAAAATAAACTGTATATTTACCGCAATTCGGAGTTTGCCCCATGAATCCGAAACAACGATCTAACATTATAAAACACAAAAACATGAAAAAGAACTTAATTTGGTTATTCCTTTTGCTGTGTGCAATTCCTGGAATTTCGTGCGACAAAGATGACGAAACCCGCGTACTAAAATTAGTTTGGGAAGAAAATTTTGACCAAACCAATGGGTTTGACACAAAAAGCTGGAGCAAGATCCCCCGAGGCACATCCGACTGGAACAATTACATGTCTGATTTCGACTCTCTCTACCAGGTATCCGATGGCAACCTGATTCTTAGGGGAATCAACAACTACACCCTACCAAACGATACGGCTCCATACCTGACAGGAGGTTTATATACCAAAGATAAAGTAACCTTTACCTATGGCAAAGTAGAAATACGCGCCAAACTACAAGGAGCAAAAGGTGCCTGGCCTGCCTTTTGGATGTTACCGCAAGATGGTAAATGGCCTTTTGGTGGCGAGATAGATATTATGGAACGACTGAATCACGACGAAATAGCATACCAGACCATTCATACAAACTACACGTATGTATTAGGTATAAAAGAACCTAAAAACGGAAGTACCGGAAAAATCGATCCAAACGGATACAACACATATGCCGTAGAGATCACCCCGGACAGTCTGATCTTCTCCATAAACGATATACATACATTTTCGTATCCCAATCTGAACAACGACAAAGAGGGTCAGTATCCCTTTGGGAAACCTTTCTATTTGCTGCTTGACATGCAATTAGGAGGTACGTGGGTTGGAGAAGTAGATCCGAAACAGCTTCCTGTCGAAATGAAAATAGACTGGGTAAGGTATTACAGATAATCCATAAAGGCCCAACGTTTACGGGTCTTTAGATATTCAGGATTTTTCTGGTGGGCATAACATTCGGCTTCGAACGATATATTACGGTAAGCATGGGGCTGCCTATTCAACAGCCGGATGGCCCATTCAATAAAATACCATAGATAGAAAAACACAACCAGCATCTCTTTTTGTTGGGCAACATGAATCTTTTCGTGATTTATCATCATCGTCTTTACACCTTCGGGCATTTCGTCAAAATAGGATTTCCGCATGATGATAAATGGGAAAAACGTTATTCCAATTATGTCGTCGGGCAACATAAAGGTTTTACTCATAATAACTCGTACAAATCTCATTGTCTTAAAGTGGTTATAATTATTAGTTTACAAAACTATATAATTTACATCAATAAAAGAAGTAAATAGTAATTTTAGTATTATTTTTTGTTTATCTTTACCTGTACTAATAAAAACCAGGTCTGCCATGTTTCATTCTGAAGAATACATAGTTGACAAGAATGATCGCTGGATGATACAAAAATATTTGCATCTTCAATTTGGGGGAGCAACTGCTATAGAAGAAAAATTTGCACCCCGGCACGATGCAGCCTTTGTATTTCATTTTGGTGACAGGCCGATACTACGTGATGGCAGCAACTACGTGCTTGAACCGTTCTTTATAGCCTCCATTCAACGCCGGGCATTACAAATGTGCATTCAGGGCAATCTGGATAGTTTTATTGTTATTTGCAAGCCAACCGTACTTTCCAGGTTATACAATCTCGATATGGATCCGGTTTCAAAACACAGCATCAGCTTACCTAACAACCAGCAATATCCTATTTGGGAACAGTTAAAAAATTGTTCAACCTTCACCCAAAGAGTTGCTCTTTTTCAATCGTACATAAACCATTCATTTCCGGCTCCCTATATTCCAGATGCCATAGACAAGTTATATGAAGAGATTGTAAACCATGCAATCAATACACCGCTGAAATATCTTATCGAAACATGCGGAGGAAGTCCACGTACCATCGAGCGTAATTTTATACACCGGCTGGGCGTATCACCCAAAACACTGATGCGCATTGTTCGTTTCAATTACCTTTGGGATAAAATACGTACAGAACATGTACTAGACTACCAAGACCTTGTATTTGACGGCCATTTTTTTGACCAGAGTCATTTTATTAAAGACTTCAAGGATATCATTGGCGAAACACCCTCTTACTTCTTTAAGCGTAATTTACAACACCTGCAGATTATCAGTGGCAAGGGCGACGGGAATTCCTGATTTTGTCGTTTTTTTACAATTTTAGATTAGATTAAGTGCTTTACTTAGCTAAACAATAAGGTTGAACCCAATTTTACGCTTATGAAACGATTTATTTTAGTAGCAGGTATTTGTATTCTTTCCGGATTACAGGCCAACGCCCAGGGCTGGTTGGAAAAGATGGGGAAAAAAGTAAAAGAGAAAACTGTAGAAAATGTTGAAGAGCGTATAGAGCAAAATACAGAAAACGCCATCGACAAAGAGTTGGACAAAGCCGAAAAGGCTGTAAAGCAGTCGGACGACAGGGATAATTCTGATTCATCTGATACAAACGAAGGCAAAGCATCAAACGGTGCCAAACAAACAAAACTGGAGGGTACATCTCAATATGATTTTGTACCGGGCAACAAAATTCTCTATTTTGAAGACTTCTCGCAAGATGCCATTGGTGATTTCCCGGCACAGTGGACCTCCAATGGATCCGGCGAAGTTAAAACCGTAAACATTGCTCCCGGCAGATGGCTGCATCTGAATGGCGAAGATGCGGTATACTGTTACATGAAGGAGATTGAATTTCCGGATAATTTCATTATAGAATTCGATCTTATACCCGACAATCAATTCGATTATGGCATCGAGTTAACTCTTTACCAAGAGGATAAGTCTGATCCGAAAGAGCTGAACGACAACCTTTATCCCGGAATAGGAGGAATACAAATTGTTCCTAAAAAAGATGGATGGGAGACCAAAGGATACCATACAGATAAAGACTGGCTTACAGGCAACGCATCGCGTAATCCGGTTATACAGGAAGAGCTGAACCATGTTATTGTATGGATACAGAAACGAAGGGTAAGAATATACCATCAGGGGGCCAAAGTACTGGATGCACCTACAAATATTTATCCCGAAACCAAATTCGACAGACTTCGTTTTTCGGGATGGGACAGACATAGCAGCCCGTATGTAAGTAACCTTAAAATCACAACGGCTGCTTCGGATACCCGCAGTAAACTAATAACCGAAGGGAAACTGGTAACCTACGGAATCACTTTTGATGTTAACAAAGCAGACATAAAACCCGAGTCCTACGGCACGCTGAAAAGTATTGCTGATGTATTGAAAGAGAATCCGGATATCAAAATCAAGATTGAAGGTCACACAGACAGTGATGGCGATGCCGCAGCCAACCTCGAATTATCCAAACTTAGAGCCGATGCAGTTAAAAAGCAACTATCAACCGGTTTTGGTATTGAAACCGCCCGTATGCAAACGGCCGGTGCCGGCGAAAACATTCCTATCTCGCCAAACGACACTCCGGCCAATAAAGCTACTAACAGAAGGGTGGAAATTACAAAACTGTGATAGCAAGCTACGCCAACCTGTTTGTCGGTTCGGCATTATTTAGTATTTTTACACCAGATTCGGGAAAGTTCTTGTTCTAAGGCTTTCCCGAACTTTTAAGCCATTAGCTATTTTTTTACTAATAATAAAAACACAAACAATTTATGTTGAGACTTACTAAAACAGGTATGCTGTTTTTGTGTAGCATCGCTACCTTGTTATCTTGTCAGGAAAGACAAGTGGTAAAAGCTGATTATCAAGTCATCCCTATGCCCAGGGAGATAGTGGCCGATAATCAGTCGGCCTTCAAGCTTACTTCTGCTACGACTATTCATTTCCCTGCAGACAATGCCCAGATGGAAAAGGTTGCCAATTTTCTGGCAGGATATATCGAAACCAGCACAGGAAATAAACTAAAAGTAAGCAGTACAGAATCTGCACAGGCTATTTCATTAGTCATAGACGAGAGTATCTCTAATAAAGAAGGGTACGAATTAACGGTTTCTGCCGATGGAGTACGTATTGCCGGCTCTACTCCAGCGGGTGTTTTTTATGGTGTACAGACGCTGCGCAAATCCATTCCTGCTACAGGTGGTAAAAAAGACGTAGAACTGGCAGCCGTAAAGATTAGCGATTATCCACGTTTTTCTTATCGCGGTATGATGCTGGACGTAAGCCGTCACTTCCAACCGGTAGACTCTGTAAAAAACTACATCGACCTGTTGGCCTTACACAATGTGAACCGCTTACACATGCACCTTACAGACGATCAGGGCTGGCGTATTGAAATTAAAAAATACCCAAAGCTTACTGAAATTGGTTCTAAAAGAAAAGAAACAGTGATAGGCAGAAATACAGGCGAGTACGATGGAAAACCGTACGAGGGATATTATACGCAGGAACAGCTAAAAGAGCTTGTTAAATATGCCGGCGAACGTTTTATCACCATAGTTCCGGAAATAGACCTTCCAGGTCATCAGCAGGCAGCACTCGCCTCGTACCCGGAATTCGGATGTTCAGGCGGCCCATACGAAGTATGGACGCAATGGGGAGTTTCTGAAAATGTGATTTGTGCCGGTAACGATCAGGCGTTGACCTTCCTGGAGGATGTCTTGGCGGAGGTTATTGATATATTTCCCTCCGAATACATCCACATCGGTGGCGACGAATGTCCGAAAGTTCGCTGGGAGAGCTGTCCGAAGTGTCAGGCTCGTATCAAAGCAGAAAATATTAAAGCCGACAAACTACATAGTGCCGAAGCTTACCTTCAAAGCTACGTAATTTCAAGGATGGAAAAATTTGTGGAAAGTAAAGGTCGTCACATTATCGGATGGGACGAGATTCTGGAAGGAGGCCTGGCCCCCAATGCAACGGTTATGAGCTGGCGTAGTATGGATGGTGGTATCCAGTCAGCACAACAGCACCACGATGTGATTATGACACCCTCTTCTCATGTCTATTTTGACCACTATCAATCGACCGACACGGACAACGAACCTTTGGCTATCGGAGGATTCTCGTCGCTTGAAAAGGTATACAATTTCGAACCTGTTCCGGATGTGCTTACAGAAGAGGAACAAAAATATATTATCGGTGCCCAGGCTAACTTGTGGACAGAATACATCCCTACTTATGCACAGGCTCAATACATGACTCTCCCCCGTTTAGCTGCTCTGGCAGAAGTTCAGTGGTCTGCAAAGGAAAAGAAGGATTATCAATCCTTCCTGAACCGTTGTGTAAAGCTTATAGATCATTACATTCTGAACGGATACAATTTTGCCAAACATCTTTTTGATGTGAATGCCGAATTAAAGACAGACACTGAAAGCGGTAGTCTTATTATCAGCTTATCAACGTTAGGCGATGGCGAGATATATTATACAACGGATGGAAGTGTACCCAGCGTAAAAAGCAACAAATACGAAACTCCGGTTCAGATAAAGACTGATACACACTTCCAGGCCAGGGTAATCCGTTCGTCGGGCGAAAGCCGGGTTTACGAAGAGAAAATATATTTCTCTAAAGGCACCATGAAACCCATTGTCCTGACTGAGGAACCCAGCAAAGGGTACAGCTTTAACGGAGCTCCGGTACTAAACGACGGAATAAAAGGAAATGGCAACTACAAAACGGGGCGTTGGCTGGGCTTTCAGGGAAAAGACATCGTGGCGACTTTTGATTTGAAAGAGGCTACCGAAATCAGCAAGATTCGCTTCGCAACAAATGTAGTGAAAGGCGATTGGATTATGGATGCACGTCAGGCTTATGTAAGCGTTTCGGACGATGGCAAGACTTTCCGCGAAGTGGGTAAAGAGGAATTACCCGAAATGCAGATGGCTGATAAAGACGGACTATTTGTGCATGAAATTGACTTCACTTCCGTTAAGGCTAAATATGTACAGGTAACAATCAAGAAGGTAAACTTACCATCATGGCACGGAGGTGCAGGCAATCCGGCCTTTATTTTTGTTGACGAGATAGAGATTCTTTAAAAACACTTTTGAAGGAGGTTTCTGATAATCGAGTAGGAGGAAAACAAAAGTAGTTTTCTTCCTACTTTTGTTTTCCGACCTCTCCCACCACCGTACATGCCGTTCGGCATACGGCGGTTCTTTAATTACGATGCAGACGGCGATATAATCTCATTATTTGTGGATAACCTGCTCGGTCTAGACTCTCATCTGTAATTGCCCGATGCAGCACCCAGCTGTTGGCTATGTGCCAGTATCCTTTACGGGTATTAGCCCATTGCCAAGCCTGATGTTTGTTTATACCACATTTCTGGAGATTATGTGATTTGGTGCTGATTTTCTTCCAACTCTTCCATATATACGTCCTTAGCCTGCGACGATACCAACCATCCGTCTTTTGGATAAATTGGTTCATGTCTGCTAAACTGTAGTAAGTTAGCCAGCCTCGTACGTATTGTGACAATCGTTGCTTTAGCCATGCATAACCTTTTCCATTGTTTCGTTTGGTTATTTGTTTGAGCGTGCGTTTGAACTTTTCTTGACTTGTACGGTGGGTGCGTAGACCGCACTTGCCTTTGGACCTTCAGTAGAATGAGTAGCCAAGGTATTTCATGCCTCGAACATCTCCAATGATGGTCTTTTCCATATTCACTTTAAGGAAGAGTTTCTTCTCTAAATAGGTGGATATACTGTCTCGTACTCGTTCTGTGGCTCGCTTGCTTTTAACCAAAATCAGACAATCGTCTGCGTAGCGTACAAATGGGTGACCTCGGCGCGATAACTCTTTATCAAGCTCATTCAGCAAGATATTGCTTAGAATCGGGCTTAAAGGACCGCCTTGAGGAACTCCCTCCTCGGTTGATTCATACTTATGAGCAACCATTACGCCCGCTTTGAGATAGTGATGGATAAGTGAAATTACCCGTCCATCCTTGATTGTTCGTGACAACACCTCTATCAGCTTGCTATGGTTTACTGTATCGAAGAATCGCTCCAAGTCAAGGTTTATGCAGTAATGATACCCATTGTCAGCATACTCCTGTACCCGTTTCAGCGCATCGTGGGCGCTGCGGTTTGGGCGGAAGCCAAAACTGTTATCATTGAACTCTCGTTCGTATATCGGTATCAACACTTGGCTTATAGCCTGTTGGATGAACCGGTCAACAACCGTAGGGATACCGAGTTGACGTGCCTTGCCGTTGTCCTTGGGGATATCGACACGACGGACCGGATTGGGCCGGTACTTACCCTTTTGTAGTTGCTCTATCAATTCGTCTTTGTGGAGGTTCAGGTATGGCAACAGTTCGCTCGTTCCCATCTTATCGACGCCTCCGGATCCGTCATTCCCTATTACTTGCCGATAAGATCGATTTAAGTTTTCGGGACTCAGGATAAGTTCCAACAAATTGGTTTTGCCTGTCTGCACTTCCACTAGGTTTTCACCTATTATCCTCATAAAAGTCTGCGCTCCATCATACCCTTCGGATTCCGTCCTGTTCATCTGATGGCAGCCAACAGATTCTGTTGTTTGCTGCATTGTTTCTTCCATTTGGTAATAATGTAATAATTCCAGTTTAATTAAAGTTCAGTCCTTCACCAGGTTGTCGATGTTTTTTTTTCCTTGCCCGGCTACTATGACCTCTGCTGACTTCTCACGGTTCGTTGTTACTGCTCGGATGACCTCGCCCGTGAGACCTCCCCAGTTATGGACGTATTCTTTCAATCTTATACCTGCTTGATTTACTCCAAGTGTTCCGAACAGCTATCGGACTTTGTTTTGTATTGCAAACTAATCCACACTCGTGAGCCTTGGTATCAAGTTTCTGTTCGTCAGGCCAGATCTTTGCCGAAGACTTCCTTCAGATTACACCTCGCGATGAACACCCTTGTCGTTGGCTGGACGCTTCCCGCTGTTAGGGTGCGTTGGGGACTTACA
Organism: Macellibacteroides fermentans; assembly: GCF_013409575.1. Taxonomy (NCBI): domain Bacteria; kingdom Pseudomonadati; phylum Bacteroidota; class Bacteroidia; order Bacteroidales; family Porphyromonadaceae; genus Macellibacteroides; species Macellibacteroides fermentans. Next base: position 648,322 of record NZ_JACCCY010000002.1, on the reverse strand, counting down.
CCCGTTAGAATACGTTCGTGCTGGGCGAACAATAGAAAAGAGGAGGGGAAATGTGAGGGCACTGAAAAAGTAGCTTTCCCTCTTTTTAACAAAAACAGAACGGTATAAATCTGACCTAAAGTTGGATTTATGCCGTTTTATTTTGTATCTTAGAGTCATAAAAGAAGAATGACTATGCTCGCACAACAAGACCGTCTGGCTTTCAGTAACCACTTAGATCTTTACGATCTGATTATTCCTCAGGATAATCTTCTTCGTCGGATCAACATGCTGATTGACTTTACATTTGTTTACAAAGAATTAGTGTCCAAGTATAGTTTGGAAAATGGGCGCACAGCGGAAAGTCCAGTTCGTATGTTCAAATATCTTTTATTAAAAACCGTCTACGACCTTTCTGATGTTGACGTAGTGGAACGTTCCCGGTATGATATGTCTTTCAAATACTTTTTGGGTATGGTTCCAGAGGATGATGTAATAGATCCCAGTTCGCTATGTAAATTTCGCAAACTCCGGCTTAAGGACATGGATCTCTTGAATCTACTTATCGAAAAAACGGTTATCTTAGCCATTGAGAAGGGTATTATAAAATCAGCCTCCATCATAGTGGATGCCACGCATACAGGTTCCCGTTCCAATCCCCATTCCCCAATAGAAGTATTAAAGTTGCGTTCTAAACAGTTACGTAAATCCCTTTATGAAACAGATGAAACAATTAAAAACTCATTGCCAGCAAAGAATGAAGATGATATGTTGGAACACGAACTCACCTACACACAATCATTGATTGACAGTCTGAAAGACAAGGTTACTCTGGTGTGCTTGCCTAAAGTAAAAGAAAAACTGAACCTGCTTAAAGAGACCTTGGAAGATATAGCCGATCATTATACCGTTTCTCAAGACCAGGATGCCCGTATCGGTCACAAATCAGAAGACAGCTCTTTCTTTGGATATAAAACCCATATTGCCATGAGTGAAGAGCGTATTATAACGGCAGCAGTGATAACTTCCGGAGAAAAGAGCGATGGTCTTCAGCTTCCAGCATTAGTGGAACAAAGCCGTGCTAACGGGATGAATATAGAAACAGTTATAGGTGATGCGGCTTATTCAGGGAAAGATAATCTGGAAAAAGCCAAAGACGAGCATTTTGAGCTGGTCTCTAAGTTGAATCCCTCTATTAGTCAGGGATGCCGCAGAGAAGAGGACAAATTTGATTATAATAAAGATGCAGGGATGTTTGTATGCCCCGCAGGACATATGGCAATACGCAGAGCTAAACATGGTAAAAAGAATGGTGCCTGGAATCAAGCTTATGCTTATTATTTTGATATAGAAAAATGCAAAGTCTGTGCAAGAAGAGAAGGTTGTTATAAGCCTGGCGCAAAATCAAAAACCTATTCCGTACCAATAAAGACGGATGAGCAGAAAGCCCAAATAGATTTCCAGCAGACCGAACGATTTAAAGAGAAAGCCAAAGAGCGTTATAAGATAGAAGCGAAAAACGCAGAACTCAAACAAGTATACGGATATGACAGGGCACAGTCATATGGATTGTCATGTATGCAGATGCAGGGGGCAATGGCTATCTTCGCCGCAAATCTGAAAAGAATATTGAAATTACTCTAAGAGGAGTCAGTTATGCCTCCGATCGTTGAGAAAATGAGGTGTTGAAGGCTCTATTCACTATAAAAAGCTATTTCATCAAAAAGGTTGCAAGAAAACGGATTGTCCACCCGAATCTTGCAACCTTGATTTTTTAGACCTAATAAAAAAGGATATTCGTAAAAAAGCTACTTTTTCAGTGCCCTCGGAAATGTCCCTCCTCTTTTTTATTTATAAAACGAATAATCAGATGCAACCTTTATTCGCGATAATGACAGCAACCCGGCAGAGCATCGTATACGGCTTTATCGGCTTTATGCAACGAGGTATCGTGTCCAACTTTCGCAATGGCTTTACTTACTGCTTGTAACGATGTTTTAGTCGTATCAATCTGGAGTTTGAGCACTTTCGTTTCCTGGTTCCATACAGCTTCTGTAACCCCTGCAACTCCTTTGGCCGTTGTTTCAATACGTTCTTTACACATGCCGCAACTGCCTTTTACCTCCAGGGTAAAGGATTTAGTCTTATTGCTTTCAGACATACCATGCATGTGCGCAGAAGAATGATTTGTTTGCGGTACAGTATTCTGTGCCGGCATTACATGACCTTCGTGACCGGTTACAGGTTTTGCCTCCACCGGATTCATCATACTGCGTTTGCCTTCCAACTGTGCGCTGGCATCAATAGAGAAGACACCATTGGTTACAACCTCTTCTCCTTCGTTAAGTCCTGCCAGTACAACATACGATCCTCCAAGAGAAGGTCCCAGGTCTATTTCACGTAAAAGGAATGCAGGAACATTTACGTTGGGTTGCTTCACGTAAACAACCGATCGCTTACCGGTCCACAGCACAGCCGACTGGGGTATCACCAGCTGGTTATCGTGTCCGCGCAACGAAGCCTCCAATTGAGCTGTTGCGTACATTTCGGGTTTAAACTCCATCCCCGGATTACCGGTTTCCACCCTCACCCGTGCTGTACGCGTTGTTGGATCAATCATCGGATCAATAAATGCAACAATACCTGTAAATGTTCGTCCCGGCAGAGCCTGTAAGGTAAAAGAAATCTTATCTCCTTTTTTAATAAACGGCAGATCGGCTTCGTATGCATCGAACAATGCCCACACCTTGGATAAATTGGCTATATCAAAAAGTACGCCTCCCTGCGAGACATAGTCGCCGGTGTTTACACGCTTTGTCATCACCACACCACTTACATTTGCTTTGATGGCTACCGTTGAGGATGGTTTACCCGACTTTTCTATCGCTGCAATCTGTTCTGGTGTAAGCTTCCAATAGGCAAGTTTCTCGCGTGCTGCAGTAACCAGCATAGGCTGTTGCATCCGGATAGCTTCAAGAAGCTCTTGCTGTGCATTGAATAGTTCCGGCGAATAAAGTGTAGCCAGCGTCTGTCCCTTTTGAACAGTCTGTCCGGTAAAAGCGACATTCAACGTTTCAATACGTCCGGATACATGGGCTGTTTGCGACTGCAGACTTCGCTCGTCCGGAGCTATTTTCCCATATAAACGCATGGTCTTTACAGGATTGCCTCTGCTTACACGAGTTGTCTGCACATTAGCTAAGGCAATAGCCTCCTCCGATAGTTGAATAGCATTGGGATCGACCGCTTCGCCCCCTTCTCCTCCCCCCTTACGAAGAGGAATAAGATCCATGGCGCATAACGGACATTTTCCGGGTTTGTCTTGTTTAATTTGAGGATGCATTGAGCAAGTCCAAATTTCAGATTCTGCCTCACCAGCAGCATGTTCATGATCATGTGTAGACGCCTGATTGGACTGGTTTGGGCTAAAAAATGCCCATCCCAATAAAAAACCGCCCAGAATAAGAGCTGTATACCGAACTGCTTTCAGTTTTATAATATCTTTAATCGTTTTCATTCCAATATATTTATTTTATTATTTTACAGAAAATGCCTGATAGTTTGGAATACGTTATTCCAATGACCGTGCTATAAGTTTCTCTATCCCCGCCACCCGGGTGTTATAATCGGCCACCGCCTCACTCTTCTTGAGCCGGTAATCAAGCAACTGCCTTTCCACCCCGATTACATCGGTAAGGGTAGCCGAGCCGGCCGAAAACTCGCGTGTAATAAGATGATACGTTGATAACGAAAGCTGATATTGTTTTTCGTATAACGTAATCTTACGGGATGCCTCCTCCAACTGCTGCTTTAACGCACTGTAATCGGACATCATTATATTCAGGATGTCTGCATATTTCAATTCGCTGGCCTGTCGATAATAAGCGCTTTCACGTTGTTGTGCGTTGTATTTTTTACGGAAGATAGGTATGGATATTTTGACCATCGGCATAATCATATCTTTACCGTTCATACTGTTCATGGGTACAGCTGTATTCATGTCAGACGATCCTGATGAAGTTTTTCCGAGTATGGAGTATTGCAGGCCTATACCAAACATCGGATAACTCATCTTTTTATCCATCTCCGCCTTAGCTTTATAGGCTCTTTTCTCTGCATCGATCATGGATAACATCGGATTTGAAAACAGACTGTCTGTTACTGCCTGGTCCGTATACATATAAGTCCTCTGAATCAATGTATCGGGTACCGCTACAGGCAATTGCTGATTGCGGTTAAGCAATGCATTAAAAGCTGCTTCGGCTGCTATCCGATTGGAATGAATCGTTTGCAAAGCATTTTCCAATTCGGAAATTTCAAGTTGTATACGCAATACATCAGACAATCCGCCAGTTGCTCCATTACTTCCCATGGATGCCATAGGCGCCATTGTACCTCCGGAAACAGGCTGTGTCGTTGATACCGTACCTACATTTGAAGAGGTGGCCATACCACTCATTCCCGACATTCCTGAAGAGGCGGCCGAAACATTCTGGCCGGCAGATACTACCGGTTGGCGTACAGTTACTCCGGCAGAGCTTCCCGGAGCAGAGAAACGACGGATTGCCAACTGCTCCAATTGCTTTAATAATTCGATGTTAGCTGCCGTATTTTTATACTGTTCATTCAGGTTACATAACTGATACCACTGACTTTTGACGCTATAATAAAGATTATTCTGGCTGTCTCTGAATTCCTCGTACTTCATACGCGCCATCTCTGCCGCCTCTGTACGGGCCGCCTTTTGAGTACCGAACCAGGGAAACATCTGCATCAGTGTGAGATCGGCTTTTTGTTTTCCCATAAGGGTTTCCATTGGTTCCAGAAAATAACCTATCTCAAGCTCCGGATCAGCATAAGCACCCGCTTGGGGTATACGCTCTAACGAAGCTTTATACCCGGCAAACGCGGCCTTTACCTGCGGATTGTTTTGTGCTGCCATACGTAAATAGTAGGTAAGGCTATCGGTTTCGGATGCATAGATTGTTATTGAAGAAAACCAGAGTGCAATCCACATCAGACTGTATTTTATTATTTTATTCTTCATATTCTGTCTCCTTCGTTGTTTGTAATTCATTCTGTTTTTTTTCCTTTCTCTGTTCTCGTTTCAATACCCCCTCACGCCACCAACATTGTAATACGGGTACAACAAACATGGTCATGGATTGAATCAACATACCACCGAAAGTGGGGATAGACATAGGCACCATGATATCTGCACCTTTGCCAGCAGAAGTTAACACAGGTAACAGGGCAATCAGTGTTGAAGCCGTAGTCATAGCTGCAGGGCGAACCCTTTTATTACCTGCAAATACTACTGCCTCGCGAATGGCAATCCTGGTTTTTGGATTTCGCTCCACAAATACATCATGAATGTATGTCCCCATCAACACCCCATCATCGGTCGCAATACCAAACAGAGCTATAAATCCAACCCATACGGCTACACTTAGGTTTATAGGATGCATCTGGAAGAGGTCGCGCATATTTATGTTATTCAACGAGAAATTCATGAACCAATCTTGTCCGTAAAGCCATAAAAAGATAAACCCTCCGGCAAATGCTACAAATACTCCCGAAAAATGAATAAAAGAAGCTGTTACAGTACGGAATTGGAAATAAAGGATCATCAAGATAGAAAGAAGCGCAATAGGGATAACAATCATTAAACGTTTAGTTGCACGCTCCTGTTGTTCATAATTTCCGGCAAATTTATAAGAAACCCCTTTGGCCAGTTTTAACTCGCCGTTTGCTATCTTATCTTCCAGTATCCTGGATGCCTCTTTTACTACATCGACTTCGGCTTTGCCTGCCAACTTATCAAAGATTACATATCCTAATAAAAAGGTATTTTCACTTTGAATCATTTGTGCTCCACGTTCGTAGCTGATATCGGCCAGCTCCTCCAAAGGAACCTGAACGCCCGTAGCCGTGGGAATCAACAACTTGGCAAGTGCTTCCGGACTGTCTCGTAATTCGCGGGCATAACGAAGTCTGACCGGGAATCGTTCCCTTCCTTCTACAGTGGAGGTTAGTACCATACCTCCAACGGCGGCACCCAGCACCTCCTGCATATCAGATACATTAACTCCATATCTGGCCATATTGCTACGGTTCAACTCAATTTCTAGGTAAGGCGCACCTACCGCCCGATCATAAAATACGGACGAAGGGATGACTGAAGGAACCTCTTTCAAGGCTTGCTCAAGGGCCTTTCCTCCTTCTTCGATTGATTCAAGATCAGGACCATATACTTTTATACCCATTGGCGCACGCATTCCGGTCGACAACATCACCTGTCGTGCTTCGATAGGTTGCAGTTTGGGTGCGGATGTTAGTCCGGGAAGGTGGGTCACATTCACAATCTCTTGCCAGATATCATTGCTACTCTTAATTTCAGGACGCCATTGGCGCAGGTAATCACCGTAGCGATCGGCAATCAGGCTGTCAGCAGGTATTATCCTGAATCCGTCGGCAGGATTATAGACACCTCCTCCTTTAAGTAAGAACTCTCCCTTGCTGTTCACTTTAAAACGCATACGATGACCGTCGCTATCCAGGATATATTCGGGACGGTAGTTTATCGTATTCTCGAACATCTGCACAGGAGCAGGATCCAGAGCTGAATTTACACGACCCCATTTCCCTACAGCGACATCCACTTCCGGTATTGCAGCTAACCTGCGATCTAAAGTTTCAATCAATTTTAAGTTTTGCTCCACACCCGTATGTGGCATGCTGGTAGGCATCAGGAGAAATGATCCTTCATTCAGACTGGGCATAAACTCTTGTCCGATTCCGGGAAATGTTTCTGAAGCACTTGTCCACAAAGAGGTTTGACGAACAGTTTTCCACCCCACTCCTTCTGCTCCAGTTGCCAGAAAACCAAAGGTTTTATCAAAACCCAACCAAATTAGTAGCCCGAAGAGTATGGTGAACAATGGGATAGACATGAATTTCCATCTATTTTCGAGACACCATCTTAATATCCTTTCATAAAAATGGACCAGCAGAGCAAATACGAACATTATAACGGCTACACTACCGGCTACAAACAGAATATTGGGAGTAATTCCATTTTCGGGTCCCATGGGCAACCAACCCTCTGACAAATAATAAAGGGTTATCAATAATGTAATACCAATATTGATATAGGTTGAAATCTTTGGATTTTTCCATCTGTAAGCCAATAAATTATTGAACCCAACGGCTGTAAGTCCCAAAGCCGGCACACTTCCATATATGATCAGAAGTACTACACCTGCTGTTATAAGTAAGTAATTTAAGCCCTTTCGCAGCAATGCAGAATTTGAACGGATCGAAAACAGGAAATACGTAAGTGTAGGCAATACCACTACACCCAGTATAAACGCAGAAGCAAGGGCAAATGTCTTGGTAAATGCCAACGGATGAAACATTTTTCCCTCCTGGGCTTCCATGGCAAATACAGGTATAAAGCTGATAACCGTTGTAAGCATACCTGTAAGCACTGCTCCGGAAACTTCACCGATAGCCTTATGAATAAGGTTTACAAAAGGCTTGCCTTTGTTGATACCCTTATTTTCGGGCATTTCCATATGTCTGATTACATTTTCAACGAACACAACACCTATATCTACCATAACTCCAATAGCGATTGCGATTCCGGACAAAGCTACAATGTTCGCATCTACTCCCACATTCCGCATGATAATAAAGGTAGATAACACCGCCAACGGAAGCATGCTTGCAATTATGAAAGAGGCACGTAGATTAAAAATCAGGACGATTATAACGATGATACAGATCAAAACCTCCTCTGTGAGAGCCGATTCCAACGTACCGATTGTCTCTTTAATCAATCCTGTACGATCGTAAAAGGGAACAACTGTAACTTTGGATACGGTTCCGTCTTCCAGCACTTTCTGCGGCATCCCTGCATCCATTTCTTCAATCTTTGCTTTTACATTATCTATAACCTTTAATGGATTAGAGCCGTAACGGGCAACAACTACCCCGCCAACTGCCTCTACCCCCTCCTTATCTAAACCACCTCGACGCGTTGCAGGTCCGAGATTTACAAATGCAACATCCTTGATGCGTACAGGCACCCCGTTTCGTACAGTAACAACAGCCTCCTCAAGATCGGCTACCTTTTTGATATAACCCAGACCACGGATCAGGTATTCAGCCTGATTTATTTCAACAGTCTCAGCTCCGATGTCAAGATTGCTTTTTTGTACTGCATTCATCACATCCATAACGGACACATTGAACGAACGCATGGCATCGGGGTTAAGTTCCACCTGATACTCTCTTACGAATCCTCCTGCTGAAGCGACTTCCGAAACACCTTCGGCGGCCGACAGAGAATACTTGACATAAAAGTCCTGGATTGTTCGAAGCTCTTCGGCATCCCAACCTCCGGTAGGTTTACCGGTCTTAGGATCGCGCCCTTCCAACGTATACCAAAATATCTGTCCAAGGGCCGTGGCATCCGGACCTAATGCAGGTTGCACATCAGCAGGTAATGTTCCGGGAGGTAAGGAATTCAATTTTTCCAACACCCTCGAACGGCTCCAGTAAAACTCTACATCATCATTAAATATGATGTAGATAAAAGACATCCCGAACATGGAAGTGCTTCGAATCGTTTTTACTCCGGGAATACCCAGTAAAGACGTAGTAAGAGGATAGGTTATCTGATCCTGGATATCTTTCGGAGAACGCCCCATCCATTCGGTAGCAACAATCTGCTGGTTGTCTCCGATATCAGGAATGGCATCTACCGGCACAGGATCGCGAGGTAAAAAACCTCCGTCACCCCAACTGAAAGGAGCTGTTGAGATACCCCAACCAATCAATGCAACCAAGAGCAATGATGTGATAACTCTGTTTTCCAAAAAATAACGAATAATTTTATTAATCATAGTGCAGTTACTTTAAGGGGTAATTTACTAGTTGTGAATCTATTGTACCGGACAATATTGTTTTCAAAAGCCGGAAGTTGTATATTTTCCGGAATATCATTAATGTATTTATATTGTTTGTTTTCATACACATTGTACAAATGTTAATTTTGAATTCTTCTACTGATATACTTATTGAAGTACTTATTAAAATAAGCCTACATTTCCGCTTCTAAAAAATCAAAATAAATGTAATGACCAGCTATCAAAGGAATAGTAGTTTCTTTTAGAAAAAGAAAAACTTTACATTTGTTTTAAAATCAGAATGAAAACAGACTTAAAGTATCAGTATTGAATTAAATCAACCATGTACAGTTGCGAATGAACAGAGGAGGCCTGTCCAAGCCGGGAGGATAAAATGAGAATTGGGAAACTGATTCCGATGATACTTCCTTTGCTAATAGTAAACTCTGCATATCGTAAAGCACAGCCACCACATACATAAAGGATGAATTCAATGAAATTCTTTCTGTGAGATTCTGGTCGATAGAAATACGCATAGCTTTGACCTCATCAGAGCAACAACCATCTTTGGATTCATCCGTTCCGCAATTTGAGCAAGAGTCATGCTGATCAGTCATAACTAAACTGACCTCAGCCAGTTTATTCATGCAATAATGATAATTGATGGCTACCCCAGTAGAAACACCAATATACAGAAGGATCAATATGAATGCTAAAAATCTTCTCACAAAAAGATCATTATTTTTGTTCAATTGCAAATTAACAGTTTATTTTTTGAATTGTCAACCTAAGGAAATCAAATTTCTGTTAATATTGATAGAACAATCTATTTAAACCGTTTGTTTTGACACTAACTTCCGATTGAATTGAAAATAATCTTTATTTTTGTACTTTTTGAATCTTATCAACATATATACAGATGAAAAATTCAGCTCTACTTCTATTCTTAATATTGTTTACTACAAACGTAGGCAATGCACAAAACGACTTTTCATCCTATTTTGAAAAGAGAACCCTGCGTATTGATTTTTCACTAACGGGAAATGACTCGATTCAGCAGGCTGCTGTACAACAACTGCGGGAAGAACCTGTTTGGGGCGGTCCGGTTAAAAATATGGAAGACCCATTTGGTTACGGAGGATATTATATCAATGTATATGATCTTGCTTCCGGGAAAAAGATATATTCACGTGGATTCAATACGTTGTTTGAGGAATGGAGAACAACCGACCAAGCTAAAGTGGAGACTCAATCATGGAACAACAGTGTATCGGTTCCATTTCCCAAAAAGCCGGTACGAATTGAATTATGCGCCAGGGATAAGTCAGATATGGAATTTCATCCGATTATGACTCAAACGATTGATCCCAAAAGCATATTTATCGACCGCAGTCCTCTGAAAAAGAATAAGATTGTTAAAATTCAGGATAAAGGTGATTCTGCAGAAAAGGTAGATCTTGTATTCCTTGCCGAAGGTTATACAATGGAGGAATTAGAAAAATTTGAATCCGACGCCCGACGTTTCACTAAAACACTGTTTGATACGCCACCCTTCGGAAAATTCAAATCAGATTTTAATGTATGGGCTGTTTGCATTCCGTCTGAGGAGAGTGGCATGGATGTTTCGGGCGACAGTATCTGGAAAAATACGGCTTTGAATTCGGGTTATTACACATTCGGTATCGATCGCTATCTTACATCGCAAGATATGAAACCGATTAGGGATGCGGTATGGAATGTACCCTGCGACGCGATATTTATCCTTGTGAACTCCGACACCTATGGAGGGGGGGGCATGTATAATTTTTATGCCATGAGTACGGCTCATAATGAACTTACCTCGGTTGTATTTGTACATGAATTCGGCCATAGTTTTGCAGGGTTAGCCGATGAGTACTTTGATTCGGAAGTTGCATACAACGATTTCTACAACCTTAAGTATGAGCCTTGGGAGCCAAACATCACCACATTGGTGAATTTTGAAAGTAAATGGAAAGATCTGCTTCCTAAAAAAACGCCTGTTCCAACTCCTTTAAATGAAACATTCAAGGAACAGATAGGGGTTTTTGAAGGTGGAGGATATCTTTCAAAAGGAATCTATCGCCCTATGAATAATTGTATGATGCGTAATTATCACCCCTTTTGTCCTGCATGCCAGAGAGGTATCACGCAAATGATAAATTTCCTGACAGACAGGCCTGTTAAATAAGAATATCTTATTAAATAAGCTGTACTGGCATTTTTAATAAGCAAAAATCACTACATTTGTACCAAATTTACTAGAATTACATGAAGGTGAAAAGAAAGCCTCTATTATATTTTATTGCAATTGCTGCGCTTCTTTTTTGTGGACCGGAAATACAGGCAAAAGATAAATTTGTTTTGGTTATTGACGCCGGACACGGAGGGAAAGATCCCGGTGCCCAGGGGTCTCGAATCGACGAGAAAGAAATCAATCTGGGGGTAGCTCTTAAAGTTGGAGAATTGATTGAGTCCAATCATAACGATGTTAAAGTTATCTATACCCGAAAAACGGATCGTTTTATTGAATTGGATGAGCGGGCAGAAATTGCCAACCGTGCAAAAGCGGATTTGTTTATGTCAATTCACACCAATGCGGTAAAACGGGGCAATTATGTAAAAGGCACAGAAACTTTTACTTTAGGTTTGGCACGAACTGATGAGAATCTGCAGGTGGCAATGCGTGAAAACTCCGCGATCCTACTGGAAGATAATTATTTACAAAAGTATGAAGGATTCGACCCTAATTCGTCCGAATCTTACATTATTTTTGAGTTTATGCAAAACAAGCATATGGAACAGAGCATAGGCCTTGCCTCTGAGATCCAAAAAGCATTCACTTCTGCCAATCGGGTGGATCGTGGCGTGCGGCAAGCCGGACTTCTGGTTCTTCGGAAGACCAGCATGCCCAGTGTTCTTGTTGAGTTAGGATTTATTTCCAATAAAGAAGAGGAACGTTATATGAGCTCCAGCGAAGGACAGAATCAACTGGCAAGATCTCTGTATAACGCTTTTACAAAATACAAAAGAGAATACGATCGTAAACAAGGTGCTTTATCTAATGGAGCTGTTACCAATGCCAGGCCGGTTGAACTTACAGAATCAACCCCACAGGAGACGCCTGCAGAAAGAGAAAATATCACAGTAAATAAAGCAGATAAATCGGAAAGAAATACTTCCGGCAAACTGATTTACAAAATTCAAATACTGACCTCCGACAAAAAGCTAAGTGAATCTTCGAGGCTTTTTAAGGGATATAAAAACATCGATTCTTACAAGGAAGGTGGTTTGATTAAATACACTTATGGTGAAACAACCAGTTTTGAAGAAATAAAGAAATTGCGACGTAAAGTGGCAAAGGATTTTAAGGATGCTTTTATCATCGCGTTCAAAGATGGCAAAAAGGTTAAATACTAATGAGATACATAATTGAGAATATAAATAATTCATAATATTAAAGAATGAAAAACGTATTTACGAAAGAAGCGAAAATAGGATTAGCCACCATTGTAAGTCTGGCTCTACTCTATTTCGGAGTAAATTACCTTAAGGGTATAAATCTGTTCCAACCCGTTAATCATTATTATGTAACTTTCGACAATGTGAAGGATGTTACCATTTCTAGCCCTGTTTATGTGGAAGGTTTTAAGGTTGGGTTGGTTCGGGACATAATCTACGACTATTCAACTACAGATAAAGTAACCGTAGAGATCAGTCTGGAAGAGAAAATGAGAATTAACAAAGGCAGTTATATCGCCATTGTAAAAAGCATGCTGAGTGGAGGTGAATTACACATTCATTTAAATAAATATGTAACGGATTACCTTACTCCCGGAGATACGTTGGAGGGACATATGTCTGATGACATTATGGGGACCGTTCAAGATAAATTACTTCCTCAGGTGGTAGATCTTATTCCCAAAATCGATTCTATCCTTGTTGGATTGAATACCATTGTTAATCATCCGGCACTAAACCAGTCTTTAAATCAAATTGAACGGACCACCGGTAATCTGGAAGCCTCTACACGTCAGCTTAACAGTCTTTTAAGCAAAGACGTGCCGGTAATTGTATCCGATCTTAAAATGATAACATCCAATTTTGCAGAGATGAGTACAGAAATGAAGGGACTGGATCTCGAAACAACTGTGAATTCGATGAATGCAACGCTTGGAAATTTAAAACTTACAACAGAGAAATTAAACTCATCAGACAATAGCCTTGGACTTTTATTAAACGACAAAGCATTGTATGAAAACCTGAACAGTACGGCAGACAATGCATCGAAATTACTTATTGATCTTAAACAAAATCCAAAACGATACGTTCATTTTTCAGTGTTCTAAAACATACGATTTCAGAGTTATTATGTTAATGTAATTTAGAATACATCTAATTAACTATTTTTTAATTTCTCTGGGATACAGCATCAAAAAAAGCCTTACAAAAAGGACTTACCTCCTTATTTTAAGGCTTTTTGCTTTTCCCGAGTCTTTTACCTCGCAGGGCTGAAATGCTTTTGTAACAAAGGATTTAAATCCCCTTTTTTTATAAAAATCAGATTATCAACCCAATAACAGTAACTCCCTGAAACTAAAAGGGATATTGAATATTCAAATTAACCAAACAAATTCACACTTTTTTTATTGGAATTATTTTATAAACTTTGTACTCATTAAGAATAAAGTTATAGTTGAGAGAATAAAATAAAATGCAAACTGATCATCAATTATTGTGGAATAAATGCCTTGCTGTCATTAAAGACAATGTCCCCGAGGCCGCTTTTAACACATGGTTTAGACCAATTATCCCGTTGTCGTATGATGATAGGAAATTCACCATTCAGGTTCCCAGCCAGTTCTTTTACGAGTATCTGGAAGAGAAGTATGTGAATGTCCTTAAACTTACATTATACAGGGTAATAGGGCAAGGTACAATCTTGAACTATCGTGTCATGGTAGACAAGAGTACCGGGGGAACAGTTGATTATCCTGCAGAAGAGGGATCTGTAGCAGTAAAAAAAGTAGCTCCTCAGGGTGCCAACAAAGCTCCTAATCCTTTTGTGCAAACAGCTCCTCAGGATTTAGATCCTCAGCTTAATCCAAAATACAGCTTTGATAATTACTTTGAAGGGACAAGTAATAAGCTGGTACGTACAGCTGGTGAAGCAGTTGCCCAGAACCCCGGAAAAACAACTTTTAATCCGTTGTTTATTTTTGGTCCGTCTGGCGTTGGAAAAACTCATTTATGCCATGCTATCGGCACACGCATACGGGAAGTCCATCCTTCCAAGAAGGTACTATATGTATCATCCCACTTATTCAGAGTGCAATTTACGGATGCAATCCGTAAAAACACAATAAATGATTTCCTGAATTTCTATCAAAACATTGACGTGTTGATTCTGGATGATATTCAGGAGATGATTGGACTTGATAAAACTCAGAATACTTTTTTCCATATTTTCAACCACCTTCATCAGTTAGGGAAACAGCTTATTCTAACTTCGGATAAAGCACCGGTTGACTTACAAGGAATGGAAGAGCGTTTGATTACACGTTTAAAGTGGGGTCTTACAGCAGAATTATGTCGTCCGGATTTAGATTTAAGAAAAAAGATTTTGAAAAACAAAATCAATCATGACGGTATTGTTATTCCAGATGAAGTATTCAACTTCATTGCTACCAATGTAACCGAAAATGTACGTGATCTGGAAGGTATTTTAGTTTCTTTAATGGCTAACGCAGTTATCAATAATAAGGAAATTGACCTCCCATTAACTAAAAGAGTGGTTAGTCAAGCTGTTCGCCTGGAGAAAAAACAATTATCAGTTCAGACAATACAGGAAACTGTTTGTAAATTTTTCAATCTAGAACTCTCGGCCATACAAACACGTTCTCGGAAACGTGAAGTTGTACAAGCCAGACAGATTACGATGTTCCTGTCTAAAAAATATACAGACAGCTCATTTGCCCACATTGGTAAGATTGTAGGAAAAAAAGACCATGCAACAGTACTACATGCATGCAAAACAATTAAAGACCAAATTGAAACTTGTAAGACATTTCGTTCTACCGTTGAACAGATTGAAGTACAGCTCAAAAATTAAATTTCTTCCGTTAAATAACAGAAAAGGATGCTTTTGTATACAAAAGCATCCTTTTCTGTTTTGGAAAACCTACAAAAAACAAGGTTTTATTTTTTGGAAAACTTTTCATCTTCTCAAATTTTGTAAACAAATGAATATCAAGATATTAAAATTTATTTTTGGAAATTATCTATTTTCATCCGTTTTTTAACGTATAACATTTGGTCAAGTTGCAAAGTATTATTAAACTTGCAACTGTAATAAAAACTATTAGCTGTGGACAACAAAACATACACCTTTGACGAAGCATTTAAAGCTTCAAAAGAATATTTCGCAGGCGACGAATTAGCCGCCAAGGTATGGGTAAACAAATATGCCCTTAAAGATGCCTTCGGAAATATCTTCGAAAAAACTCCGACCGATATGCACCATCGCCTCGCTGGTGAAATTGCGAGAATTGAAAAAAAATACCCCAACCCTCTTTCCGAACAGGAATTGTTCGAGCTTTTTGACCATTTCCGTTACATCGTTCCACAAGGAAGTCCGATGACTGGTATTGGAAACAATCATCAGATTGCTTCGTTATCCAACTGCTTTGTAATTGGAATGGATGGGAAAGCCGACTCCTATGGAGCTATTATCCGCATTGATGAAGAACAAGTGCAGCTAATGAAACGACGTGGTGGTGTAGGTCATGACCTATCTCACATCCGGCCAAAAGGTTCTCCGGTAAAGAACTCTGCACTTACCTCTACCGGATTGGTACCTTTCATGGAAAGATACTCAAATTCAACCAGAGAAGTTGCACAAGATGGCCGCCGAGGAGCATTGATGCTTAGCGTATCAATAAAACACCCCGACTCAGAATCGTTCATTGATGCAAAGATGACCGAAGGAAAGGTTACCGGAGCCAATGTTTCGGTGAAATTGGACGACGACTTCATGAAGGCTGTCGTTAACAAAACCACCTATAAACAACAATACCCCGTTGATTCGGCAAATCCAACAACAGTAAAAGAGATTGACGCAGCCACTCTCTGGCAAAAGATTATACACAATGCATGGAAATCGGCTGAACCAGGAGTACTTTTCTGGGATACTATTATCCGAGAATCTGTACCTGATTCGTATGCTGACCTTGGGTTTCAGACGATTTCAACAAATCCTTGTGGAGAAATTCCATTGTGTCCATATGATAGCTGCCGTTTACTGGCTTTGAACTTATACTCCTATGTAGTGAAACCGTTTACTAAAGAGGCTTATTTTGACTATGAACTGTTTGTAAAGCATGTACGTCTTGCCCAACGCATCATGGACGATATAATTGATCTTGAAAGTGAAAAGATCGAAAAGATCCTTGCAAAAATAGACTCAGACCCAGAAACAAATGAGGTAAAACAAACCGAACGTCATTTGTGGGAGAAGATACAGAAAAAAACATTGCAGGGAAGACGTACCGGTGTGGGTATTACTGCCGAAGGAGATATGATTGCTGCACTTGGATTACGCTATGGAACTGATGAAGCTACAGACATGGCTGAGAACATCCAGCGTACCTTGGCCATTGAAGCTTATCGATCATCAGTATACATGGCAAAAGAAAGGGGTGCCTTTGAAATATATGATACCAAAAGAGAAGAAAAAAATCCGTTTATCAACAGATTGCGTGAAGCAGATCCCAGTCTCTACGAAGATATGGTTAAATACGGACGTCGTAACATTGCTTGTTTAACCATAGCTCCTACAGGAACAACCAGCCTGATGACCCAAACTACATCAGGTATTGAGCCTGTGTTCCTTCCTGTGTATAAACGAAGACGCAAGGTAAATCCTAATGATACCGATGCTCGTGTAGACTTTGTTGATGAAACCGGTGACGCATACGAAGAGTATATTGTATTCCATCATAACTTTGTTACATGGATGCAGGCTAATGGATATTCTGTAACCAAGAGATACTCTTCGGAAGAAATAGATGAACTTGTCGCTAAATCTCCTTACTATAAAGCAACATCAAACGATGTTGACTGGTTACAAAAAGTAAGAATGCAGGGACGAATCCAGAAATGGGTAGATCACTCGATCAGCGTTACCATAAATCTCCCTGCAGATGTAAATGAAGAATTGGTAGATAAACTATATATTGAAGCTTGGAAAAGCGGATGCAAGGGATGTACAGTTTACCGTGACGGTTCTCGTTCCGGAGTACTTGTCTCAACTCAGAAAACCAAGAAAAAAGAAGATGCAAACTGCATGGAGCCTCCAGTGATAGTAGCTAAACGCCCTCGTGAGCTGGAAGCAGATGTTGTTAAATTCCAGAACAACAAAGAAAAATGGATAGCCTTCGTAGGACTCCTTAATGGAAAACCTTATGAAATATTCACTGGTCTAGCAGATGATGAAGAGGGAATCATGCTTCCTAAAAACGTAACAAAGGGAACTATAATCAAGAGTTACGACGAAGACGGGAATAAACATTATGATTTCCAGTTCAAGAATAAGCGTGGCTACAAAATGACTATCGAAGGTTTGGATGGTAAGTTTGATCCCGAATTTTGGAATTACGCTAAACTTATCTCCGGAGTTTTAAGATATGGTATGCCCATCGATCAGGCCATCAAATTGGTACAGGGACTTGAACTTAACAACGAGTCAATCAATACATGGAAAAATGGCGTGGAAAGAGCGTTAAAGAAATACCTGCCTAACGGAACAGAAGCGAAAGGCCAGAAGTGTCCAAATTGCGGACATGAAACCTTGATCTATCAGGAAGGATGCCTTATCTGTACCAATTGCGGAGCATCAAGATGCGGATAATAAAAACGAACTATAATTATTCTAAAAAATGCGGGGATATTTCTCCGCATTTTTTATACCTTCGTATCCATTACTATATTTGATACATATGAAAGTAACCTTTATAATAAACTTCCACACCGTTTGGGGACAAAAGTTGTACGTTGTCGGATCTATACCGGCTTTAGGATCCTGGGATCCGGTGTTTGCAAAAGAAATGGTTTATACTGATGGTGGGAACTGGCAATTGACACTTGATTTACCAGAAGATACCGAATATGTTGAATATAGGTATTTTATAAGTGTAAACGAAAAGAGAATTTTTGAAGAATGGGAGAAAAACCATAGAATCAGTTTCGACAAGGAGTTTTCAAAATACTCTTTGTATGATTACTGGCAAGTAAGACCAGCCAATCTTGCCTTTTATACCTCTGCGTTTACTCACAGTCTTTTTGCACATCCCTGCAACACTCATGAACGTATTGTTAAAAGCGATAAAAAAATTTCCATCAAAGTTGGTGCTCCTCGTATAGAAAAACATCAATCAGTCGCTATTACCGGAAATCAACCTTGTTTAGGTGATTGGAATCCCGACAAAGCTCTCAAACTAAGCTGTGACACCTTTCCTGAATGGCACATTGACCTTGATGCTTCAGAACTACATAATCCGCTTGAATATAAATTTATCCTATATGATAATAACTCACGAAGTATTGTAAGTTGGGAAGGTGGTGAAAACAGGGTACTCGACCTTCCACCACAGGCCAATGGAGAAGCGGTAGTTATATCCGGATTGTATTATCGAGACGTACAACCTTTATGGCGTGGAGCAGGCACAGTTATACCCGTTTTCTCTCTCCGTTCAGAGAACAGTTTTGGCACTGGCGACTTGTTTGATCTGCGTCTCTTGATAGACTGGGCAAGGAAAACCGGACAATGCATCATTCAGACCCTCCCCATGAATGATACCACGATGACACATACTTGGGTGGACTCCTATCCATACAGTGCCATATCTATATTTGCGCTTCATCCAATGTATATCAGTCTAAACTGGTTGGGTGAGCTTAAAGATAAAAAGAAAGCCGATTTTTATGCAGAGATACAACACAATCTGAATGCAAAAGAGGCTGTAGACTATGAGTTGGTTGTAAAATACAAAACGGCTTATTGTCGCGACTACTTCGAGCAAGAAGGTCTTCAGTGTATTGAAAACGAGGCGTTCAATACTTTCTATACACAAAATGAATCCTGGCTGCTCCCATACGCAGCTTATTGCTATCTACGGGATAAAAATGGCACTCCCGAATTTAGTCAATGGGGTAAATTCGCCAATTATGACAAAGGTGCAATTCAGGCTCTTTGTGCCAAAAACAGTGAAGCATATCCAGAAATAGCATTTAGCTATTTCCTGCAGTTTGTCCTACATACCCAATTTAGTTCGGTAAGTGAATATGCCCGTAAAAACGGTATTGTGCTAAAAGGAGACATTCCCATCGGAGTGAACAGAAACAGTGTGGAAACGTGGACAGAGCCGAAGTATTTCAATATGAATGGACAGGCTGGAGCACCACCTGACGACTTCTCTGCCAATGGACAGAACTGGATGTTCCCCACATATAACTGGGAAGAGATGGAAAAAGACGGCTATGCCTGGTGGAAAAAACGTTTTCGTAAAATGTCCGACTATTTCGATGCCTTCCGTATCGATCATATCCTCGGCTTCTTTCGGATTTGGGAGATACCACTGGATTTTATCCAGGGATTGTGCGGTCATTTCAATCCAGCATTACCCTTCTCCAGAAACGAGATTGAGCAGTATGGGCTTACCTTCAATGAAGCCCGCTTTACGACACCGCATATTCATCAAAAATTCTTAACCGAATTATTTGATGAACTTACATCGGAAGTAAAAGGCTCATTCCTTGCCCAATCTTCATCCAATCATTATGTGCTGAAACCATTTTGCAATACACAGCGTAAAATCGAAAAGTTGTTCGAAGGCAAAGAAGATCTAAAATCTCAACGCATTAAAGAGGGCCTTTTTGCCATAGCAAATGAGATGCTTTTCTTGCCTGATCCGCATAACGAACTGTTGTTTCACCCCCGCATATCCGCAATGAACTCGTTCATTTATAAAGAACTTTCGGAAAGCGAACGGTATGCATTCGATCAATTATACTGGCACTTCTTCTATCGCCGGCATACTGAATATTGGAAATTACAAGCCTATAAGCATTTAGTACCATTAGTTGCCTGTACCGACATGCTGGTTTGTGGAGAAGATTTGGGTATGATACCAGATTCTGTACCCGAAGTGATGAAAAAGCTTCAGATTTTAAGTCTGGAGATAGAACGTATGCCCAAAACATCTCATAGAGAGTTTTCAGATCTGTTGTCGTTACCCTATAACTCCGTTTGTACAACATCTACTCACGATATGACACCGATCCGAAATTGGTGGAAAGAAGATCCGGATAAAACCCAGCGATATTTCAACCAGGTATTATTAAGAGTTGGAGTAGCTCCAGACGAATGCAGGGAAGATTTAGCAAGACAGATTATATCCAATCATCTTGAAACACAATCCATGCTCACCATTCTGCCACTTCAAGATTGGTTTGCAATAGATGATTCCATAAAACGAAGCGATATAGAGTCCGAACGAATTAACGTGCCAGCGAACTCCAGACATTACTGGCAGTATCGTATGCACATTAATCTGGAGGAATTGATAAAGGCTGATTCTTTAAATGAAAAGATATCCTTCCTGATTAGAAAAAGCGGTAGGCATTGAGATGAAGAAAATTAAATACGTTCTATTCTATATTCTATAGAAAAAATATTCAGCAAATAAATCGTGCGGAGAGCTTACTCTTCGCACGACATAATACATTTACCGTTAAAACGCGCATTGGGCTCAATCTCGATTGATCGGATACAGATATCACCTGCTATCCGGGCAGTCGATTTTAGTACCAGCTTGCCATTCACTTTTACACAACCGGCTATTTCGCCCATTATCTCCGCATTTTCGGCAGTAACATTGCCTAAAACAGAACCTTTAGGACCTATCACTATTTTCCCGCCACAAAGAATATCACCTTCCACCTTACCATCAAGACGAAAATCAGTATCAGCCATTACATTCCCTTTTATTGCAGAACCTGACGACAATACATTATGCAGTCCGCCAGCAGGAGTTTCCTCCTTATGTTTTAGATTCATCATATCCTATTTCTTTTGTGAAGAGACAAATATAGACTTTTTTTGTCAGATATGTTTAAATTCATTACTTTTACCTCTAATTTAAAACAATATGACAACACAAATTGAATTAAGGGAAATGATATTCCACGCTTATCACGGAGTTCTTCAACAAGAAAAGCTGGTTGGAAATACTTTTGTCGTCAATTTATTACTTACAGCAGACCTTTCCAATGCCATTCAAAGTGATCGGTTAGAAGATACCATTGATTATAGTCAGCTATTCGGTCTGGTAAAAGATGAAATGAGTATACCTTCCCAACTCCTTGAGCATGTAGCTGGCAGGATAGTTCACTCTATAAAAGAGAAATATCCAATCGTAAAAGAGATAACGCTAAAGCTTTCCAAACTCAATCCTCCATTCTCGGGAGAGGTACACAGCGCATCAATAATTCTTAACGAAAAGTTCCGTTGATATATCAGGGCTTTTTATGTATCTTTGTACCCTAAAGTTCAAACATCGTCTATGGCTTTTACCAATAACGTAATGATTGTGCGTCATAAATTGCTGGCGCAATTGGTCAGACTCTGGAATGAAAACCGTCTTCTGGATGAAATTGACCGCCTTCCTTTGGAATTAAGTCCCCGTAAATCAAAAGTAATAGGTCGCTGCTGTGTACACAAAGAGCGAGCTGTCTGGAAGTACAAATCCTTTCCATTACTTGGGTTTGACATGAGCGATGAAGTTGACGAGCTAACACCATTGTCTGAATATGCAAAAAAGGCTCTGCTGCGTACTGAAAATAAAAAAGAGAATCTGCTATGCGTAATTGATGAAGCATGCTCTTCTTGTGTACAAGTCAATTACGAAATCACCAACCTTTGCCGTGGATGTGTAGCCCGTAGCTGCTACATGAACTGTCCCAAAGACTCCATCGTATTTCAAAAGAACGGTCAGGCCAGCATTGATCACGAAACCTGCATCAGCTGCGGAAAATGTCATAGCAGCTGTCCATATCATGCAATTGTTTATGTACCGATTCCCTGTGAGGAGGCTTGTCCTGTGAAAGCAATCAGTAAAGATGAGTATGGCATTGAGCACATTGATGAAAGCAAATGTATCTACTGTGGTAAATGTATAAATGCGTGTCCTTTTGGAGCCATATTTGAAATTTCCCAGGCATTTGATGTTTTACAAAGATTGCGTAATAAAGAAGAAATGGTTGCAATTGTAGCCCCTTCCATCCTTGCTCAATTTAGTGCTCCAATCGAAAATGTATATGGAGCGATCAAGGCCATGGGCTTTGCCGAAGTAGTGGAAGTTGCACAAGGTGCGATGGAAACAACCCGGCGTGAGGCAGAAGAACTGAAGGAAAAACTGGCTGAAGGACAACCGTTCATGACTACCTCATGCTGTCCTTCATACGTTGAGCTTGCCAACAAGCACATTCCGGATATGAAAAAATACATCTCTCACACCGGTTCACCCATGTACTACACAGCCAGGATCGTAAAAGAGAAATACCCTAATGCAAAAATTGTATTTGTGGGACCCTGTGTAGCCAAGCGACAAGAGGTAAAACGAGATGGTTGTGTCGATTTTACATTAACCTTCGAAGAGGTTGGTTCAATTTTAACAGGACTAAACATCAATATTAACGAAGCACGACCATTTTCCGTACTATTCAAATCTGTACGTGAAGCCCATGGATTTGCTCAGAGTGGCGGAGTAGTAAACGCCGTTAAAGTCTACTTAAAAGAAGAACAAGACAGTATTAGCGCCGTTCAAGTGGCTAACCTTGATAAAAAGAACATTGGTCTGTTGCGTGCATTCGCTAAGACTGGCAAAACACCTGCACAATTCATTGAAGTCATGGCTTGCGAAGGTGGTTGCGTAACGGGCCCTTGTACTCACAACGACAAAAAAACCGGTCAGAAACAACTTATAAACGAACTTACTAAACGATAACACAATATGAACAGATTTTTATTAGGAGCTGCCCTTACAGGCACCCTGATGCTATTCTCATGCGGAAGTAAAGAACTTACCTCCTATGGAAACAGGACATTACAAGTATTTAACCAGACTCCGGTACGCTTTGCTCCGGATAAATACCCCGATGGTATTAATGAATCGGCTTCAGATAGCGTGATTCACCTTACCAACGGACGTATCATTCTAAAAAAAATAACCTTACCACCTTATCAACGTAATGTAAAGGTAAAGGCGAAGGTTACTCTTGCATCTAATGGAGACCGCTGGGATAAGTCGGGTTCATGCTTCGTACTTCCTAAATCTTCTGCAATAAACTTACTCAATATTGCCAAAGGAGAACAGAAATTTCCTGCAGTAGACAGCACCAAACTTGAGAAACTAATCGGGGTACTGGCTGGCGAGAACTATAAACCGACTGTTGAACTTTTGCGCTTTATGACTCCTTTCGGCGTTGGATTTTATAGTAACGACAACGATAGCCTGAGTAGTACCCGTAAACCTGTTTACATTGATAAATGGGCTAAAAATGTAGTTTGGGAGCAAGATATTACTGATCTGTATTCAATGCTTGAACGCGAAGCCTATGTGGGAATATTTATTGACACCTGGACACCTGAAGGCTATATTGCAAGCCTTGTACTTGATATTGAAGAATCGCAGATAGGAGTCGATGCTATTAAGCAAAAACACGTGGAACCTCTTATTAATACGGTATACTATATGGGACAAACCTATCCCGATATTTTTGCACGTAAGGACGTTTCCACCACATTCAACATTCCTGCCGGCGCCCGCAACGTAAAGCTGAAATATATAGTAACAGGCCACGGTGGTCATTCTGGAGGAGACGAGTTTGTTGAAAAGAGAAACATCATCTCGATTGATGGTAAAGAGGTGCTCAATTTTATACCATGGCGTGACGATTGCGCTTCCTTCCGTCGTTTTAATCCTGCAACAGGTGTGTGGCTGCGTGAACGTCTGGCAGCCTATATTGGCAAAGGTGGATACCAAAAGAAGTTGGTGGAAGAACCATTGGCTTCTTCAGATTTATCACGCTCCAACTGGTGTCCGGGCAGCGATGTAAAACCGGTAGAGGTTGCTCTTCCTAACCTTGGTGAAGGAAGTCATACAATCACCTTCAGCATTCCTGAAGCTCAAAACATCAAAGACAACGAACTAAACCACTGGCTCATTTCAGCCTATTTGGTTTGGGATAAATAAATTTCTAAATAAGCTGTACCATGGATACGTTGTTACCTTTCGCACTACTGTGCCTCACCTCTTTTTTTACGCTGACCAATCCACTCAGCATCATGCCTATCTTTCTAACCATGACTGACGGGTTTTCTGATATGGAGCGGAAAGCCATTGTAAAGAGGGCTACCATCGTATCTTTTATCACATTGGTGATGTTCGCTGTTTCTGGTCAGCTATTGTTTAAATTTTTTGGTATCTCCACCAACGGCTTCCGGGTCGTTGGTGGAGTTATTTTCTTTGCCATAGGTTGGGACATGCTTCAGGCTCGTATAACAAAAGTAAAACTCAAGGAAGACGAGATCAAAACTTATGCAAAAGATATTTCAATCACCCCCCTTGCCATTCCTATGATTTGCGGACCGGGATCCATTACTAATGCAATTGTACTTATGGAAGAGGCTGATACCTTTTGGATGCAGGTAGTTCTTATTGCCTCTATTGCGATCGTATATCTGCTAACATTCATCATTTTGCGTGCAGCAACCCGCATTAATAAAATCATAGGCGAGACTGGCAATAATGTGATGATGCGTCTGATGGGACTTATTCTTATGGTTATCGCTATCGAATTCTTTGTAAGTGGAATCAAACCTATTCTGATAGACATCCTTCGTCAAGCACCTATACAATAGAATACATTATTGAAGATTTAAACATAAGTGTAGATGAAACTGGACAAGATCAAAGTAATCGGATTCGATGCAGATGACACCCTTTGGATTAATGAAAGTTATTTTTTAGAAACCGAGCATAAACTATATGAATTGCTAGCCCCATACGCAAGCAAAGAAATTGTTGCCGATCAACTGTATCGAACAGAAATGCAAAATATGCCACTGTACGGGTATGGAGTTAAAGCTTATATACTCTCTGTTATGGAAACAGCGATTAAGCTTGCAGGGGATCAGGCAACCGCCTCTCTTTTACATCAAATACTTATTTTTGGAAAAGAACAACTCGAACAACCCGTCGAATTATTACCAGATGTTCACAAAACACTCAATGCCCTGTATGGAAAATACAAACTCATTGTTGTAACCAAGGGAGACTTGTTGGATCAGGAGCGTAAACTTCTTCGTTCAGGTATTGCACACCTGTTTCATCACGTAGAAATAATAAGCGACAAAACACCCCAGACATACCGACAACTGTTAAATCATCTGGACATACAACCAGAAGAATTTCTTATGACTGGTAATTCTATGAAATCGGATATTCTTCCCCCACTCAGTCTTGGCTGTTATGCCATTCACGTTCCGTATAAAACTACTTGGGCGCACGAAACAGCCGAAGCACCTCAACAAAATTCCAGATTCAAAGAGGTTGGCACATTATGGGATATTGTCGATTTCCTATGATTATTCCTTACACAAATCCTGCATCACCAAGCCTGCAAGTGTAAAACCAAACATTGCAGTTGTATGGGCGAGTGTTCCATTAATGCGTGCCTTCGAACTGCACCATTCATGGTTGGCAAGATCCGGATCTCCGGGTGCATTATGAGATTTCGGACATAGACAAGCACTTGTACCACAAGAGGAATTAGCGCCTCTGTTTTCGAGTAACTCCTCACTAAACACGCATTTAAATTTTTTAGAAGGCTTCTCGCCTTTTTTCATTTTCCTGCGAAGTGCTGCTGCTAACGGACAACCCTTTACTTTCCAGAACTCAGCAACTTCAATTTTTAACGGATTCATTTTCAGGGCAGCTCCCATTGAGGAAAAGAATACCGCGTCTGTTTTTGTTGCCCTACGAATCAAGTCGGCTTTATTTTCCAGACTATCAATCGCATCTATAATATAATCGTAAGAATGCAAGGCAAACGAATCGGCTGTTTCAGCACTGTAAATCTGCTGCAGCGCAGTTATTTCGGCCAATGGGTTAATATCAAGTAAACGCTCTTTAAGTACATCCACCTTTACTCTGCCCACGGTCTTAGTCGTGGCCATCAACTGACGATTAATGTTGGTGACACAAATACGGTCGGAATCAACAATTGTAAGATATCTGACTCCCGATCTAACCAGACTCTCAGCACACCAGCTACCTACACCACCTACTCCGAAAATTATTACACGAGCTGATGCAATACGTGTCATCCAATCATTGCCAACCAATAACTCCGTACGTTTAAAAATACCTTTTTCTAACCCCATTCAATATATTTGCATTGATTTTGGCCGCAAAAATACAACAAAATACACCAACACAAAAACCTGGATAAGAATACAACCATTTTTAACCACGAAAGATATAAAAAATGTACCTTTGCGCGCAAATTTTAGGAAATGCAATATTTTGGTGAGATTCTTTCTGTTGGTGTTGCCATTTCATGGACCGCCACAGCCCTATTTGCCGAAGTGGGAAGTAAACGACTGGGCTCTTTGCAACTCAACGTGATCCGTATGTCTCTCTCCCTGCTTTTTTTAGGAATCACATTGTGGTGGTTTACCGGTTCGCCTCTACCAATATATGCTGATGGACGTACTTGGTTCTGGCTATCATTATCAGGCTTTGTAGGCTATGTCCTAGGAGATTATTGTCTTTTCAATGCTTATGTTCTGATAGGGTCACGTTTTGGACAGCTCTTTATGACTCTAGCCCCTATTGCCGCCGCTTTTTCCGGATGGTTAATTCTTGGCGAAAAATTATCAATTCAAGCTATAGCCGGAATGCTGGTCACCCTCTCTGGCATCGCACTATCTGTATTGAGCAGAGGCACAAGCCATAAATTCGGTCTTAAACTCCCTCTTAAAGGAGTCATGTTTGGTATTGGTGCTGGCATAGGACAAGGTGTGGGACTGGTTTTAAGCAAGGTTGGGATGAACTATTATGCACTCTCCATCCCCGAAGGCATGCTTGAGGCTTCACAGATGCTTCCCTTTGCCTCTACATTTATACGGGCAATCACCGGTACCCTGGGTTTTTTGGCCGTCATGTGGTATACACGTAAATTCGCCAGTCTTTCTCTATCGGTACGTGATAGCAAAGGGATGAAAGCCGCACTGGGGGCTACACTTTTCGGTCCATTTATCGGCGTTTCATTTTCATTGATGGCCGTACAGTATACAGAAGCAGGTATTGCCTCAACACTGATGGCTCTTACCCCTATCTTTATCCTATGGCCTTCACGGATGCTTTTCAAAAATAAGATCACGTTGAAAGAGGTATTTGGCGCAATCATCAGCGTAATAGGTGTTTCTTTGTTCTTTATTTAACAAATTCTTTTAAGACTGGCTACTTGTTTTTCACACTCATTTGTTGTATTATTGTGATTATAAACCTAATACCTTTATCTTATGCTGACAGACAACAAGGAATTATATGTGGCTCACGGCAGTATGCCGCTCTATATACATCCTAAAATGGCCAACCGTCACGGGTTGATTGCCGGAGCGACAGGGACTGGAAAAACAGTATCACTTCAGATACTGGCGGAAAGCTTCAGCGAATTGGGCGTTCCCGTCTTCATGGCTGATATGAAAGGAGATCTGTCCGGTATCAGCAAAGCCGGGACACTTAACAGTTTTATTGCCAAACGACAGGAAGAATTTGGTGTAACATTCCAATTTCAAGGATATCCTACCCGTTTCTTTGATGTATTCGCTGAAAAAGGCCATCCGCTACGAACTACAATATCAGATATGGGACCACTATTGCTTTCGAGGCTTTTGATGTTGAACGACACCCAGTCTGGAGTACTTAATATTGTGTTTCGAATTGCAGATGATAACAAAATGCTACTACTTGATATAAAAGACCTTCGTGCAATGCTCTCCTATGTAGGAGAAAATGCACGTAGTTTCACAACACAGTACGGCAATATATCGGCAGCCAGTATTGGGGCTATCCAACGTGGATTACTCAATTTGGAAGATCAGGGTGGTGATCTTTTTTTTGGCGAACCCGAATTTAACATTTATGATTTTCTGCAAACAGAACAGGGAAAAGGTGTAATAAATATTCTGGCAGCTGATAAACTCCTTAATTCACCTAAGTTATATGCAACCTTCCTGTTATGGATGTTAAACTCTCTATACGAAGAACTACCCGAAGTAGGCGACCTGGAACGGCCCAAGTTTATATTCTTTTTTGATGAAGCCCACCTGCTGTTCGATGATGCTCCAGAAGTATTGCTCGATAAAATCGAGCAGATTGTCCGTCTCATCCGCTCCAAAGGCGTAGGCGTCTACTTCATTACTCAAAATCCATTGGATCTGCCGGAAAGTATACTTGGTCAGTTAGGAAACCGCATTCAACACGCTTTGCGTGCCTTTACTCCACGCGATCAAAAAGCGGTAAAAACAGCTGCACAGACATTCCGACAGAATCCAGCATTCGAAACAGAGACCGCAATACTCGAACTTGCAACTGGCGAAGCACTTGTATCCTTTCTTGATTCAAAAGGTGCTCCTTGCATTGTAGAACGAGCCAAAATGTTATGTCCACAAGGACAAATCGGGCCAATTACAGATGCAGAACGGGCACAAGCCATTAAACAATCGCCGCTATATGGAATATACGAAAAAACAACAGACCGACATTCTGCTTACGAGATACTACAGGAAGAAGCTTTACTTAAGCAACAGGAAGAAGAAAAAGAAATTCTGAACAAACAACGTGAGCAGGAAGAAAAGGAACGTATAAAACAAGAAAAACAATGGCAAGCAGAAGAAGGTAGACGAATAAACAACGAACGAAGAAACAGCAGCAGACAGAGTCCTACGGAACGCATGTTCGGAAATATGCTTTCTTCTGTAGGACGAACTTTAGGTACTCAAATTGTCCGTAGCGTACTCGGAACACTTATAAAAGGGAAATAAAAAGATCAAATAATAGTACATATGCTCTATAACACATCACACATCACAATTGAAAAGCGATAAAAACGTATATTTGTATACATAGATGCAACATCTATTATTTAATTTTTTCATAAGATAATTTTTAAATCATGCAAAAGGTCCGGTTCGTGAGAATCAGACCTTTTGCATTTATATTAACTTACATTATTTATGGTGTTGGAGGCGTAGCTGGAGCATCTTTTGGAGCATCTTTATAGATGTAAAATTCTGAGCCATGAATCAACTTCCATTCGGTTCCAGTTTTCTTAAACAACAGCAGCCATCGGCCTCGATCGGTTATTACTGTACGGCCGTTTTTATAACTCATAACAATACCCAAATCAGCCGTATAAAGCACCGAATTAAAAAATGGAAATGAAAACCGTTCATTTTCTACTGTCAACTTTTGCCCTGTTATCATTTCAAACCATCCTTTAAGACCCTTTTCAAACTCGGGATAGGTGCTATACTGCCTGTTCACTACATATGAAAACTCAGGAGAATTAGCTAACACACCTAAAACTTCATCGGCATTAGCAGTTTCACAACCCTGCACCAATTTATCTACCAGCGCCTTTACCTCCTTTATCATTTGCTCTTTATCCGGTTCGACCGATTGTGGAACATTGGCTCCCCATCCTGTAAATACTGTAAAAAGCATCAATACCAATCCTAAAACTGTTCTGTTTCTCATACATAATTTTTTTATATGTTTTACACTAACAAATCACTGTAAATAAAACAAAAACTGTCTCCGTTTGTTTGAACAAAAAAAAGATGGCTGTCCGGCAGACATACTGCCGGACGCCATCAGGCAACCTAAAAATACAACAACCAAAAATACTAAACCAACCGTTAACCCTTATAAGTAGGGAACTATTGTAATGTAAATACCTGTTATAATAGCCGATGTAATTACACCCGAAATATTAGCCCCCAATGCATCGCCCATAATGAACGAGTCAGGATTGTCTTTCGTCACAATCTTCTGAGCCACCTTGGCAGTGGTTGGTACACAACTTACAGCCGCAATACCGATAACAGGATTAAAATTTCCTTTCTTTATGAAATACATGATATATCCGCCCATTATTCCTCCTATTCCGGACAATAACAACGCAGCAATGCCTAACACCAATAACTTTAAGACTTTGGGATCTAAAAGCAATTTGGCGTCACATAACACACCAAGCAATACACCCAACATGAACGTTGATCCATATAATAAAGGACCACTAACAAAATCCTGAATATGCTTCATGCCAGACTCTCGAACAGCAACTCCTAAAAACAGTGAGAAAAATAGAGGCGAAGCCACTGGAAATAAGAAACTAAGTACAGCACATAATAACACTGCAAAAGCCAATTTCACTTTTGAGCTGTAATTTTTGGGTGTACGGGTCTGAACCATCTTGATAGCACGCAACTTTTTGGGGACAAGGAGCTTAACCAAATAAGGATATCCTCCGTAGGTAAGTCCAAGATACAGGTAAGCCACAACTGTTATAGGTACAAATAAGTTTTTGGCCAATGCCAGCGATGTAAACAAAACCATCGGACCATCAGCCCCTCCAACCATTGCAACAGAAGCACTTTCGCCCAGACTAAGGCCAAAAGCATGAGCAATAGGAAGTACCAAAAAAGTTCCTAATTCGGCGCATAGGGCTAAAAAAATACTTACGTAAGGCTTTTGCAATAAAAACCCTACATCCAACAATGTACCAATTCCCATAAAAACAAAACAAGCTATCAGTCCATTGCTGAAAGTAAGCGTATAAACCGGCTGCAGAAAATCGATCTGCATCATATTCATCAACTCATCAGTATCACTCAACATCGGATCAAGGAATAAATTACTCAATCCTCCTCCCGGCATAAAAAGCGTACCGCAATTAATAGCAACCATCCCAATACCCAGCCTCCGGCCATCATCGTGCCAAATCCCTGAAAAAGAGTCAAGAAATCTATATTCTCCATTTTAACTTTCTATTTTTAATATCTTTTTTAAGCAATCCGTTTGGTTTTACCAGGAAAAGCTGCATAATAATACTGATTGATATCAAAATCAGGACGACCTTTACTAACGCCCTTCAGCATTTCATCATTCAATTCTTGAACAACCCGGCCACGACTGATTCCGTAATCGCGTTCCACCCACGACCTGTTCTCATCCGCAAATGTTCTTTTTACTCTCTTTAATCGTTTATAACGCATACGTTCCAAGCGATCAATTTCCTCCTTGTTAACGTTATAAAACTCAATGCTATCTGTTGCGTAGGCAATAGATTTGATTATGGCGGCAACCACAAATCCGATGACGAAAGTAAGCGCCATCATTTCGATAGTAACATACAAAATGTGTAACATGTTAGATTACAATTAATAAAATAGTATTTTGAATAAAATCATATTTCTAAGAACATGAATAATGACATCCGTACACACAGACACAACCTGTCGTTTGCGTTTCAGCAACTACAACAGAAGCACTAAGTATAAACATACTCAGTTACTACCGGAAAATATACGGATTAAAATAACAGACGATTCCTGATCAAAATGAACACACTTGCAACTCCTGCACAATTTCTGTACAAGATTTAGCATTCATGCAACTTCAGGAAAGATACGGGAAACCGCTAAATACGCAGGGTGTGATTGAGATGAAGGATTTCCTTCTTCTGAGAATTAAGTGAAAGAGGTTTGCGAAAATCAGCTAATCGGATATTTCGAAAAAATGAATCCGGCGACAAAGAAAAGATAGCGGAAGAGAAATTATATCTTGGAGATCTGTAACTGCGGGAGGTAATATCTTCTCTAAACTGCCCTACCTCAAATTTTAGTTCTACAAGCGGGT
The DNA here is from genome assembly GCF_013409575.1 of Macellibacteroides fermentans. Lineage (NCBI taxonomy): Bacteria > Pseudomonadati > Bacteroidota > Bacteroidia > Bacteroidales > Porphyromonadaceae > Macellibacteroides > Macellibacteroides fermentans. The sequence goes on along the minus strand of NZ_JACCCY010000002.1, from coordinate 616,365 downwards.
TACTGGCAGCCGTTTGTTTTTGACCAGCATGATAAAGACTTTCCTTTTCACTACTTACCGAACATGACTCATACGCAGGCGAATCGGTTAACAATCCGGCATCATTTGTATTGAAATGAAGATACGATACAAACAAAAATAGTATGAATATCAGTCTTTTAACCTTATCACTTTTCGATGTGCGAAAGTAGATATAAAAAATGGACTTAACTCATATTAATACAAAATTTATTATTTATTTTTACTATATATTGTTAACGAAACAAAAAACAAACAGCAAAATAAAGAAGCTCGATTGCATCTGGAACAAGTTTACATAACTATATTATCCTAACTTGCATTTTCCTGAAACAGAAACTATATCCAGCCGGTAAACCAAAGTACGATGTGCCGACTTTTCGGATGCTTTCATCCCAAGTTCTAAATACTCAGGTGAATATTTACGAATAATCAACTCAAGAGCATGCATCTTCTCCTGAAAAGATAAATCCAAAGCTATAGTTCCTTTTACAATTACAGATTCATAAGCAGTTGTAAATTGCTCAGGTATAAGCTTTGTCTTTCCAACGATGCAAAAAGAAACTTGTTTAGAAGTACGAAGTGACCGCAGTTTATCTCCTTCAGGCGCACCATGAAAATAGATTGTCTCGCCATCCAGGACAAAATTAAGTGGCACTCCATAGCCTTCGCCATGCTCATTCGCCATAGACAACACTCCGTACTCTCCATCTAAAAGTAACCTATTGACACCTTCTATAGAGAGTGTTCTATCCTGCCGACGTATATCTTCATTTCTGTAGTTCATGAATCATATTATTATTTATAACTTTCAATAAGAGACAAAGATAGTTTATACCTTAAAAATTTATATCGATTACAATCTCAAATTTAACAATCGAGTAGGAGGAAAACAAAAGTAGTTTTCTTCCTACTTTTGTTTTCCGACCTCTCACACCACCGTACATGCCGTTCGGCATACGGCGGTTCTTTAATTACGATGCAGACGGCGATATAATCTCATTATTTGTGGATAACCTGCTCGGTCTAGACTCTCATCTGTAATTGCCCGATGCAGCACCCAGCTGTTGGCTATGTGCCAGTATCCTTTACGGGTATTAGCCCATTGCCAAGCCTGATGTTTGTTTATACCACATTTCTGGAGATTATGTGACTTCGTGCTGATTTTCTTCCAACTCTTCCATATATACGTCCTTAGCCTGCGACGATACCAACCATCCGTCTTTTGGATAAATCGGTTCATGTCTGCTAAACTGTAGTAAGTTAGCCAGACTCGTATGTATTGTGACAATCGTTGCTTTAGCCATGCATATCCTTTTCCATTGTTTCGTTTGGTTATTTGTTTGAGCGTGCGTTTGAACTTTTCTTGACTTGTACGGTGGGTGCATAGACCGCACTTGCCTTTGGACCTTCAGTAGAATGAGTAGCCGAGGTATTTCTTGCCTCGAAGATCTCCAATGATGGTCTTTTCCATATTCACTTTAAGGAAGAGTTTCTTCTCTAAATAGGTGGATATACTGTCTCGTACTCGCTCTGTGGCACGCTTGCTTTTAACCAAAATCAGACAGTCGTCTGCGTAGCGGACAAATGGATGACCTCGGCGAGATAACTCTTTATCAAGCTCATTCAGCAAGATATTGCTTAGAATCGGGCTTAACGGACCCCCTTGAGGAACCCCCTCCTCGGTTGATTCATACTTATGAGCAACCATTACGCCCGCTTTGAGATAGTGATGGATAAGTGAAATTACCCGTCCATCCTTGATTGTACGTGACAACACCTCTATAAGCTTGCTATGGTTTACTGTATCGAAGAATCGCTCCAAGTCTAGGTTTATGCAGTAATGAGGTTCTTCGTCAAATTTGGTGCAAAATAACGGTTCTTAAACAACCAGTATAATTGACTTATTGTGTTGATATACAGGCAAATAAATAACAAAAAGCTAGTATAATAGAATTATTTTTATTATCTTTAAAGGTCTGACACTAAAGGATTTAAAGATGATTGACAACACTAGCCAACCCAAAGATAATAACTTTTTTATAAACAAACATTCGCTCCAAGCTATTTTTGGAATCCCAGGTGTTGTATTCTATGATTCCGTTATAAGTGATAATTTGATTCTTCTATCTGCCCGTCTTAAAGACAAGACAGCAAAATGTATCTGTTGCGGTAAAAGGAGTAAAAGTGTCCATTCATCCTATATGCGCAAATTAACAGATCTAGCTGTAGTTGGCAGAGCTGTTAAAATTATACTGAAAGTCAGAAAGTTTAGATGCCGTTACAGTAATTGCACTCAAACAGTTTTCTCTGAGCAACATCTGCCCTTAACGCGGAAACACTCACGACTGACAGATCGCACAAGTCACTTTTTGCAAAAACTGCTCATTGAGGTCTCTTCTCGTAAAGGTGAGTATATAAGTGAGCTCCTATCAATAAAGCAGAGCAGTTCTACCTGTCTTAGAATCGTTAAGTCTATAGAAATGCCCCATTTTCAGGAACTAACTACCATAGGCATAGATGACTGGGCATACAGGAAAGGCAAATCGTATGGTACTATTATTGTAAATGCGATTAATCACCGTCCCGTAGAACTACTAAAGAGTAGAGACAAGGAGGAGGTTGCAGATTGGCTTATAAGACATAACTCCATACTGTATGTAACCAGGGATCGATCAAGCAGCTACTCTAATGCTATAAAGTCTGGGGCATCCAAGGCGTCACAAATAGCAGACAGGTTTCATTTAGTGAAAAATCTGGGAGATCACATAGCACATGAAATACGAATGGAGTATAAAACCATTAAAAATAGTTGGTTGGCTCACAGGAAGAGTCTTTATAAAAGCAAAAAAAATAACATCTGCTTAAGTAGTGGAGATAACGAAAATACCAGCGATTCACAATATAACAAACACACCAATAGTGTTAACCATAGAAAACAGGAGTTGTTTAACAGGATTCATGAGCTTAAAAACAACAACTACTCTCAAAGAGCAATTGCCAAGGCTTTAAACATTAGCCGTAATACTGTAAGATATTATTTTGAAATGGAAGAGTTGTTGCCACGAGCAACCATCTATTATAATAATTATGGAGATTTTATGGATCTGATTAAGGAGTGTTGTAATCAGGGGTTAAATGTAAGAAATATATTTGTGTCTCTGAAAAAACAGGGATTCAAGGGTAATCAAACATCTTTTTATCAGTGGTTCAACAGGCACTTCCCGGAATATCAGAATAAGAAAAGATTACCAGTAGCATTAAATACCTCTCCGATAGTTTATGAAGAAACTCGATTTAGCGGAATGTCACCCAACAGACTTGCTATACATTTAACAAATAGTGAATGGGGTGTTTCAAAGGAAACAGGCGAGTGTAGCAAGTCTCACATACTGGCAGAGGATATTATTAACTCCTCTATGTTATTAAAAAGCATGAGAGAGGTATACAACACTTTTAGAGAGGTTTTGAACAGTAAAGATGAACTTAGATTAGACCAATGGCTCGAGAAGTATAAGTCGACCCAAATACGGAGGATTAAAAGTTTTATAAATGGCATTATTCATGATTTGGAAGCAGTAAAAAACGCCATTAAATACCCTTGGAGTAATGGAGTTGTGGAGGGTCATGTAAACAGATTAAAAAACAAGAAAAGAGAGATGTATGGCAGGGCTGGATTTGAACTGTTAAGACGAAAGGTCGTGCTTTCCAACTTAGGATAACCTGCACCAAATTTGACGAAGAACCAGTAATGATACCCATTGTCTGCATATTCCTGCACCCGCTTCAGCGCATCGTGGGCGCTGCGGTTTGGGCGGAAGCCAAAACTGTTGTCATTGAACTCTCGTTCGTATATCGGTATCAACATTTGGCTTATAGCCTGTTGGATGAACCGGTCAACAACCGTAGGGATACCGAGTTGACGTGCCTTGCCGTTGTCCTTGGGGATATCGACACGACGGACCGGATTGGGCCGGTACTTACCCTTTTGTAGCTGCTCTATCAATTCGTCTTTGTGGAGGTTCAGGTATGGCAACAGTTCGCTCGTTCCCATCTTATCGACGCCTCCGGATCCGTCATTCCCTATTACTTGTCGATAAGATCGATTTAAGTTTTCGGGACTCAGGATAAGTTCCAACAAATTGGTTGTGCCTATCTGCACTTCCACTAGGTTTTCACCTATTATCCTCATAAAAGTCTGCGCTCCATCATACCCTTCGGATTCCGTCCTATTCATCTGATGGCAGCCAACAGATTCTGTTGTTTGCTGCATTGTTTCTTCCATTTGGTAATAATGTAATAATTCCAGTTTAATTAAAGTTCAGTCCTTCACCAGGTTGTCGATGTTTTTTTTCCTTGCCCGGCTACTATGACCTCTGCTGACTTCTCACGGTTCGTTGTTACTGCTCGGATGACCTCGCCCGTGAGACCTCCCCAGTTATGGACGTATTCTTTCAATCTTATACCTGCTTGATTTACTCCAAGTGTTCCGAACAGCTATAGGACTTTGTTTTGTATTGCAAACTAATCCACACTCGTGAGCCTTGGTATCAAGTTTCTGTTCGTCAGGCCAGATCTTTGCCGAAGACTTCCTTCAGATTACACCTCGCGATGAACACCCTTGTCGTTGGCTGGACGCTTCCCGCTGTTAGGGTGCGTTGGGGACTTACACCCGTTAGAATACGTTCGTGCTGGGCGAACAATAAAAACGCCGTAGGATGAAACTCTACGGCGTTTTTCGCGTACTAAATCTGAATATCCAAAATTAACCGTTGGTAATTTTGACAAATTCTATTTTATCATTTACTTCATTCCTTATTTTCCAAGAAATTTTTCAGATCTCCCCGGACTATAAAGCTCCCAAAGTGAAGCAACTGTCCATCCCGGAGCGAAAATATCATTATAGAATCCCTTTCCGTTTTTGCCATAATCCCACTGAGTATGTTGTACTACTTCAGGATAATAGCCTTTCTTTTCGACGCCGCAAAGATTACCTTCAACAGGAAGTAACTGTTTCATTGAGCTACTTATCACTTTGGAAAAGCCTGAAAAACGCGGCTCTTTGTAATAATCTGACAGCCAATCAAGAACCGACGCAAACTCGAAGATAAAGACGTCGATATGGTTATTTTCGACAGATACATTACCCCATCCCCTGGTTTTGAGACCAAGGTCTCCCAACATTTGTCCCCTTGCAAAAGGCACATCCCATACATAATACCAGGATAACGCAAAATACGACGCTCTCTTTGTAAGTGAAGCATAATGCTCCCGCTCTGCTCCTTTGGAAACCAAAGCCAGATAATATGTAGCCGTTGCAGCATATAATGAAGCCTCCTTGTCCTCGCAGTTGGCATCCAGCGTAGATGAAAAGTAATCAGCTTTAGATATGAGTTCCTTTTCAAGATAACCGGCAGTACGTTTGGCTCCATCAAGGTATCTCTTATCATTAAAATATTTGTATCCCATCACCAAAGGCAATGTAGCCGAAGGGGTACTCCCTCCGCTCTTATCGGCTATACTAAAATCATCTTTAAACTTACGGGGGAAACTTCCGTCACCTTGTTGTAAACGTAAAAACATGTCCAACATATGTTTCATTTTAGTCTCCCATTCCGGATGCTTTCGTCCATGCTCTTTTTCGTATTGCAAGTAGTGCAATATGGCATATACACCTTCAGATTGTCGGCGAATACTAAGAGTCTTTTCTTCATAACCTGTTTTAAAATCTACAAACTCTTTAAAGAATCCTGCAGAAGTAAAACCATTTGCCAGATAGCTGTCGAAAACTCGTTTACTTTGAGCAGGCAAGTCCGATTGTTTTTGTTGTTCTCCATATTCCAGGGCATTATAGGCATTGAGCAGGACGCGACCCACAAAACCCACTTCAGCAATACCTACGGGGGTACAGTCATAGGTTGGCAGGTGTACACCCGAAGTGTAAACCAATGGTTTATCGGTTACCAGACTTTCTGTAAAATAATTGCTCAAGACCTCCTTCATCCGATCCGATGTATAAGGAGATTGTACTGGTTGAGGTTGATAACTATCGTATGCATATTCCCACATTTGTTGAACAAAAGCGGAATAGTCGGCCGATCTATTCTCCTGTATCTCCCATGTCAGAATAACAGTCTCTCCTTTTTTTACATATTGAAAAGCTTTAACTGCCGGAGCCAATGTCAACTTCCGTATGTAACTACGGGGAGTTTCCTGATACGGAAATCCAAAAGAGAGATTAGCAACACCGTCTTGATTCTCGAACCCTGTATAGCCAAGTGATGTTTTACCGGACAACACCACTTCACCCTCTTTATGAGTGGTTAAAGCTTCGTGAGCAAAATCATCCTTACGTGAAATGGTAAGAGATTCTCCGTTTTTTTCGTTAAAGATACCCGTAAGAGGAGCACTAAGGCGGTCTTCCCTTACAGTCCAACTATCCGACGTGTGGAAGGAAGGAGCCTCTTTTGGCGACCGCAGATTGCGGCGATACCAGAACCCCGGCAGATAAAACAAACAATCTTCGTGACGATAACCGGTGCGGAGAAGCTGACTGTAATGAAGATAAACATCCTCTGATGCCGTAATAAAAACGGTCAATTCTCTCTTCAGTCCTTTTTCCACTACTTTTTGAAAAATAGTTACTGGCAATGGTTCTGCAGCAGTAAGCTGGTACGTAAAATTACTGTTGGCAAGTCTGTTGAAAGTAAGCGGATACGTGTTAGAATTGTTTCCGGGTACTTTCAACGAAAGACTTGCAACGGTCTGCGATGGTTCATAGCTGTTGGCATGCAGACCAAAAATAGTAAGCGTGGAGGCTAGCAATGCTCCGAATGTGAATTTTCTAAATAAAATACTCATAATTAATCTTTATTAAAAAACAGGCAGGAGTGATTGGACTGATGGCGAACTTGTTTCGATGCGTGGCCAGCCCTCCTTCCACTGCACCTTGTCGAGCAACAACACACGGCCATGGGGATTCTTTACATCCACGCCATGGTAAAAAATCCAGTCGTTGCCGGCTTTATCTGTAACTATTTCTGAATTATGACCTGTACCCACGAAAGAGTTGTTTTTCTGAATCAGGACTTCGTGATGGTTGGTAAGCATACTTTGACCACTTTTATCGGCATAGGGGCCAAATAAGTTGCTGGAACGTCCCACCACTGTGGTATATGTACTCTTCAAACCTTCGCAGCAAGTTCCTGTAGAGGCAAACAGATAATAAAAACCATTTTTCTTATGGATATAAGTCCCTTCGTAGGCAGTTCCTGCAATTTGTTTTTTTTCAGCACCCGGTTTAACCGAAAGTCCGTTGTCGGTCAGTTCGATGGCAAAAATACCTCTGAAACTGCCCCAAAACAGATACCTGGAACCGCCCTCTTCTATATAAAAAGGATCGATGGAATTTTGCACGCCTATTTCATTACTTCTGAACAACATTCCATGATCCTGAAAAGGTCCTTCTGGCTTATCCGAGGTTGCAACACCAATACCGCAAGTCCACTCGCCACCCCAGACAGACATTGAGTAATACAATACATATTTATCTCCGATACGATTAATATCCGGAGCCCAAATCCCCCCCTTAGGTTCGAAATTGGGGCGGGTCTGATCGGTGAAAGCTGTGCCGACTTCCGTCCAGTTCACCAAATCGGACGAATGAAGGATAGGTACATTCCGGATATCTTCCGTTGCATATAAATAGAAGGTGCTATCAGCTGCCTGAATAATTGTTGGATCGGGCAGACTAAAATTGACTACAGGATTTCTATAGGTAGTTTTCACATCTGGCACCTCAGGATTATCAGGCAATGGATCGCCTGTCACACCTGAGCCACAAGAAAGAAGAATACTGAGAATAAGGATCGGACTCATGACTCTTTTCATATAGTTTTTAAATTGAAACAGCATGTTTGCTCTGCACAAAAGTACCCTATTCGAATTATTTGAGATAAAACAATCCGGTCAATCTATAAAACAATCGAATCAAATGAGGATGAAAAAGCTCTTACGTTCAGGGATTCACAAAATCTTTGGGTAAAACGCCAAATTGTTTCTGGAAGCATTTGGCAAAATAAGAGGGTGTATTAAACCCTACCCGGTAACATACTTCATTTATCTTACATTCGCCTTCCTGTAACAAAGAGGCAGCCTTTTTAAGTCGTTCCAGACGAATATAGTCGTTAGGGGTAAGATCAAGTATTCCTTTTATTTTACGGTTCAGACTGGATCGGCTCATATGCATACTTGCCGCCAAATCATCCAGATTAAACTCTGGATCCGACATATTACGTTCTACCTCTTCGTTCAATATCTTCAGAAAAGACTCGTCGGCTTTTGTAATCGCCATCGTGCTTGTTCCAATAAAAGGTGAGCTTACAAATGCCTGATGCAATTTTTCACGGTTTGCAAGCATACCAGAAATGCTGACAAGTAAGAATTCAATGGAAAATGGTTTTTCGATATAAGCATCAGCACCCGAACGGATTCCATCTATTTTAGCCTGTACATTGGTTTTGGCTGTAAGTAAAATGATAGGGATGTGACTATATGACAGATCCGATTTTATCCGGGAACAAAGCTCCAATCCGTCTATCTTCGGCATCATAACATCACTCACAATCAAATTTACATAATTTGTATCTAACATTTCTATCGCTTCCTGACCATCAGCGGCAGCTAGTACGGTGTAGTGTGGTGATAAATGACGACACAGAAAACCTCTCATCTCCTTATTATCTTCCACAACCAGAACTACTTCTTTTCTCTCGTTGGATTTCGTCTGCACGTTTGACAATTCAGGTTCGATGTCGTTCGTTTTTTGATCAACCGGGAGAATATCATACAACGGAGCAATAAACTCAGAAGTCGCATGTACATCTTCCATAGCAAGCGGCACTTCAGAATGCAACCGGATAGTCTCTTTGTGATGAACCGGAAGGGTTAACCGGAAAACGTTCAGTTCAAGTGTTTCATCCATCATCAGGGTACCCTCATGCAATTCTGCCAGCGAACGGGCCAAAGCCAACCCGATACCGGTACCCGAAGTCTGCTTCTTCCCTTTGTCATTATATTGTACAAATGGTTTAAAAATAGCCTCTCTCATTTCGGAAGGAACAATCTCTCCGTCGTTAGACACCACAACAGAAAACCAATCGGCAGGTTCTTCGGTCACAAGCTTTACATGAATAAAGCCACCCGCATGATTCAACGCATTGGAAAACAGATTACTCACAATCTTAATCAGAGCTTCTCTGTCGCATGAAACAACATAGCTATCCAACGGAATATCCATTCTAAAATCAATACACCTCTGTTTTGCCAGCGGTATAAACCGCGCATGTATATCCTTCAGCAACGCTACTATCTCGCATTCAACAAAAGTTAGCCGGAAGGCATTATTTTCTGTCTTCCTGAAATCCAGCAGCTGATTGGTCAGATCCAATAACCGGTTCGCGTTCCTGCTCATAATCTGTAAATCCTCTTCCACTCCGGGTTGAAATTCATTTTCTTTCAAAATATTTTCAAGGGGACTTTTTATAAGTGTAAGAGGAGTTCTGATCTCATGCGCCACCTGAGTAAAGAAGTCGACTTTAGCATTATAAAGTTCGCGCTCCTTTTCCCGTTCAAACTTTTCCATTTGCAAACGGTGCTTCTGTACACTTCGATTTTTCAGGTAACGATAAACTCCGTAAAGCGTTGCCAGTACAACCAGGAAATAACAGGCAAAAGCCCAGAAAGTAAGATAATAGGGTGGTAAAATATGAATTTCGAGTGTTGTTGGAGTAGCATTCCATAATCCATCACTGTTCGACCCTTTAACCAGAAAAGTATAGGATCCATAGGGCAGATTAGAATAATTGATTACCGGGGTTTCCCTAACGTAAAACCATTCCTTGTCGAATCCCTCCAGTTTATACATCAGCTTATTCATCCGCGGCGACTGATAACTTAACGCTGCAATACGGAATGAGAATGAATGCTGACTAGATTTAAGGGTAATGGCATCCAGCAAACTGATACTTTTGGGTAAAGGAGAATCTTTAGTCGCTACCGGCACCTTACGGTTGAACAAAAGAAAATCCGTAATAACCACCGGCGGTACATATCTGTTTTCTGTAAAGCTAGCCGGATCGAAACCGATAAAACCTTCAATTGTTCCCATATATATTTTACCGGAACGGTCTTTGAAAGCCGATTGATAGTTAAACTGATTGCTTAGCAACCCGCTGGAAACGGTATACACCTTTCCTGCCTTTGTTACGGGATCAAAACAAAATAATCCGTCGTTGGTCGTTATCCAGAGCTTTCCGCTGTTATCTTCCACCATATTAAAAACAACATTGGATGGTAATGCAGAAGATTCGGAATTATAATGTTCAAACCTATCATGTACCTTATCATACATACAAAATCCACCTCCCTGAGTGGTAAACCATAACCGCTTAGCCGTATCCTGAAAAACGCTCAGCACCCTGTCGGTGGATAAGCTGTATGGATTATTTTCTTCGTGTACAAAGTGTTTCCATATATTATTAGCTGGATTAAAGCAATATATTCCGTTTGCATAGGTGGCAATCCAAAGGTTACCTGCATCATCTTCCAGCATATCGTAAATAAAAATACCTGTCAACTTTTCCACCCGTTTAAAGCGATCCGACTCTCTGTCGTAGGTATGCAAACCATAGGTTGTTCCAATCCACAATGTTCCTGATCTGGAACGACAAACCGAAAAAATATCATTCGAACTCAAGTCATCCTCTCTCATTCCCTTCTGATAGTTCTTAACTCTTCCGGTGCGTAAATCAATGCGGTTGAGTCCCTTGGAAAAGGTGCCCACCCACAGAAAATTCCCATCCATGCACAGACCATGAACATTGTTGTACAACAACTTGTCTACAAAAGGCTGAATTTTTCCATTTTGAGGATCAAAAAGAAACAAGCCCTTATCCTCCGTACCAATCCATATGGTACCATCTTTCCCCTGACAAAATTCACGTACCCGCTTTCCCAATCTGAAATTGTCCTCCTTTTTGGGATAATATTTTTCAATGTAGGAGTATCCCTTGGGATAATAATTTAGTCCGCCGAAATAAGATCCGATCCACATTCCACCTTCCTTGTCTTTGTATAATGAATAAATCGCATTATCAGACAATGAATAAGAATCCGCTTCGTCATGCACAAGATGATTTCTTTTCCCGCTAAGCAAATTATATATATAAATCCCCGATTCGGTACCTATCCAAAGCTCGTTGTCTGTGTAGTATGCTATGGAGCGTACATAGGGTAGCTTTCCATCTTTCATCGGCAATAAATCGCGAACCTTGTTCGATTGGATGTCAATCTTCTTCAGTCCCCCTTTGGATGACCCCACGAACAACGTATTATCCGGTCCCTCCACCAATTTATTGATAATATCGTCGCGGAAAGGCTTCTCTTCCGTATCCGACGAAAATGGATGAAGAGATTTAAACTGGTCGTCGGAATAATACAAGTTATCGGAATAGAAACTGATCCAGCACCGTCCTTTTGAATCAAACAAGAAATGTGTCACATTTCCCGTAACCATTTGTCCGGGGCCGTTAAACTGATAATTCTGTAATTTCCGGGTTTTCTTATTAAAACTAAACAATCCCTGCGAATCTACGGATATCCATATATTACCGGCTTTATCACCCAAAATGGAAGTTACCGGTTGTGTAATTACCGTGTTCCGGTTGCTATTAATTGTGAATTTGCTGAACGACTCTGTCTCTTTCGAATAGACATACACCCCTATATCGGTACCCACCCAAATATTTCCATCGGTATCTTCATACAAAGTCGTAATAAAGTTGGTCCCCAAGGTACCTCCTTCTTTTCTGAAAACGCGAAAAGTGAGACCATCAAACCGATTTAAACCATCTTTGGTCCCAAACCACATAAAACCCTGACTATCCTGTAAAATAGCATGAACCGTATTTTGCGACAACCCATCTTTACTATTCAACCTCTGGAAATAATACCTGGTATCCTGTTGATTAACGGAACACCTCGCCGAAGGGGCATTCGTCAACAAGCACAAAAGGAGGCAAATAAATAAATAGAGCTGTTTATTCATTATCAATCCGGTAAAATATTCGTACAAATATACTACAATTATTATATCTCAGGCTCAAATTCTAATAGACCGATTTTTATCCAACCGCTCCAGTTATTATAAATATTATATATATTTGCAATTATTATTTACAATATTTCAAATCAACCACCGGATTCAATCACACATAACAGGAATTTACGCGTAAAACACAAATATATTTTATAAACTTCAACATACAAAAGAACTGTTTAAATGAAAAAATTAATAATATTATTATTCATTGCATTGTGTACAGTGCAAGGGGTATATGCGGGAATTGATAATCTGTTACCTCAACCACAAAAAATAGTGACGAGAAAGGGTGTTTTTAATCTGAACCGCACTATACAACTTATTCTTCCTCCCACCACATCTGGTGATCCGTCAATTAAATCAGAGATTGGAGGGTTCATTGGCATGAATGGAGGAAATGTTACCGAAAAACCCTCAAAAGCTGTTATCCGTATAAAGCTGACCGACAAAGTGGATGGATGCGAATTTCAGGAAGAGGCTTATTCATTAAACATTGACCCCTCGCAACTAACAATTCAGGCCACAACGCTTCAAGGGGCTTACTGGGCAGTACAGACCCTCCATCAGCTGGCAGAAGGTAATAAGGGGAAAATACCGGCATGCACCATTACCGACTGGCCGGCCTTTCCCATACGTGGCTACATGCACGACATCGGGCGAAGCTACATGAATTATGATGAGATAAAAAAGCACATTGTCAATTTATCCCGTTATAAAGTTAACGTATTTCACTGGCATCTAACCGAAAACCAGGGTTGGAGATTGGAAAGCAAACGCTTTCCTCAGCTAAATGCACCATCCAGCTACACGCGTCATCCCGGCAAATATTACACCATTGAACAGGCAAAAGAATTGGTAGCCTTTGCTAAACAACACAACATTATCGTAATCCCGGAAATAGATATGCCGGGGCATAGCGAGGCCTTTACACGGGCATTTGGCTATACCATGCAAACACCGCAAGGATTGGAGACTTTAAAAGAGTTGATGAATGAAATATGCGATATATTTAAAGATTCGGAATGGATGCATATCGGCACGGATGAGGTAAAGATCACCATGCCTAACTTCGTACCGGACATGGTTAGCCACATCCGCAGCAAAGGGAAAAAGGTTATTTCATGGAATCCAGGATACAAATATACTTCCGACGGTATCGATATGATCATGATGTGGAGCAACCATGGCCGGCCACTCCCCGGGAAACCGGCAATCGACTTACGTTTTCATTATATCAACCATTTTGATACCTTTTCCGATTTAGTTGGCATCTATAACAGCAACATAGCAAGACAGCCTAAAAGAAACGAACAATATGCGGGTGTGATCGTGGGAATGTGGAACGATCGAATAATGGAAAATGATAATGCCCTGCTTACACAAAACAACTTCTACCCTGCCCTGCTCGCCGTTGCAGAACGTGCATGGAAAGGAGGAGGAGATAAATATATACAGGAAAATGGCGTTCAACTGAACCCTTCGCAATCAGATTTCCCCGACTTTGAACGGAGACTTCTTTTCCACAAGAACAATTATCTGAAAAACGAACCCATTGCCTATGTAAAACAGGTGGATGCCAGTTGGAAAGTTACAGACGCATTTCCAAATTCCGGCAATCTTACGGCCTCCTTCCCTCCGGAGAATCAGTTGTCCGACACATATTCATACGAAGGGAAAAGCTATAACACCCGGACCGTGTACGGATCCGGCATCTGCTTACGTCACGTTTGGGACCCCATTGTATCTGGATTGTTTAAGAATCCACAACCCAACTCTACAGCCTACGCTTACACCTATATCTATTCACCCAAAGCACAAAAGGTTGGAGCCTGGATTGAATTTCAGAATTACAGCCGTTCCGAGCCCGATCTTGCACCTCGCCAGGGTAAGTGGGATAATAAAGAGAGCCGAATCTGGATCAACGATGCTGAAATTGCACCTCCTGTTTGGGAAAACACCCATACCGTGCGCAATCAGGAAATATCTCTTAAAAACGAGAACATGGTCGCACGTGCACCGATTCCCGTTGCGTTGAAGAAAGGATGGAACACCGTATTCGTAAAACTCCCTGTGGGAGCATTTACAACTCAGGAAGTCAGATTAATCCGCTGGGGATTCGCGTTTGCACTTGTTACCCCCGATGGTAAAGATGCCATAGAGGGGCTGATCTATTCGCCGGAGATGCAGAAATAGAAAATTACAAACTTCTCAGCTTCAAAACTAATTTATTGCAAAACAAACTGTCATCTATCATTTTTACCACCCAAACAGCTGGTTAACAAAGATATATAAAATGATATATGGCATTTTTACATCTGTCAGCGTGTGCCATCTGTCACATCCCCCCGATCACGGAATTAGAGCTGATTTTGCAAAACACCACCACTTTTAAAGCTTTAATAGTGAGCAACTAAAAATTTCTCCCTATCAATTAGCTCCTTCTATTAAGACTTCTATTTTCTTCTATTAGGAGAACTATTCGTTCAACAATTGTGTACTTTGCGTTTGACAGCTGTTGAACGCAAAGTACACAGCTGTTGAACTTGCGTTTAACAGCTGTCAAACGAATAAGTATTCGTTAACAAAAGATTAGATCATCGTAGTAAACCTATTACTTCCCTTAAGGGATTTAAATAAAGCACTGCTTAGGAATAAATCTTCTACATGGGTTCCACCGTATATCCGGCATCACGAAGTAATTGGATAAGTCCGTCTTCTCCGGGAAGGTGTAACGCTCCCACAGCAATAAAGGTAGATTTATTCTTAATGTATGTTAGAATGTGTTTCATCCAATCTCTGTTTCTATCTGAGACCAATGATTGTGTCATTTCGTCCATTTTATTTTTTGTCCATGTATCCATTTTAACAATTCCATCCATCAGTTTCTGTTTTTCATCTTTTAGTTTGTGGATGTTCTGTTCTCGGTAAACGTCTCGAAGAGCACTAGTTAAAAGATTCATGGAATCAACCAAATGATCAAAGCCCGAACGATTTATGAATCGAACAAGGGAATCGGCTTGTTGTTTTAATGTTGCATCAGTAGTAAATAGCATAATAGGCTGATATTCGATAAGCTCATCCAGTCCTACTACTTCCATTCCCTTTGCTTCTGCTTTTTTAAGCAAGGCATAATCCATAATATCCTGTTCACTATAAAGTTGTTTTCTTCTGGCAATTACAACCGAATCAGGAAGACGGGTTGAACTTTCAAGAATCATCACCTTCTGCCGGATCCGGCTTCTAACCGTATCTTCAGATATCATCTGAGTTAAAATATAAGACAAGGCGTTGGGACGCAGGTTCATTTTGTCTGAAGTTACCTTTAATTTCTTTGTTAAAAAGGTATCGAGTATACTTATTTGTGACTTATCCAGCAGATCGCTATAAGTGGTATCCTTAGGCAACAACATCACTGCCCTAAGTTTATCTTGAGAAGAATTTGTGGATTTTGATGCCCCAGTTAATGTTTTTTCGCACATGAACTGCTTTACGGAGCGAAAAGAGGCATGAAAACCGGGCACACTGTCAAGAAAAGACTGATTGCGGAGCTCGGTATCTCCGTGCCATGTACCAAATAGATAAGAGGGTTGGGTTAAGCCGTTGCCCGAAATTTTCCATAAAAGGCCCTCTTTGGGAGCCTTACCAAAGGCGCAGAGAGTAAAGAAGATCAGTAAAAGAAAGGGAAAATAGTTTTTCATAACCTGTAGATTTCGTTAATGCTTCAAAGTTAGTTAATTTATAATACGAAGCAAATAGGATTCGAATAAACAGAATAAAAAAACAAAACATGTTATCCTCTGCAATGCTTCAGAAGATAACATGTTCTAACTATAACTATTTGTTTATTACTCTACGACTATCACCATCATAGGTTCGGCCTTCTTTGCGGATTCTTTTCTCACAAAATTAAACCAATCATCTTGTGTGGCAAAGCCCCATTTACTCCATCCGGCACCCCAATAGTATGTAAAGCTACTGTCTGGCTGGTAAGTAGTACATGCTAACAAATGGCCGTTGGCTCCCCGCGTCTTTTGCTCTTGGGCAGAAAAGTAGACTGGTTGTGCCGACTTAACCTCTCCGCCCGGTAAAATAGCTGCCAGATAAAGCTGTCCGTTATCACGATCCACCGGATCGGCATAGGCAATATACCCCCTATCTGCATCAGCTTGAAAATTTGTTGTCGTATC